>CAYLOO010000009.1:1805-55352 GCA_964385355.1 uncultured Anaerolineaceae bacterium
GGCATCCTTATCAATGGTGCTCAAAACCCTAGAGAATTAATTCATATGAATGCCGACCATATTTTGGTCGATCTTTACCAGTGGAACATTCGCAAATCTGATAGGCTTCGCTGCGCTGGCAATCAACGACTCACCCGGGTTGGATAGGTGAGCGGGGTATAATTCTCAGAACGAATATTGAGAACTGAAAGCGATTATTTTATGGGATTTCACGGCGGAAGATGGGGCGCGTTTATCAGGTACGACGAGCAAGAGCAACCCCAATTATCCTGGCGTCTGCTGCGCAGGGTGGCGGGTTATGCGCGTCCCTACTGGCTAAAATTGGTCATCGTATTGATCACGATGGCTGGTATCTCGTTGATCAGCTTGATCCCTCCGTTGTTAATCCGAGATTTTATCGATAAGGCGATACCAGCCAGAGATACAACACGCTTGAATTTGCTGGCTCTTGGTATGATAGCTGTCCCTTTGATTAACGGCTTGTTAGGTGTTGCCCAGCGCTATATGAGTTCCTTCGTTGGGGAAGGGATCATCTTAGATCTGCGCAGTGCTACCTACGCTCACCTGCAGCGCATGGGTTTGCGCTTTTACACCAACACACAGGTTGGTGAGATGATGTCCCGCCTGAACAACGACGTGGTCGGTGCGCAAAGAGCGGTGACGGGAACGCTGGTTACTCTGCTGAGCAACACCTTCTCCATCGTAACAACGCTCATCATCATGTTTTCCATGGAATGGCGCTTGACTCTTATTGGTGTGGCGATCTTGCCGTTATTTGTCATCCCCGCTCGCCGGGTGGGTACCGTCTTGCGCAACATCGCCCGCCGCTCGATGGAAATCAACGCTAGAATGAACGCGATGATGAATGAGACTCTCAATATCAGCGGTGCGATTCTGGTGAAGATCTTCGGCCGCTACAGTTCTGAAGTTGATAGATTTCGGGGACATGCGGAAAAGGTCCGGGACATCGGCGTTCGCCAAGCAGTCGTCGGGCGATGGTTTTTCCTATCCTTAGGTCTGGCAAGCGCAGTTGGCAGCGCGCTTGTTTTCCTGGTTGGTGGTCACCTTGTGCTAATGGGGACCTTCACTATTGGGACGATCGTCGCCTTCTCTACCTATCTTGGACAACTTTATGGCCCAATTACCGCAATGACAAACGCCCGCGTGGACCTGGCTACATCGATGGTGAGCTTTGAGCGCGTATTTGAAGTCATCGATCTACCGATTGAGATCCATGAGCATCCTGATGCGACCGATCTCGTTGACCCGAGGGGAAACGTAAGTTTTAATGAAGTTAGCTTCAGTTATGAGCATCATAACGGCGAGCCCGTTGGGCTGGAAGAACAATTCCGTTTTGCCAGACGCAGTCAAACGACGTATATCCCCCCGAAGGTTAAAAGTGAACCCAGTGACGAAAAGGACAAGCAAGAACCGCGAGAAACGCGCTGGGCAGTGCAGGATGTGAGTTTCGAAATCCAACCGGGGTCGATGGCAGCACTTGTAGGTCCGAGCGGAGCCGGTAAAACCACGATTACGTACCTCCTGCCGCGACTGTTTGATCCCACAAGCGGTCGAATCATGCTTGATGGTTATGATTTACGCGATCTTACATTGGATACGATTGCAAAACACATCGGCATGGTGACACAGGAGACCTATCTCTTTCACACAACGATTCGCGATAACCTGCGCTACGCGAAGACCGACGCTACACATGGTGAGTTGGAAATAGCCTGCCGGGCAGCGAATATTCACAATTTCATCATTTCCTTGCAGGAGGGGTATGACACGGTTGTTGGTGAGCGTGGGTACCGTCTTTCAGGAGGCGAGAAGCAGCGGGTAGCGATCGCTCGTGTTTTGCTCAAGGACCCAAAAATCCTGATCCTCGATGAAGCGACGAGCCACTTAGATTCCCTGTCTGAGGCGCTCATCAAGGAAGCAATGCAAGAGGTGCGGAGAGGGAGAACATCACTTGTCATCGCGCACCGTTTAAGCACGGTGATCAATGCTGATTTGATCCTGGTAATGGATAAGGGCAGATTAGTGGAGAGTGGCAGGCACGAAGATTTACTCGAGCAAGAGGGGATGTACGCAGATCTATACCAGACGCAGTTCTTCCCTGACGGCAGCCCAGTTTAAACGTCCAGATCGAAAACCTCAAAGTTCACTGGATGCAACGATGATCGAGTTATTCCTGCGCTGACAGATACGAGACGGCTGCGTGCTGGATCAATCCATTCTTGGAACAAGTTAAACCCAGCGATATCTGAGCAAGAATACCAAAGTCAGTTTCTGGAAAAAAGGAACTTTCCCAGCTTTATTGCGTATAGTAGGGTAGGGCACTGATCTAAGACAGGTAGGCATGGCGGAATCTCACCGAAGCGATGAAGAAGACCTATGGATCGATCGAGCTACTCAGGGCGATGACGATGCTTTTGCCCAGATTGTCGAAAGCTACCAGGTCCCAGTTTACAACCTGTGCTACCGTATGCTGGGAAATAAAGAAGAGGCAGAGGATGCGGCTCAGGAATCATTCCTGCGAGCCTACCGCAACCTCAATCGTTATGACCCTAAAAGGAAGTTTGTTACATGGCTGCTGTCGATCGCATCGCACTATTGTATCGATCGCTTGAGGCGCAGGAGGCTGAAGTTGGTCTCGCTGGATGATCTTCTCCCCCGGGGAGAAAGAGGCGCATCAACACCCGGTGCCGAGGTAAATGTTCTGCAGCTAGAACACGCAGAGGAAATCCGAAGCATGCTTGACGGGATCGGGGAAAAGGATCGAGCTGCTGTGATCCTGCGTTACTGGTATGACTTTTCCTACGAGGAGATTGCGGAGAGCTTGTCGCTTTCGATATCGGCTGTGAAGAGTCGGTTGCACCGAACACGTCGAGAGATGTCGTATCGGTGGCATGTTCAGAACAAGGCGTTCGTCAATGGAGGCAGGCAAGATGAAGCATCCGCAGTTTGAAGCGCTATTGTTTGACATAGATAATCTGGGGCATGAGGAACGGATTGCCCTGGAAGCCCACTTACGGGAGTGTGAGCAGTGCAAAGCGCTGGCCACATCCTGGAGCGACCTGGAAGGGGAAATGCGTGCAGCACCACAGATGGAACCAGCGACGGGTTTTACGGAGCGTTTCCGTGAGCGGCTCGTCGTTTACAAACGGCGAAAGCAAGAGCGGCTCACATTGGCTATGATCTTGGCACTTTTAGTCAGCTTGATCATCGTAACGGTTTTTTTTGGTGCTGAGTTATTGACCTTCGTTCCATCAGCTATCCGTCTCTTATTGAAGTCTATCAATGGTCTGATGCTGCTCGGTGGGCTTCTCACGATACTTTGGGATTTCGCTCTCGTCCTGCTAGAAGGAATCACCCAAAGCCTGCCGGCTGGTCTGTTGCTCGCTATCGCCGCCGCGACCAGTGGTCTCGCGGTAATCTGGATGTTTTCAATATACCGAACCGGTTTTAATACTATTCGAAGGGAGCAAGTGAAATGAAACGGTTTATGTTTACAAGTCTAGTGGTCATCTTTATCGCTTTGGCTATCCCCATTACCGCTTTTGCGGGTGGTTTCGAGGATGGACGGGTGGTGTTTGGGACCAATTTTATCCTTGAGAGTGGGGAAGTCCTCGACGGCGATCTAGCTGTCATCGGGGGGTCGGCCACGCTCGAGGAAGGATCGGCCGTTACAGGATCCGTCTTTCTCGTCGGGGGAGATATCTTCGCTGCAGGTAATATCGAAAGTGATCTGGTGATTGTGGGAGGAAACGCCAACTTAGGTTCGAATGCTTTCGTCGGGGGTGATCTCGTCACTTTCGGCGCTAGTGTGAACCGCGGCACCGCTCAGATAGAGGGAGATTTTATCGACGGCGAAGCGTTAAATTTTCCAATGGATTTCCGTTTCGCCAACTGGGATAGTTATCCCCTTGGAAGACTATCGTCCTTCAGGTACTCCTTCGTCGGGAATATCCTCGCCTATCTCTTCACGAGCCTGATGCTGGCAGCGTTGGCGGTATTAGTCATGATGTTCCTGCCCAAGCACACGCAAGTGGTTGCGGATACTGTCGTATCCCAACCTGTGCTCGCTGGAGCGTTGGGATTACTGACGGCCTTCATAGCACCGATTCTCTTTGTCCTTCTCCTGATCACGATTTGTTTTTCAGTAGTTGGCATTATAGGAGCGGTGGTTCTGGCTGCTGCCTGGGTGTTGGGAATGGTTGCGATGGGCTTGGAAGTCGGTAATCGTCTCTCAGAGGCGACGAATCAGGACTTTCAACCGGTCGTCGCTGCGGGACTGGGAACGTTGATCTTAAGCCTTGTTGTCAATGGAATTGGGCTTATCCCCTGTATCGGATGGATAGTTCCATTCCTGGTGGGAATCGTCGGCACAGGAGCGGTCTTAATGACCCGCTTCGGGCGGCAAGAATATGGTGTCGAATCCAAACCTGAGAAGAAACCGCAGTTGCCCGCAAAGACGACAAGCACAACGGTGAAGAAGACCAGTTCGGCTCCGAAGAAGACCAGCTCGACTGCGAAGAAGACCAGTTCGAGCGGGAAGAAGACTGGCTCAACTGCCAAGAAGAAGAAGTAGAACAGAGGGTCAAATTTGTCTAAGTGAAAAACCCAGAGGGGCTGTCTCAAAAGGGACAGCCCCCTTACTTATCAATAAAAACCATGAGCTCCTTGTTGAGGAGCTCATGGTACGCACGCTCAGGGTGTTTTATCTCCTCAGTTCAATCAATCTCCAAGCGGACAACTTGGAAATCCCCAACCAAGAAACAACCACCCTCACAGGAGGCATCCTGGCTGTCGACGGAACATCGTTTAACTTGAGCGCCATGGACAGCAAGCCAAAGGCGAGAATGGCTTTCGAATTCCCCCTCAACCTCACGCAACAGTTCATAGGCATCGTTCTCAGTATTTAGAGAGAATCGATCTACACGCCAGGGACCATATCCGTCCCCCTCATCGCTGTAAAGTGAACTAGTGTATTTTCCATGATCAGGAAGGAAAAGGTGCAGGGTAAGCTCTTCCCCCTCTTGTGTTGGCAATACAGCACCTGCCCGTACGAAGACAGGAATCTGTTCCAAGGATACATCGATCGGGAGCTCACATGGTCCATCGTAAGGTTGGTCGTCCCAGAAGCTGTACCAACGGCCGGGAGGAATCGTTACCGTGCGTTGCTCCACACCTGGTTCTAAAACCGGTGCGACAAGCAAGTCATCGCCCAGGAGGAACTGATCCTGGATATCCCAGGAGGAGGGTTCCTCCGGGCTTAACCAGAAGAGCGGCCGCAGGAGGGGAAGCCCGGCTTGTGTGCATTCCCACGCCAACGAATAGAAATAGGGCAAGAGGCGATAACGAAGCTGTAAGGACGATCGCACGATCTGAAGCGTCGAATCGTCAAAAGCCCAGGGCTCGCGGCGCGGTGTGGCGTGGTCAGAATGGGTCCTGAAGAAAGGCGTGAAGGCGGCTATCTGGAACCAACGCAAGTAAAGCTCTGAACTTGGCTCCCCACTGAAACCGCCAATATCGCTGCCTGTGTAGGGGATCCCCGAGAGACCCAAGCCCAGCATTATGGCGATGGTTTGCCGCAGGGTTGCCCACGAACTATCCACATCCCCAGTCCAATTCCATGCATAGCGCTGCATACCGACCCACCCTGAACGGGAGACAAGCCAGGGTCTCTTATCGGGTCGGTACTGTTGTAAGGCTCTGTGACCGGCTTTGTTCATCAATAAACCGTAGAGATTATGCGCCTGGCGGTGGTCGCCGAGCTGTCCTTCGAGTGTGTGTTGAGTATTGAGGGGAAGGGTTTTACCACCCCAGGCAGCGAATGCAGATGGTTCGTTCATATCGTGCCATATACCAGCGATTCCATCTTCGAGAAGACGCGGGTAAAGATCTATCCACCACTGACGTGCCCCTGAATCTGTGAAGTCGGGGAAGTGTACCCAACCTGGCCATACTAAGCTTCGGAGCCGTTGTCCGGATGGAAGTTTGCAGAATGCATCTTCCTGTACCCCGCCATTATAAATTGAGTAGTTGCGGTCGATCTTCACTCCCGGATCTACGATGGCAACAAGGCGGATATGTTCCTCCAGCAACTCAGTCGCGAGTCGTTTCAAATCTGGGAAGCGCTTCCTGTCGATAGTGAAAACGCGATACCCTTCCATATAGTCGATATCGAGGTGGATTGCGCTGATGGGGAGTTCGTGGTGATCGAAGTTGGTAGTTAATTCGCGGATATCTGCTTCAGTTTTGTACCCCCAGCGGGATTGGTGGTATCCGAGCGCCCAGAGCGGGGGGAGGGGCGGCTTTCCCGTCAGATCACTGAAGCGATTGAGAACCTTAGCGGGAGGTCCTGGAATGAAATAATAACGAAGCATGCCGCTCTCGAAGTGCGCTTCTGCATGCTCGTTGAATGAGACGAATCCATCAAAAGAGTTCTCATAAAAAACCAGATAGCTGCCCCCACAATGGAGACATAGGTATACTGGAGCACAAAAGTAGAGAGGGTCATCGCCGGGTTTATAGCTGCCACCTGGGTCTTTGTTCCACAGTCGGTAGCTTCCGCCGCGCAAGTTCAGGTTTGCAGCTCGCTCCCCTAAGCCATAGAGTCCGGCTTGTTCGGGTATTTTTGCTTGTTGTGTCCAGGCTTCACCGACTCGAGTGGGGGGTTCTTCTTCCCGCAGGAGGTTACCTGCCATGTCAGTAAAGGTGAGATTTCCTCTTTCTCCAATATCGATGGTAATGGCGTCGCTGCGAAATCTCCAGCCTTCATCTGTTTCAGTTAATGCGCTGCTGGCTCCTGGCCAGTTGAAGTCGGCGATGGCATAAGGAATGGGAGGAATCCCTGGCTTCCAAGATAGACGGACGACATCAGTATCCAGGAATACGATTTCCAAATCGGCGTGTTCGAAGTGGAATCTAGCGCCCAATTGGATTGAGTAGGCTTCCTGGAGAGAGCCTGGGCTGAGCGACTTGTCGCTAGCTTGAATCAGATCTCTTCGATAGGTATTGTTTAGCCGATCCCTTTGGAAGGCATACAGCACAGCGGCGAGGCTGTTATTCAAACCAAGTGTGCGAATGGATCGCAGGATCGAGAGGATGCTCATAATATGTGTGTGCTTACGGCATTTACCAGGCTCAGCAGTTTAGGGAGTTTAGTCAATTGGAGCAACGGACGCAAATCTCAGTATGGGCACGTCACGACGTGTCCCTTCGAAAAAATTTGTTTCTCGGGGACAAAAGGGTAGCGGAACCGAGAACCGTTAGCTATAATCAGCCATTGGTGCCCTCCTAATTAGAGTATTAAGAAAGTAATCACACGGATGTCATTCGTTCATCTCCATGTACACTCTGAATACTCACTGCTAGATGGGCTGAGCAAAGTTGATAAGCTGGTCCAGAAGGCAAAAGAACTGGATATGCCGGCGTTGGCGTTGACGGATCACGGCGTGATGTTCGGCGCGATTTCCTTTTATAGAGCCGCAAAAGAAGCGGGCATCAAACCGATCATCGGAATCGAAGCCTATCTTGCCGCGCGGACAATGCATGATCGAGATCCTAAATTGGACAGTCGTGCATTCCATCTTCTGCTTCTTGCAGAAAACGATACGGGATATAAAAATTTGCTGCAGATCGCCTCTGCTGCACAGCTCGATGGTTTTTATTACCGCCCGCGGATTGACCACGATTTCCTGGCTGAACACAATGAAGGATTGATCTGTACAACAGGCTGCCTCTCGGGGGAAGTCCCGCGTGCTCTCGAACGAGGTCAGGACGAACACGCTCGCGAACTCCTGGATTGGTATTTTGAGATTTTCGACCGTGATCACTTCTTCTTTGAATTGCAGTCTCATGACATCCCAGAATTACCGGAGATTAATAAGAAACTCATCGATTTGGCCAAACGGTATGATGGTCGTTTTCTCGCCACCAACGATGTTCACTACGTCGAACGCAGTGACGCCGAACTACAAGATCTACTCCTTTGTGTCCAGACCGGGTCTCTCCAGTCGGATCCTGACAGGATGCGCATGACGGATCCCTCGTATTACCTTCGCTCTACCCAAGAGATGAAGCAGCTCTTCGGCCATATTCCTGGAGCAATTGAGAATACAGTTTTAGTCGCCGAACGCTGCGAAGTAGACCTTGAATTCAAAGGTTATCATCTGCCGCATTTCGAAGTGAACGATGGATTTACCTCCGACAGTTACCTGCGTCATCTATGTGATATCGGGTTACAAAAACGCTATGGGGATCACGCCCAGGATTCAGTTTTTCAGGAACGCTTGAACTATGAGCTGGGCATCATTCATGAGATGGGCTTCGATAATTATTTTCTCATCGTATGGGATCTATGTCGATTTTCCCGCGAGGAGAATATCTGGTACAACGCGCGTGGATCTGCGGCGGGTTCCATTGTGGCCTATGCACTTGAAATCACATTGGTCGACCCTCTCGAGCACGGGCTGATCTTCGAGCGGTTCCTAAACCCGGGACGTGTCTCGATGCCGGATATTGACCTGGACTTTCAGGATGATCTCCGATCTCGAGTGCTCGAATACACTGCGAATAAGTATGGGCGCGATAAGGTTGCACAAATCATAACCTTCGGGACGCTCGGAGCTCGTGCCGCAATACGGGACGTAGGAAGGGTGAAAGACATCCCGCTACCGGAAGTAGACCGGGTGGCGAAATTGATCCCGAATATCCCCGGAAAACCGA
Source organism: uncultured Anaerolineaceae bacterium (assembly GCA_964385355.1). Lineage (GTDB taxonomy): Bacteria > Chloroflexota > Anaerolineae > Anaerolineales > E44-bin32 > E44-bin32. The sequence goes on from CAYLOO010000009.1 coordinate 10,542, forward strand.
TCACAATCCTGGAGGCACTCGATCAGGTTCCGGCGTTAAACGAGCTTTATACCGAAACGCCCTACTTACAGGAACTAATCGATACAGCGGCGCGATTGGAGGGTGTAGTCCGACATGCGGGAACACATGCTGCAGGAGTGGTCATCACCGATGAAGCGATCACCGAGTACATCCCCCTCCATCGCTGTACGGGTGGGAACCAAGAGGATAACCCCATCGGCGCGGTGACTCAATTCGAGATGCAGATACTGGACTCCTTAGGGCTACTCAAAGTTGATTTCCTTGGTCTTTCAACCCTTACGGTGATGGCGCGTGCCTGTGAGCTGATTAGCATTCGCCATGGGGTTGCACTGGATATAAACACAATCCCTATTGATGACCCTGAAACCTTTGAACTCATGGGGCGGGGGGATGTCCTGGGCGTATTTCAGGTTGAAGGAGTTGGAATGCGGCGCTATCTTATGGAGATGAAGCCGCGTGAGTTAGCCAATGTGATCGCCATGGTGGCACTCTACCGGCCAGGACCGATGGATTTCATCCCAACCTATATTCGCCGCATGCATGGACAGGAAAAAGTTTCCTACCCTCACCCAACACTTGAGGCGATCTTCGAAGAGACGTATGGGATCCCTGTATATCAAGAGCAGATCATGTTCGCGGCCATGGAGATGGCTGGGTACACGGCATCTGAGGCTGATGACCTTCGGAAGGCGATTGCGAAAAAGAAGGCGAAGTCGCTGAAGACCCATCGGAAAAAATTTATTCAGGGCTCAGTCGACAATGACGTCAATCAGAAAACAGCCGCCGATGTTTTTGATGATTGGGAGAATTTTGCCCGTTATGGCTTCAATAAAGCACACGCCGCCGATTACGGGGTCATCGCAGTTCAGACGGCCTATCTCAAGACGCATTACCCTCTTGAATATATGACGGCTTTGCTGTCCGTCTTCAAGAATGATACAGATAAAGTGGCGCTCTACATCGCCGATTGTCGCCAAATGGAGTTAGAAATTCTACCGCCTGATGTGAATTCGAGCGGCTATGATTTCTCCCCAGAGGATCGTGACGGCGGGAAAGCGGGAATCCGTTTCGGACTCGGTGCGGCTAAGAATGTCGGTCAGGGAGCGATCGAGACTATTCTTGAAGCTCGAGAGGAAGAAGGGGTATTCAACACCCTGGAGGAATTCGCCCGGCGGGTTGATTTACGCAAGGTCGGCAAGCGGGCGATGGAGAGTCTTATTCGCGTTGGCGCTCTCGATAGCCTCGCGCCGCGTATCGCTATGATGGATTACATGGACCGAATCATGGCATTGTCCGCTAACCATTTCCGAGCAGCTGAGGCGGGTCAGATGTCCTTCTTCGGTCAGAAGACTGGCATGAGCGACACCCTGGACTTGCCTCCTGTGACCTCGGATATTCCTCAACGCCGTCTCCTGAGCTGGGAGAAGGAATTATTAGGGATTTACATCTCGGACCATCCCCTGACACCGTATTCATCGGAACTCAAACAAATTATCACTCACTTTAGCTCAGAATTAGAGGAGACATCCCAAGGGCAGCAGGTTTGCGTCGCCGGGGAAGTGTGTAATCTAAGGCCATACCAGACTCGCACCGGGAAGGCGATGGGCTTCGTCACTCTGGAGGATTTACAGGGGACTATTGAGCTGGTTGTATTCAGTCGGGTCTGGAAGAATATCTCTACGTGGTTGAGCGAAGAAGATATCGTCGTCGTCGTAGGGAAAGTTGACCGTGAGCGAGGCGCGGTGAAGATCCTCGCTGACCAGATCACTGATGATTTCTCGAAGGTACGAGCTATTAATGGAGATCATAGCAAAGTTGCCCGAACTCCTCCACCGGAACCTGTTCCACAGGTGGAGCCCAGAGAGATTCCGCAACCGCCATCAAATGCAAGTGAGGGGGAAGAACTTTCACCTCCTCCCGCAGCCGATATAGGGGACGATTCAATCGCACTCACGTTCGAGGGCCAATCTATCGCGACTTCGCTTGAGGAACAAAATCCCATAGAGCAGGCAGTCACACCACAAAATATAGATCGTGAATTATCGGAAGCACCGCCCGCTATTTCTCCCGCTCCACTCGAGCCGTTTCGGGATGGGGTAGTCAAAATGGTCACCGTGATCTTAGAGACAACTGGTGACCGGCAAAGAGATGCATTGCGAATGCGCAGGGTTCATGGCCTGCTCACATCGTATCCGGGAAACGATCACTTCGAGTTCTTGTTATTCGAAGCGTCGCGCCGTTATCAAGTCGATTTCCCCAGTTCCAGCACTGGATATTGCCCCGACCTCCATGCACAATTAACATCGATGTTGGGTGAGGGTGTTATCCGCATAGAGACATTGAGGATCCAATGAAACTTGGAAGAATTGCAGTACTGTCGTCCGGCGGGGATGCGCCGGGGATCAACCCCTGTATACGCGCAGTCGTCCGAACCGCACTTCATCACGACCTTGAGGTGATTGGGATTGAAGAGGGCTTCGATGGCCTTATCCGCGGGGAGATGCGGCAGCTAAGAGCACGGGACGTTGGAGGAATTATGCAGCGCGGGGGCACATTTCTCCGTACCGCACGATGTCCGGAGTTCAAAACGAAGAAGGGCCAGCGGCAGGGAAAGCGCGAACTTAACGAATCGGAGATCGATGGGATTGTTGTAATCGGTGGTGATGGAACGATGCGAGGGACACATATCCTGGCTGAGATGGGCTTTCCGGTGATAGGCGTGCCGGCTTCGATCGATAACGATATATGGGGGACCGATATGTCGCTGGGAGTAGACACGGCCTTGAATACGATTAGGGAGGCGGTTGACAAGCTTCGCGACACAGCATCATCACATCAGCGCGCATTCCTTGTTGTAACGATGGGTAGAAATTGCGGTTACCTTGCCCTTATCTCAGGCGTAATTGGCGGGGCCGAAGTTGTTATCATCCCAGAAAATGAAATCCCAGTTGACCAGATCTCGAAAGAGATCATCGATGCCTATGATCGCGGGAAATCACACTCCATCATCATCATGTCGGAGGGAGCTTCTTATAAACCAGAAGATGTAGTCAGTAAGCTAGTCGAGGATGACTGCGGATTCGAGACCCGAATTACGATCCTGGGGCATGTTGTCCGCGGAGGTAGTCCATCTGCTTTTGATCGCATCCTTGGGACGCGAATGGGTGTGAAAGCCGTGAAGGCGCTAATCGCCGGTGAAAGCGATGTGATGACCGGGCTAAACGGGCGTGAGATCGTTATGCAGAAACTCGAAGATGTCGTGAGCCAATCCCGTCAGGTAGACCTGGATTTTTATGAAATCGCGAAAATACTTGCCCGCTGACCCTCATTATGGATGGCCAAAAGCATGGTAACGTCGAGACAATTCATCCTATGCTCCGCAAAGCTCATAACCTGAAGGTCCTCAGTTTCCCACGCTTCGCTCTGGACTAGCGGAATCTGAACCCCGCTACCTTAAGGCACCTGAAAGGGTACCTTTTTCCTTCCAAGCCCCCTTGTACAAGGTTAGAACTCGTAACCTGGGGGTAATCAGCCTAGCTCTTGAGTTCTTAATTTCAGCTCCCCGGATGAAACGTAGACCGTCAGGCTTTTCCAAATCATTGGATTCATTTTCTTAGCCCCAAAGGAAGAAGGTGAACCCTGACATCTGAGAGGGTGCAGGCACATACACTGGTAGTCCATATGAATTAAGCCTGACTCTCCAAGGCCCCCTTCTTCCGATTCGAACCCGAGATCTATGGATCCTTGGTTCTAATCCGAAAAGCTTCCCTTGAGGAATGGAATCTACGAGAACAAGTAAACGGTCAGATCCATTTGGAAGCTAATCAAGTTCGAATCTAGAGTTGCGCTTCGTAGTTGAATCCAGGATGAATGAAGGCGAGGCTAGTGGCGGTTCCGGTCCATTACCCCGACGGCACCTACTAGATTGGCCCTCCGCGTGTAGGATAAATCAAGTTAATGGTCGCTGGTTTTGAATATCAGAGGATCAATCCCAGCTAAGAAATTTGCCGCGCTGTCGGTCGTCCAGGCGGTTCAGCCCTGCACGCTTCGTCATGACAACAGCGTCGGCATATTCCGTAGGAGTCAGAGGGCGATCCAGTGGAGGGTACATCGCTGCCCGATAAGCAGGCCGGTATTGGTCCATGAGGTTCAGGTACGTATTGGATGAGATCTCCTCCGCCAGGAAGCGGACAATTTCTTCTGTTCCCGCAAGATTCTCGGGCAGGATTAGATGGCGCACGAGCAATCCGCGTTGGGCGATCTCGTGCTTATCCAGGACGAGATCGCCGACCTGACGATGCATCTCTCTCACGGCGGATTGGTTGATCGCCGGGTAATTTCCGATTTTTGAAAGACGCCGGGCTATGAGTCGATCCACGTATTTCATGTCGGGCATATAGATATCGATCACGCCATCGAGAAGTGCAAGAGCCTCAGGTGAATCGTAGCCGCCGGTGTTGTATACCAAGGGGATGTTCAAACCAAATTCGGCTGCGATTACGAGTGCTTCCAGGATCTCGGCGACGACATGGGATGGTGAGACAAAATTAATATTGTGGCAGCCCCTACGCTGGAGCTCGAGCATAATGGCTGCTAACTCCTTGCTCTCTATCTCTCTTCCAGCAGGTGACTGGCTGATATCAGCATTCTGACAATACTGGCAGCGAAGGTTGCACCAGGAGAAGAAGATCGTCCCCGAACCTCGCTGACCGCGCAGGGGATTCTCTTCACCGTGGTGGGGGCCATAAGAAGCAACACGCGCCTTCAACCCTGTACGGCAGCCTCCAGGTCTCACAGAACGATCAACACGGCAATATCGAGCGCAGAGATCACATGCCCGTTCATGTTCCCGGGCTCGCTCGGCGCGCTCCATCAATGCGCCTGAACGATGGAGTTGGCGATATGCCGCTTCGAATGAGGTCATATCCTGATCATAGCAAATATTCATGTCGGATGCTTCGCTTGCAGTAAGGCGCGTCACTTAATCCGCTGCTGGTCCGAACCTTGCATTAAGGGCTTATGGGAGAGCAATTACGTACAAAGAGGGAATACCTTGGAGGGATGCCCGTCATGATCAGAGATACCTATGGTGGATCGGCGCTTGTCAATCGAATCAAAGCTCTACCAGATCCTTATAGAGGGAATGCGATCGCCTGGCTGCAGCACTGCACGCAAGCTCCGATGGAAGACCTTGAGTCGGATATTGACAGTTTCCTGGGGACTTTAAACCCATCTGTAAGGGCAAAGTTCGTTTTCCAGACAGGAAAATTATTAGAGATCGCAGTCCAGTACTTTGGAAGTTCCTGATCGCAATCTATCTTGGCGATGAAAAAGTTGATAGATGGTAGATTTCTGTTAGGGCAAGAAAAGGCTTGAGGGCTCAGACCGTTTTGTTAGGTATCCAAAGGCTGGAGAAATTTCAGGCATCCGGGTTCTTTTGAGAAACCCCACTTAATAATCTTCACCCTGGCTGTTCACTAGTCAAAAAGCCCCGATTGTCGATCGGGGCTTTATAAATCTATCGGTCATCCTATGGCTACAGCCAGGAGGGTTCCTGAAACGTCCCGAAGACCTCACGCATTACGTCGATAATCTCGCCCAGCGTCGCGTAAGTTCGCACGGCATCGATGATGTACGGCATCGTATTTTCTGTTCCCTGGCAGGCGATTCGCAGGTTGTCTAGAGCTTGACCGACGGCGCCATTATCGCGCGTTCGACGCAGCTCTTCGAGACGTGAGACCTGGCGACGATGGCCTTCAGGATCCATCTCGAGTAAGGGGATGGAAATGGGTTCTTGGTCCTTGTAGGCATTGACCCCGATGATGTGCCGTTCATCGGTATCGATCTCCCGCTGATAGCGGTAAGCCGCCTCCTGGATCTCGCGCTGGAAGAATCCCATTTCGATAGCGGGTAAAACACCGCCGAGATCTCCAATTTTGCGGAAATACTCGCGCGTCTGCGTCTCAAGGCGGTTGGTCATCTGCTCAACATAGAACGAGCCCCCCAGAGGGTCGATTGTGTTGGCCACACCGGATTCCTCGGCGATGATCTGCTGTGTGCGCAGCGCGATCGTAACAGCATGTTCGGACGGCAGCGCAAGAGCTTCATCCATTGAGTTGGTATGCAGAGACTGGGTTCCGCCGAGAACTGCGGCCAGGGCTTGGACAGCAACGCGGATGATGTTGATCTCTGGTTGTTGAGCCGTCAGGCTGGCGCCCGCGGTCTGCGTGTGAAATCGCAAGAGCCAGGAGCGCGAGTTCTGCGCGCCGAAGGTATGACGCATTTCATGCGCCCATATACGCCGCGCGGCGCGGTACTTTCCGATTTCCTCGAAGAAATCGTTATGGGCGTTGAAGAAGAAAGAAAGCCGGGGGGCGAAGCTGTCAATATCTAGGCCGCGCTCCACAGTCCAGCGGACATACTCTAACCCGTCTATGAGCGTGAATGCCAATTCCTGCGCAGCGGTCGAGCCGGCTTCGCGGATGTGGTAACCGGAGATGGAGACCGTGTTCCAGAGGGGCAGGTTCTCGGTCCCATATTCGATCGTATCGATGACCAGCCGCATGGACGGCTCAGGAGGGAAGATATATTCCTTCTGGGCAATATATTCTTTCAAGATGTCGTTCTGTGTCGTTCCCCGTAATTGATCCGGCCGCACTCCCCGCTTCTCCGCGGCCGCTATGTACATTGCCCAAATAACCGCGGCGGGGGAATTGATCGTCATGCTTGTGGAAACGACATCGAGGGGTATGTCATCGAGCAGGATTTCCATATCCTTCAAAGAGGAGATGGCGACGCCGCATTTCCCAAACTCACCTGCCGCCTCAGGATCATCGGTGTCATAGCCCATAAGGGTGGGGAGGTCGAAGGCGACAGAGAGGCCTGTTTGGCCCTGGTCGAGCAAGTATTTAAAGCGTTGGTTCGTCTCCTGGGCTGTTCCGAAACCAGAGAACATCCGCATTGTCCACATGCGTCCGCGATGTAGCGTAGGGTGAACGCCGCGAGTATATGGGTACTCACCCGGAAGACCAATGTCTGAGAGGTAATCCATTTCAGCGATGTCGAGAGGGGTATAGAGGCGGTTAATCTCTTCTGAGGAGGAGGTTATAAAGCGATCTCGCCTCTCCGGAAAACTGCTTAAACTTTGCTGGAGAGTGGTCTTCTCCCAATTCTTTAAAGCATGCTTAATCGACTTCAGCTTTTCCGAGCCAAACATGCAACGCCTCCGAGCGATGATGTTTTCACAGGTTTTGGATTATAGCATGTAGGTCCTTAAAAACACGTAGGGATGATGCCTTCTACACCAGCTTGCAGCGGCCTTACAAACTTAACTCAAGCCTCGAGAATTATGACAGAATAGGACAAATAGGACCGTTAGGCGCTTATGGAGCCGTCTTGCGCCGGGAGGAAACAATGGATAAGAATCGAAAATTAAGTCTGGTCTTGATTGGTCTAGCCTGGCCAGCAGTCGGCCTTGGATTCATGGCTTTACACTTCGGCTATCTTCCGTCGGGCTTGAGCCTCATTGCTGAGATGTTGGGTCTCTTCATAGCGGGAGTGCTCAGCGGGTTGTTGTATTTCGGCGTTCGCAACGTTTTTAGGACGAATTTAAGCGTGGGCCTAGTAAATGTCGGTTACCTGCTATTCGCTCCGATCTCAATAATGACGGCGCTGATTGCACCCGGGTTAGGAGAGGAAATGGGTTCACCAATCACCTTCGTGCTTATATCCCCATTAATGATTGCTCTATACAGCATGGCGGCAATGGCTGCCGGCCTCGGGATGACCTCGAGCCTGGCGATTGCTGCCCAAATACTTTCCCATCGGTCCCAGCCTCCAACAGGGAATATTCAGGAAGCGCTTCGCATTAGCGAATGATAGCGGCTCCTCCCGTTCGTTTTAGCCCAACCCCGCCGCTTACTAGGCGGGGTTGGGGGTTAACTCGGAGTTATGGGAAAATGCCAGGAAGAGAACTGGTAGGCGCGATGGGATCTGTTTAGCACAAAGAGAAAATCATGAAAAAGAAGCGAAGATTTATCCTGGTTTTTATTGGCTTCGCCTGGCCAATTGTCGGCCTCGGCTTCATGGTCTTACACTTCGCCTATCTACCGTCGGGTTTAACCCTCATAGCTGAAGCGGTTGGTCTCTTCATAGCGGGAGTGCTCAGCGGGTTGCTGTATCTTGGCGTTCGCAAGGTTTTCAAGACGAAGTTGGGCGCAGGATTGGTTGACGCTGGCTATGTGCTATTTGCACCGATTTCGATCATGACAGCGTTGATTGCGCCCGGGCTGGGAGAGGAGATGGGCTCATCACTCACTTTCGTGCTTATCTCCCCAATCATGATTATTCTCTACAGTATGACGGCAATGGCTGCCGGTCTCGGGATGACCTCGAGCCTGGCGATTGTCGCCCAAATACTCGCAGATCGATCTAACCCTCCAAAAAAGGTAATAACAGATGTGGAAGGACAAATAAGCGAATCTGCCCAGAAGGTTCAGGGTGCACTCGATGCCCACGGGGTCTCCTTGGATGTGCTTGAGCTGCCGATGAGCACAAGAACAGCGGAAGACGCGGCGGCTGCGGTTGGTTGTAATGCTGGTCAGATCGCGAAGTCGTTAATCTTCCAGGGCGAGGATTCGGGACATGCTTACTTAGTGATCGCGAGCGGGAAGAATCGCGTCGATGAACACTTGGTTGCAGAGAAGGTGGGAGAGATGATCAAGATCGCTCCTGCGGCGTTTGTGCGTGCACAAACAGGATACGCGATCGGAGGTGTTCCACCGATTGGGCATGATGTACCAATCCGAACGCTGATCGACCAAGATCTACTGGAGTATGATGAGATCTGGGCTGCCGCTGGGACACCACGCGCTGTTTTCCGACTCACACCACAAGATCTGCTCGCTCTGACAAAGGGTGATGTGCTACGAACGAGTCGTTAATTTTCCGCATTCCTATGTAAACCTTCAAGAGGGGTTGTAAGTCTACATTACGAAAGCATTGTCATTACTTCATGGCTGGATTTCTTACACTTTATAAGTTACCCCTACGAGAATTAACCTCTCAAAGTACCTAATACACCCACAGCGACGATTTGCTCTTCCTCAAGAGCACGATAGCGATGTTGAGATACCGTGCAAGATGAACAACAGGTTACTCTGGGGAAAGTTCGTAAAGCTCAACCAGCACCCCATGAGTGCTTTCGGGATGGACGAAGGCAATCCTTCTCCCACCGGTGCCGATGACAGGTTCGCTGTTAATTAACCGCACACCGCTTGCTTTCAGCGATTCCAGTAAGGCTTTGATGTCGTCGACTTCAAGGCAGATGTGGTGGAATCCCGGTCCACGTTTTTTTAGATAGCGCGCTATTCCGCTCTCTTCAGATGTCGGTTTAACTAACTCGATCTCCGTGTTTCCAACAGGCAGGAAAGCGACGATGGAATCCTGATCTGGGACTTCTTCGACGTGGGTGATTTTTAGCCCCAGGGCATCGCGCCAGAAGAGCAGCGCGTCGTCGATCTCATCGACAATGATGGCGATATGATTGATACGTTTGACTGAAGTCATTAATCCTCTTGTGGTTTTGGTTTGGGGATATTCTAAGATAGATTTCCGAACATGAAAAATCGTACAGACAAGGTTGGTGCTGTGAATGGAAAGCTTCTTCCCGGACGAACTGCATCTTTCCTTGTTCTGATATGTAGTTTATAAGCTGCGAGGAATGCATCAGGCGGATATTTAAATATCGCTTTTGCCAGAGAGTACGCCTCTATCCGTCGGAAGGGGAGATCGTTTGAGTAGAGAGGGGTTGAATGGTTCAGAAGATCGATGGTGAGCGATACTCACCCCAGATCCCGCGCAGGCAAGAGCAAATCTCGCCGAGTGTGGCGCCCGCTTCTACAGCTTCGATGAAGAGCGGCATTAGATTTTCCTCGCCGCGGGCGGTTGAGGCGATTCGCTGCAATTCTGATTCGACTTGTTCCGCATCTCGTTTGGCGCGGAGTTCCTTCAATCGAGCTCGTTGTGATTGTTCTATCGAGGGGTCAACCTTAAGGCGCTCAGGCGGTGTTGGCTCATCTGTCTGGAAAGCGTTGACCCCGACGACAAGTGTCTCGCCGCATTCGATCTGCTTTTGAGTCCTGTATGCGGATTCCTGGATCTCTCGCCTCATGTAACCACTTTCAGTTGCTGCCAGCGCGCCGCCGATCGAGTCGATATTTTCAAGGTATGCTCTGGCGCGGCTTTCTATCTCGTCTGTTAGTGCTTCGATTGCGTACGCTCCGCCCAGCGGGTCTATCGTCTCGGCAACACCGCTTTCGGATGCCAAAATCTGTTGTGTCCGCAGAGCCACCTGGACGGAGTGAGTTGTCGGTAGGTTGAGTGCCTCATCCAGGCTGTTCGTATGCAGGGATTGCGTGCCTCCGAGGATGGCAGCCAATGCCTGGATCGTAACCCTGGTGATATTGTTCATTGGCTGCTGAGCTGTCAGGGTTGACCCTGCGGTTTGCGTGTGGAAGCGCAACCGCCAGGATCGAGGGTCGCGTGCAGCGAAGCGGTCTTGTACGATGGAAGACCACATCCTGCGAGCGGCGCGGAACTTGGCTATTTCCTCAAGAAGGTCATTGTGGGCGTTGAAGAAGAACGCCATCTGTGGTGCTATCTCATCGACCGACAAACCAGCCTGTATTCCTGTTTCGAGATAGGCGATAGCGTTTGCAAGTGTGAATGCGAGCTCCTGCACAGCCGTAGCACCAGCCTCTCGCATGTGGTACCCGGAGACTGAGATCGTGTTCCAGTGAGGCACAGAGTCCTTGCAATAGCGGAAGACATCTGTGGTTAGCCGCATCGCTGGTTTCGGCGGGAAAATGTAAGTTCCGCGGGCGATGTATTCTTTAAGGATATCGTTCTGAATGGTCCCTCTTAGAGAAGAAAGGTCAATCTCTTGCCGGCGGGCGATCGAAATATACATAGCCAGCAGAATCGCGGCTGGAGCGTTGATGGTCATACTTGTTGAGACCTTATCGAGAGGAATACCAGCGAAGAGCTGCTCCATATCTTCCAGACTGGATATGGAAACTCCAACCTTTCCCACTTCACCACTGGCGAGCGGGTCGTCCGCGTCGTAGCCAATCTGAGTGGGGAGGTCAAAGGCGATCGAGAGACCGGTCTGACCCTGGTCAAGCAAGTACTTAAAGCGTGCGTTCGTCTCCTCGGCGGTGGCATATCCTGCGTATTGGCGCATAGTCCATAGACGACCGCGGTACATCGTGGTCTGGACACCTCGCGTGAAGGGGTGCTCCCCTGGAAATCCCAGGCGGTCGAGATACTCGGCGTCTGCTTTTCGTGGGAGATAGAGCCGTTCAACGGGGATTCCTGAGGGGGTTTCAAAGTGGTCCTTTCTCTCCGGCATGCGCGCGAGCGACTTTGCCAGCGTACCTTCTTCCCACTTCTTGACTGCTTCCCTCAGACGTTTGATCATTGTTCTTTATCGCAATTGTTTCTTTCAATCAACCTGGAGGACACCCAGAAATTCAGGGTCAACGGGTGGAAGCCCCTCAAACTTCTCAAAAGTACCTTCTTCTAACTCTAAATTAAGGGATTGACGGATTCGGCCGAATAGTTCGAGATAGCTCGCCTGCACACGCCGCTCCCAGGGTAATCCCAGCCGATCGGACATCTGGCGGATCGACTCTAGCGAGGGTCCTTCGATCTCAATGAAGCAACCGAAGGGGAGTTCGTCTAGCATCACCTGGATGGTGTCGATTTGAAAGGTTTCACGGTACTTCTCATATAGGGCAGTAACTGTGTAGCCTAGCGCTTCAAGGATCTTGCGTCCGCTCTCGAAATCATCGATTTCAATCTCAAATTCCTCGCGTGTTTCTAATTGTCCATGAGGGCGCTTGAAAGTCAGCGTTGCTCGATCGTCTTGCCGCAGACGGAGGACATGCATCTTCCCGGCGAGATCCCGGTCAGGGGTATCGAAGCGCAGATTGCGCTCGAGAAGGCGATCTGTATTTAAACGTACGCCTTGGGCGATGAGCCGCTTGCGGATGTCTTCCAGATGGCGCAGATAGAACTTCACTTCGATTTCCATGAACACTGCCTTCAGGAAAGTATCAGCAATATCTGATTCTGGTCAACGCTCTCGCCAGCTTTCACACGGAGGCGATTCACGGTGCCATCACGCGGCGCTTTGATTTCGTTTTGCATTTTCATCGATTCCAGGATGATGACGTTGTCCCCCCGGGCTACTTCCTGACCTTCTTCAATCGGGATTTCTATGACGATCCCGGGCATGGGTGCCTTGATATGAACATCACCGCTGCGGATTCGCGGGGCGCTGGAACTCTGACGCAGTCGCTGCTGACGTTCGTCCTCCACATGGACCTCAAAAAGCTGACCTTGGAGAAGGACTTGTATCCCTGTTTCTGTTGTATAGATCGAGGCCTCGAAAGATTCACCGTCGAGGAGGAGAGAGTAAATTGGTTGGTCGCCAACGGACTGAAAATCGGCAGTTAACTGTTGATTGTCTACATCAATCTGCTGATCTGCCTTGATTTCCACTTCGAATTGTTTGTCACCGATGGTGGTGAAATATTTCATGGATCCTCCACGATCTAGAACTTGGGGCAAACATCGTGCACGCCTGGGTGTTGATCAGAAAAACACTGATTGATCAATCCTAGTGATTCATTCTCTCCCACCTTCCGACCCATTTCCAGTTGCTTGTATCCCGCTTATTGCGACGAACAATCTGTGATGCGCTCTGGCTTTCCCGATGTGTGACAAGTGCTGCCATCACTGCCGCGATCTTCGCCAGGTGCTCTTTCTCATCCTCAAGATCTCCCATGGAGAATCGCTCCTCAACGAAGCGAGTATCAAAAGAACCGGCAATGAATCGGTGGGAATCCATAATGTGCTGATGGAAAGGAATATTGGTTTTCACGCCCAGGATGCGATATTCCTCCAGGGCGCGTCTCATCCGCAGGATCGCCTCCCCCCGCGTTTCTCCCCAGCAAATCAGCTTGGAGATGAGGGCATCGTAATAAGGGGAGATTTCAAACCCTGCGTAGACCCCCGTATCAACTCGGACGCCTGGTCCACTGGGTGCGATGACCGAATTCAGGATCCCTGTAGATGGGAGGAAGTTGTTATATGCATCCTCGGCATTTATTCGGCATTCGAGAGACCATCCGTTGAAGTGGATATCCTCTTGTGCATAGCGAAGTTTGCGGTCGCGCGCGATCCGCAGCTGCTCCTTAACGATGTCGATCCCCGTCACAAGTTCAGTTATCGGATGCTCAACCTGCAGGCGAGTGTTCATCTCGAGGAAGAAGAACTTATGGTCCTTATCGACCAAGAATTCGATTGTGCCTGCGTTCAGGTAATCCACAGCACGGGCGGCTGTGCAGGCTACTTCTCCCATCTGCGTGCGCAGCTCATCGTTTATAAACGGAGAGGGGGATTCCTCAAGCAATTTCTGGTGACGTCTTTGTAGGGAGCATTCGCGTTCACCCAAATGGATGACATTCCCATGACTGTCCGCCAGAATCTGGAACTCGATGTGCCGTGCATTCTCTATCAATTTTTCGAGATACACATTGCCGTCGCCAAAAGAAGCCTCGGCTTCTCTGCGCGCTGCTTCAAGCAGCCCGGGCATCTCCTCAACAGATTTGACTTCACGCATACCCTTGCCGCCGCCGCCTGCTGTGGCTTTTACCAGTAGGGGAAAGCCGATCTGCGGGGCGATTGCCAGTAGGTCTTCATCGCACAGATCACCTTCACCTTCGGTTCCGGGGACGACTTGAATCCCCGCGGCGGTGACAGTGGAACGGGCGACAGCTTTATCCCCCATCGCAGCAATTGCGGATGGTCTTGGACCGATGAATACAAGCCCGGTGTCAAGCACTGCCTGGGCGAAGTCATCTCGCTCCGCCAGGAAACCGTATCCCGGGTGAATGGCTCCGGCACCGCTTTTTTTAGCGATGTCGATGATCTTGTCGCCGCGCAAGTAGGATTCGCGCGCAGGCGCAGGGCCCAGCAGGTAGGCCTCATCCGCTTGCCGTACATGCAGCGCGGCGCGGTCGGCTTCGGAATAAACCGCGATTGTACGCAGACCTAATTCGTGACAAGCCCGGATGATACGGACTGCGATTTCTCCGCGATTTGCGATAAGTACTTTTTCAAACATTCCTTCCCTCTAATCTAAGGCAGGAGCTTGCGAATGCTCCTGGGCTGCCAGGAAATGCAGAACTCTTTGGTTGAACTCCTCTGGAATCTCGTGCGGCGGCATGTGGTGACCATCGGGGATCAACCATAATTGCCCCTCCTGAACCCCTTCAGAGATATCGACCGCATGCTGGGGTGTCGCATGTTCATCGAGTTCACCTTGAATCACCAGTGTTGGGCAGGTGATCTTTGGTAAACGCTCGCGAATGTCTAGTTTTTGAGGTTCACTTTCCTTCCAATGTCGTACCCAAGAATCGACCAGATGGCCTGCCCTACCCCCATGTTCCCGGTCCAAAGCTCTAGAATAGGGCAGCTTCTTTGACGCTTCATAGATCATTTCCAATCCAGGGAGCATTTTTGGCTCAACGTATATATGGGCAGCGACGACGATCATCCTCTCGATTAAATCAGGTCTTGCAGAGGCCATGAGCAGCGCGATCGAGCCGCCGTCGCTATGACCTACAAGAGAAAGACGGTGAATGCCCAGGTGGTTAAGAAGAGCGAAAGCCTCCTCGGCATCATTGAGGAGAAAGGACTCTTCAAAACATGGGCGTAAGTCCGACCGACCATAACCCCAGCGATCATACACAATCACCCGCCATCCGGCGTTGGTGAAGGCGCTCATCTGCCGCCGCCAAGAGCGGATCGATCCCAAACCATGATGAAGGAGCAACAAAACTGGTGCATTGCTGGACCCATATTGCTCCCAATACAATTTGTGCCCGTTGATCTCGTAAAAACCGTGATCGCCGGGTTGCTCAGAGCGGGATATTTCCATGTTTTTTCGCAGGATTAGCATCGCGTTTGTTTGAAAGCATCTCCAGACCATTGATAATACGCGGTCGAGTGAAACGCGGCTCTATGATGTCGTCTACGTAGCCTCGCGCGGCTGCGATGTATGGATGTGCAAACTTCTCGCGGTATTCTGCCACAAGCTCGGCTCTGCGTTTTTCCGGATCTTTTGCATCAGCGAGTTCCTTGCGGAAAATGATATTGACCGCCCCTTCAGGACCCATCACGGCTAGCTCTGCGCTGGTCCAAGCCAGGTTCAAGTCAGCGCGAATGTGTTTGGAGGACATAACATCATAAGCACCGCCATACGCCTTGCGAGTGATTAGTGTGATCTTCGGGACGGTAGCCTCGCAATATGCATAGAGCAGTTTCGCTCCATGGCGGATGATGCCGCCGTGTTCCTGACCCGTGCCGGGGAGGAAACCAGGTACATCGACGAAGGTGATGATTGGGAGGTTAAACGAATCGCAGAATCGCACGAAGCGGGCGGCCTTATCTGAAGAATTAATATCCAGCACACCCGCTAAATGGGCCGGTTGGTTGGCGATAATTCCGACGCTGTGTCCGCCAAAACGGGCGAAGCACGTCAGGATGTTCTGCGCATAGTTCTCGTGGATTTCTAGGAAGACACCATTGTCGACGACCAGCTTGATCACGTCGCGCATGTCATACGGTTTGCTGGGGTCATCAGGCACGATGTGATCCAGTTCTTCCTCTGTGCGCAGGCGGTCATCGTTAGTTGGAACGAAAGGTGGGTCATCCATATTGTTCTGAGGGATGTAGGATAGCAGGAGGCGGATCATATAAAGACAATCGCTCTCACTCTCTGCTACGTAGTGACAAACACCGGATGTCCTGGCGTGTGTGTCCGCGCCGCCCAATTCCTCGAAAGAAACTTCTTCGTGAGTGACGGTCTTAACTACTTCAGGGCCCGTTACAAACATATAGGAGGAGTTACGAACCATGAAGATGAAATCGGTAAGTGCCGGGGAGTACACGGCGCCGCCGGCGCATGGTCCCATGATGGCGCTGATTTGAGGGATCACGCCCGAACTGAGCGTATTCTTGAGGAAGATGTCGGCGTAGGCGCCGAGAGAGACGACGCCCTCCTGGATGCGTGCTCCCCCGGAGTCGTTCAGACCGATGACGGGAGCGCCGTTCTTCATGGCCATGTCCATGATTTTACAGATCTTCTCTGCATGAACTTCACCGAGGCTGCCGCCGAAGACGGTGAAGTCTTGTGAGAAAACGTATACCAGCCGGCCGTCGATTGTTCCCCACCCGGTTATGACACTGTCTGAAAGGAATTTCTTCTTTTCGAGATCGAAATCATGCGTCCGATGTGTGACAAACATATCGGTTTCGCGGAAGGATCCTTTGTCTAAAAGCAGGTCAAGCCGCTCTCGTGCAGTTAAGCGACCGCGGTCATGCTGCGCTTTTATCCGCTCGGGGCCACCACCAAGCAGTGCCTTTTCGCGTTGGTTATGAAGGAAATCGGATTTGGAGGAATCACTCATTCGTTTTGCTCCTCATAATATTGACGTACAGATGGTCGAGAAAGTATCCATATCACGATCAGAAAGCATAGTGTCATAACTCCAAAAGTGAAAGGGAAGGAACTGCTGGCGAAATCGGATTGTTGAAGCAGCGAATGATCGACCCATAGCCATACAGCATAGACAATTGCACCGATGTACGTGAGCTTCGGTGCCCAACTGCAGCGGAAGAAAAGTGCCATCGCGGCTATCAGACCTACGCTTCCCCATAAGCCATTCTTCAAGAGTAAATAGCCCTTGGGAACGCTGATAGGGAGGTCGAGAAGTGTAAACCATGCCGTGAGACCGGCGAATTGCATCACTGAGAAGGTTAACACCCCTGCGGCGAGCCAGGTTACGAGCCGGGGTCTATTCTTCGATGTCAAGGACAATTTTTCCCAGTTGGTCCCCGGTTTCAAGGCGCTTCTGCGCTTCAGGGGTTTTCTTCAGCGGATACTGTTGATCAATCACTGGTATTAACGAACCCTGGAAGATCAGG
This sequence comes from uncultured Anaerolineaceae bacterium, assembly GCA_964385355.1. Classification (GTDB taxonomy): domain Bacteria; phylum Chloroflexota; class Anaerolineae; order Anaerolineales; family E44-bin32; genus E44-bin32. Next base: position 27,618 of record CAYLOO010000009.1, read on the forward strand.
TTCATCACGGTTTGAAAATCTTCATGTGTCCCCATCGTGCTTCCAATTATGCTCAAGTGCTTTGCGAAGACAAAGCGGTTATCAATTTCAAACTTTGGCCCGCCGGTGTTACCGACGGTCAGAATCCGCCCACCTTTCTTAGCGGCGCGGAGACTGAGAGGCATGGTCCCAGCGCCGACATTATCGACGACCACATCGACACCCTCCCGTCCACTTGCTAGATATACCGCTTTTGACCAGTTCTCCTCTTTTGAGCGGTCGATAAGGACATCTGCTCCCAGGGATTCAGCCAGGTGAAGTTTATCAGCATTGGAACCGACGACGAACACCTTCGCTCCAGCAAGTTTCGCAATCTGGATGCTGGCGCTGTTCACACCGCCCGAGGCGCCGATTACCAAAACGCTTTCTCCCGCGCTGAGAGCACCGCGGGAGATCAGTGAATGCCAGGCAGTGTGGAAAACAAGACCTGCCGCTGCCGCAGGGGCGAATTCGATCTCGTCAGGGAGATGAAGTAGATTCCTCGCCGGGACGACGACGTACTGTGCCAGCGTGCCGCGAACGGTCTCACCCAATAAATGCCATTCTCGGCACATATTGTCCTTTCCCGCCAGGCAGAAATCACAAACTCCACAGCCGAGGTTCGCGTTGATCACGACGCGATCCCCAACTTCCAGACCTTTTACGCCTTCGCCCAGAGCGGATATTATTCCCGCCCCGTCTGCGCCGGAGATGTGTGGATATTCGAGCTTCAATCCCGGCCAGCCCTCTCGGACCCACAGGTCGAGTCGGTTTAAGGCTGCCGCCCGCAGTTGGACCTGGACTTCACCTGCACCCGGTTCCGGGGCAGGGAATTCATCGTAGCGCAGTACTCCGGGATCTCCATGTTGGTCGAATAGTATTGCTTTCAAAAGGCTCTCTCCGATTATCCTGAAATTGTAACCGCGCTTATTTAGTTGCTACTTTGTGAAGGTAGAAAAGCAACCGCCCATGACGATTATAGCGTGGTTGGGTTATTCCATCTGCATAACTCGAAGTGATTTTCTCGAATGCTGCAGTTTCTTCAGGAAGGATTACAAACAATGTATAGGACCCCAGGGATGAAAAATCGTGCGGTAGATGGTATGGCGGCGGCAGGTCGTAAGTGTTTGCATCGGGAAGCAAATATGCCAGGCTGGGGATCGAGTGTACGGACATCCGATCACCCCCCATGAATAATACAGATGTCTGCGGCGATTCAACCTCGAGGAGTTCGATAATCTCCTGGGTCACCTCGCCGTTAAGGCTGCCGTAGTTCTCGGTGGGGAAATAATCGTGGAAGAGATGTCGAATATTTTCACTCACCATCAGGGCGATTAACAGGGAAATACCGACAGCGGCGATGGGTTTTAATAACGGCCACCGCCCGTTGATGAACACATACATTCCATCAAGTGTAGAGGCAATTAAGATCGCAAGGATTGGCGAGAGAAAGAGCATTCGCTGCCCGTTTGGCGCCTGGATGCTCAACCCGCCGACAAGGAGTATGGCCAGGATCGTGATGAGGATCAGACCGCAGCGCGCCTCTCGGAAGTGTATCGCACAGTAGACAAGGCCGATTGAGAAGACCCATGCCGAAGCTCCGATCAGCATGGGGATTCCGGAGCCATAGTAGACCCCCTGAATCTCGGCGACGGTCAAACCGAGTGCAGTCACCCAGATTTGCTCGAACACCAGTCCGATGGGTGTGGTTCCGAGCGCATCAGCGGCAGGTTCAATCCAGCCAGGTATGAGCATAGAAACCCTGCTAGCAGTGAAGGAAAGGCTCTCGGGATGGCGAAGATACAACAGCCCGAGAGGAAGGGACACACTTAGGGCAGCCAGCACCATGCATACAATCCCAGGTAGGCGAGACTTCCAGCCTTCGCCTCGCCTCACCAGCCAGATCATCCAGAGTGCAAGCAGGATGGGGATCAAACGTGATGTAGTGTAGAAATACTGCGCGCAACCGAGAGCGAGACCGGCGAGCAGGAATGATCGGCGATCGTTGAATTCCCATGCGTTCCATAAAGCGCCCAGAGCGAGGACGAAAAAAAGTCCATCCCAAATGTTGTTATAGGCGACGCGGCTAAAGAAGATATGGTGGTGAAATGCCATCAACCATGCTGCGCTGAGGATGGCGACACGCCGGTTGAAAAGCGACCTGCAGGCCCAGTACAGGGCAGGAATTGTCAGCGCTCCAGCCAAAGCTGAGACCCAGCGGATGGCGATAACAGTTCTGCCCAGAACCCGTTGGGATAGAGATAATATCCAGAAGTAAAGTGAAGGGAAGGAAAACCAACCCAAACCGAGAATGTTACTCCGGCGACCATCAAGGAACTCCAATGCCGTGAGTCCGGCGGAGCCCTCGTCCCCGCTGAGAACGTAAGGCATGTGGTCCGCTCCCCAGGCGCGCAGGACAATGCTCGCCAGAGTGAGAGTGATGATTACAACGATTTCCCAACGATCCCAGCGTTTGTGTTTTTGAGGTGGACTGGTTTTCCAACAGCCGATAATCGTCAAGGCGATACCTGTGAGCCAGAGTGGGGCGGCGATTCGACTGATGGCAATGGCGTTGTCGCCCGTCGCGGCGAACGCGGCAGTGGAGCAAAGGAGCCCAAGGAGGATCATCCACCCCCTCTGGGGCGTGATCGAGAGCCAACGAGTGAAACGGTCAATAGACACGCGCATCAACCATTCCCAGATTAGTACAGCTCGAGTTCGCGGACATGGATCTTGAACGGGTTACCCGGGGTAAGGCTTTCGATCTCAAGGTTCATCCCCTGCCAGGTCGCGCATCCTCCAATAGGTTTGTGCCCCTGACTTTCCTACGCTTTCTGAAGGATCACGCGAGAGTCGTCCGATATGGATATATCAGCTATATTATTCGTGAGGTCGCTGATAAGTATAGTATCGATGGATATTCATACACATTCATTCGTTACCAGCACGATCAGTGCAATGCGGGAACCGGATACGTGAATGATCGATGATGATTTGAAACGCCTGATCGACCTTTACATTATCATACATCTGGACTGCTCTTGTGCATGGGCCAGATAGCCTCCTGGTTTGCTTTCTAGATACTTCCGGGATTATCCTTCTTGAAAGGATGCGTTTGGCTTTGTGAACTAATATTTAGATCCTGAGTGCTTAACATAAAAGCTTGAAAGCGGCTTCTTGTTTGCCACCTAATCATGGGCAGTGTAATGAAAATGCTGGGTGTATGATTGAAATTCCATGGCTCCTTTAAGGGAATAAGTAGTACAAATATTAATAATCTTCCTCGGTTGCAGTGTCCGCCACCTGTACTCCATCAATCTGATGATGTTAGATAGAAGCTACTGGGTAACGACGAAATCGAAAATCTCATCCTGGATCGAGTTGGCAATAATTGTTGGGGTTGCGGCTTGGATAGGGCGAGATTATCTTCATCTTGATTATTTAGAAGTCCCCTCAAGTCCCGAGTTTATGGCACACATCCAATCACATGGATTTTGGACTCTATTGGTTGAATGTGGAAGCTGTGCTCTCTGGAATTCATCAGCTCAGGGTGGATTTCCTGCGTTTGCGGATTACTCAGGCTCTGGGATTCATCCAGTTATCGGTTTGGCTACATATGTTTGGGGCTTCATTGCTGGATCAAGGATTGCGATTGTCTTAAGTATTGGGATCGCAGGTTGCTCACAATGGTGGTTGGGGAGGGAGCTTAACATTAAGGGCGTTCTCCGCGTCTGGGGAGCGATTGTTGTACTTGCAGGGGGTCATTTAGCAAGTCGAATGGAAGCTGGCGCATTTCCGGCCCTTTTTTCCACGGCATTATGTAGCTTAATGATTCCGGGAATAATTAGGCTGGCTAAGAGCGGCGAGAGTCGTGACTCAGTAATATTGGGTATATTGCTTGCTTCAAGCTTGGCGTCAGGGGGTGTTCATCTCCAGATAGGCTTAATGGCGTTGATACCTGGGTTATTCATCCTATTGTTAAGTCATCAAGGATTAGATAAGGATCTTGTGAAGAAATTTGTACTTGCGGCTGTTATTGGATTATTGCTCGCAGCTCCATTCCTGATCCCATTTCTACATTTTGTACCCAATATTGAAACTCAGGCGACCTCAGATATTCGCAATGCTCAACCTTTGGAGTATATCCCCCTAAATTTCGTAATCAGAGACCCAGCATTTAATCTAGGTAACGCGCTCGGGAAAATAGGCGATTCATCTGATTATATATCCTACATTGGTTGGTTGCCGATTCTTCTCGCGTTTGTGGGATTTGTCCAACTAATCAAACGTCCAGGCGGACGCATAGGCTATTTTCTTGTTTCTGGGATTATGTTGTCTCTATACCTCGCAAGTGATCTCCCTTGGAGAGGGTATCTAAAAAAATTAAGTTTTAGTGGGGCTGTGCCTCAACCGGGCTACATTCTTGGTATAACAGTTCCGCTCATGGTTGGGTTGGCCTCATTAGGTGCGCACGCCCTATTTAATACAGAGCAAAGGCTGACATCGCTATGCTTAGGAAGGAAGAAAATTAAAGTACGTATTAGCCTGCTTGCTCTACTTCTAATATTTCCTCTGTTCCATAACATTATTTCAAATATTTCAGCTTCAAGTGAGTTTCTTACAACCAGGTTTCAAAACCGAGAGGTGGGGTGGAGTATATCAGCGATAACAAATACTGAGACACTTGAATGGGTTTCAACACCTGAAGGGGAATCAACATTTATCGCTCCGGCGGTCTCATCCCGATTGAAGCTGAGCTCAACCCTACTACCATGGAATTGGAGAGATCGAGAGTTGCCCATTCCACGGGTTGAAGCTAGTCGGGAAGCTATTACGGATGCGATGGTAATTTATCAAAGTCAAGAAGACAGTGGTGTCTCAATCTACGTAAGACCGGAAGTACATTACGCGGTGGTTGAAACCGATGCTGAGAGGTCACCGTGTGAGACCGAAGGGCTTGGAGGGCATTTGGTTGTTAATTGTAACAATGAAGAACCTGGCATTCTGATGATCCAGGAGAACAATTTTGATGGATGGAAAGTGAGCCGAGATGGCGACCCGATCCCGCTGCATGGAGGGACATGGCTCAGTGTAGAAGCGCCTCCTGGAGAGCACGAGTATGTGTTCGATTATTCACCTTGGGATGTTAAAGTTGGGCTCGTACTATTTGGTATCTCAACTGTCCTTATAATTAAACTATTATTCCATCCCAATAATAGGAGAGCAGCGTGATGAGATCTCCGTCAATCAGTGAATCCGCAAAGTGTGAATACTCATGAGAAGTCTGACCTCATTTCCGCATTGATGTTAATGCTTTGAGATAGGCTCGGTCTTTGAATGTCTAAGGGGGAAGTGTAAGCTGATCAAAATAAACAAAAAGGAAGGTCCATCTAGACTGAAAATTCGCGACAGTGATGCGAATATTTTTGCAGTTGGTTTCTTCAGTATCGAATATGGGTAATTCCCGGAAATTATTTTGCGTTATGGACCAATTTGACCCAGCGCTAAGGTTAGCAACAATGTAAGAGGAGGGACGAGTGATGAGGAGGACAAGAGTGCTGCGAGAGTATATTGGCAGGCTTCGAGCGATGATACTGGGCTTCCATCCTGGTGATTATAAGAAGGCACTCCTAAAAAGTCTTCCCTCTACTGTAGAGGTCATGATCGTCTTGGTATTCGCACTTCTATTCTGTAGGCCCTACCTCAACTTCAGTCAGCAAGAAGTTCCCATCGGTCGAGAATTCCTCTCAAATATTCAAATGCACCATGTCTGGAATTATTTGAAGGAATGCGGCGCATGCGCGTTATGGTACGGGAATGTTGCCGGTGGCTTCCCAGCTTTCGTGGATACCCAAACTAGTGTTCTCCATCCACTTGTGATTTTTGGCACGTTTGCTTTTGGTGTCTTGAATGGGGCGAAGTTCACTCTAGTAGCTACTTTCGCCCTTGCCGGGATTGGGCATCTTTGGTTGGGAAAAATCCTTGGGTTAAGACGCGTCGTCCGCGTGTGGGGTGCTTGTTTAGCTATCGCCTCAGGGCATCTTGCACCTCGGATGGAACTAGGTGGACTTTCTTTAGTGCTCTCGATGGGCATGGCATCACTGGTTATTCCTGCACTTATTGATCTTGCGAAAAATGTTAATCGGAGATCAATAGCGGTATTGTCAATAGTCATTGCCCTGTTGATTGTGAGCGGCAACGGATATGCACAAGTGGGATTGGCTTTCTGTCTTCCAGCAGCGATATTCTTGGTTCCATGGAACCGGGGGCAGCTTACCAAGTTTATCAATTCTGCATTAATTGTTCTTATCTTGACGCTACTTTTAGCTAGCCCCTTTTTAATACCTTTTGGTCATTTCTTGCCAGAAATGGCAAAGGATTTTGACCTAGATTTCAGCAACACGCAGCCATTTTCTTATGTTCCACTCAATCTTGTCATTCGCGATATTTCTTTCTACCTAACTGATGTATTGGGAAAACCCCCATGGATTGCTCATTTTGCGTTCTATATTGGCTGGATCCCAATATTGTTGGCTGCTTGGGGCCTTATCAAGGCGCGCACACCGCATGAACGGAGGGTCACCCTCTTCCTATCTTCATTCGCTTTCATTGCACTTTGGATTGCTAGTGGAATCCCGTTGGCTTGGTTAGTGAATAACATTAAGGTTAAAGAAATCTCAGAATTCCTTGCGGGAGTTCGATATCTTTCATTCGTCTCAGGGCTCGCCATTCCACCCATCCTTGGTTTGGCTGTAATTGGATTGGATCAGATTTTTGATTATGGACAAAACAGGCTTGTTATGGAGTTCGAAAACAGTCAACAAGATGCATTCAAGCTTCGCTTGGATCTGAGGTGGTTTCTTGCGGTTCCGCTCATTGCTGCTATCTCTGGGGCATGGACATTTAATGGACAATGGATTAAGACCCTGAAAAGCGTATCATCTGTTCAGCCGGTCATCCAAGCTTTAGAGACGCCAAGTTTACAATGGGTCAATGTCCCGTTTGGCGAACACTACTTTGTAGAGCCCGCGATACAAAATGGTCTAAAGTTAGCAACTGACTTCTATCGAACTTGGCACTGGCGGGATCGCCCCCGCCCAGAACCACTTTTTGAGGCGAATAGAGGAGATTCACCCGATCAAATGGCGCAGATTCAAGTTATGGGTGAGATATATATTCACAAAGCGATGGTTGGTCGTGAGTATGCTAAGATACTTCATGCGGATGAAACTGTCACACCCTGCAGAGCTTGGGGGATGGGCGGGAATATCAACGTTGAATGCCCCGATAACCAAGGCGGAATACTTATCGTTGAAGAGAACAACTGGTCAGGCTGGACGGCAGAACTCGATGGATCCCCAGTTAGTCTAGAGGATGAAATTTGGCTTTCCGTTGAAACTCCACCGGGAAAACATCAACTGGCGCTCCGTTACAAGCCATGGGATGTTCCCATCGGTATAGTTCTCTTAATGGTGGGTCTAATTGTATGTGCGATTTTCTGGGTTAAACCTCGAATGAAGCAATCGCTAGATTAACCAGACGTGGAAAGGGAATCATCGATTGTTGGTGGCTGAGCCCAGGAATGTGGGTATTGCTCGCTTAAGTTAGGGGTCAAGCACGCCCTAACTTCACCGCAGCCCCAACTCAAGCCGAGAGATCACCAACCGCTGAATCTCGCTCGTGCCCTCGTAAATCTCTGTGATTTTTGCGTCGCGGAAGAAACGCTCTATGGGCAGCTCTCTTGAGTAACCCAACCCGCCGTGGATTTGAACGGCGGCGTGTGCGCAAAACATCGCCGTTTCTGAGGCGTAAAGCTTTGCCATAGATGCTTCAAGTGTATAACGCCCCCCTTTCTCCTTGGCGTTCTGCTTAGCCAGCGCAGCGTTATAAATAAGCAGCCGGCTGGCTTCGATCCGCGTTTTCATATCCGCGAGCGGAAAAGATATCCCCTGGAATTGGCCGATCTTCTTGCCGAAGGCCTCTCTCTCCCGTGCGTATTCAAGGCTGGCTTCATAGGCTGCCTCGGCGATTCCGAGCGCTTGAGATGCGATCCCTATCCGCCCAGCGTCGAGGACGGTCATCGCAATCTTGAAGCCTTCACCCTCTTCTCCCAGGCGGTTCTCCACTGGGCAGCGATAGTCCTCGAAGACGATCTCGCTTGTCCCAGAGGCACGAATGCCCAATTTGGGCTCAGGTTTCCCCAGATGATATCCAGCCTGTTCGGCCTCTATGATGAAAGCAGTCACACCTCTGTGTTTCAAATCAGGAGCTGTCATCGTAAAGAGCAGGACATAATCCGCTTTGGGCGCAGAGGAGACCCAGGATTTCAGTCCGTTGATGACATAGACGTCCCCGTCGCGCACGGCACGCGAGCGCATCGTTCCGGCATCTGAACCGGACATTGGCTCGGTGAGGGAATAGGCGCCGATCGCCTGCCCTGAGGCGACGGGTTTTAAATATTTCTGTTTTTGCTCCTCGGTTCCGAACCGCAGGAATGCATAGCAGTATAGCGAGTTATTAACGGACATGATCGTGCCGTGTGCGGCGTCAGCTTTGCATATCTCCTCCAGCGCTAGTACATACGAGAGCGTGTCCATCCCCGCGCCGCCGTATTCCTCGGGAACTTCGATTCCCATGAAGCCCATTTCGCCCATTTTTTGTATCGTTTCGAGCGGATATTGGCCGCTTTCGTCAAATTCGGCTGCTATCGGTGCAATCTCGTTCTGGGCGAAATCGCGCGCCGCTTTTTGAATCATTTTATGTTCTTCGCTCAATTCGAAGGAAGGACCTAATGCCGCCTTGCCATCCGTCATGCCAGACCTCCAGTTGGGTTGATGTAGGTTGAGTTGATTATATAGCAGGAGTGTTAGTATGGTCTAATTGGATTGTGTCTTGGGGTATTAAGGGAGACCTGCAGCGAGGATGAGTGCGAGCATTCCGAAGCTGCGGTGTCGAAGAATTGATTTCATGATAAACCTCCTAATAGCCATTTGTCGTCTTCGACTAGACTTTGTTTCACCTCGGGTAGTACCAAAGAAAACGATCGTTAAACCACACGGGTACCTAACGTAAGCTGGGTGAAAGGTGTCCGCTTTTCCGGCATTTTCTCGACCTTGTGGATGCAATTCCTGTACAGTTGGGAAAACACCAATTTCAGTTCAGGGTATATGTTGGTATGTTGAGCGGGATGCTTTGACCGTGCTTTCGGCAACGGGTACAATGACCCCATTCTCGTTTCGTGGAGGTGAAGGTGTCGACGAAGGCTAAAGGCAAAGCCGAGCAGGCAATTACAATTGAGATCTTCAACCATCTGGTTGACCTCGCCGCGTTTGAATTACCACCCGAGGAAGGGGAATACCTGCGCAGAGAAATGAACGAACAGCTTCAGGCAATCCGTGAGTTGGAGGCGATCGGAGTCTCTGAAAACATTACCATTACATCCCACGGCGTCCCATATTCAGCGGCGATGATGCCATCCCTGCGGGAGGACGTCATCGAGGTGTGCCCCGAAGCAGACGACATCCTCGACCAGGCTCCGGAGGTGGAAGAACGCTACATTGTCGTCCCAGACATCCCCTCCGAGGCGTTGGAATGACGGAACATCTGTGTGATCTGTCCGCGCATGAACAGGTTCGGCGGATTAAAAATGGGGAGACCTCGGCTGTTAAGCTCTTGAAATCGACGCTCGAGCGGATCGATGATGTTGAAGGCCGCCAAGCCACGACTGAACCCTACACTCCAACTCCCACGGACTTGGAAAAAGTGCACGCCTTTATTACCGTGACTCGCGAGCGAGCCTATGCACAGGCGGAGTCGATCGACCAGAAGATCGCCGCGGGTGAAGATCCGGGATCTCTGGCAGGTGTCCCTCTAGCAGTGAAGGACATCTTCTGCGTGAAAGACACGCCGTCTACCGCAGGCTCAAAGATCCTTGAAAACTATATTGCTCCCTACAGCGCTACGCCGGTGAAGTATTTGGAGGAAGCCGGCGCCGTTGTTGTTGGGAAGGTCAACATGGACGAATTCGCCTTCGGTTCATCGTCCGAGTCATCCGCATTTCTGCCTTCAGTTGGGAACCCCTGGGATCCCGCCTACGTCCCTGGCGGATCCTCGGGAGGCAGCGCAGCCGCGGTCGCTGCAGGAGAAGCGGCAATTTCATTGGGAACGGATACGGCTGGTTCGATTCGCCAACCGGCTGCTTTTTGCGGCGTCGTCGGTATGAAACCGACCTACGGTCGTGTTTCGCGCTACGGATTGATTGCCTTCGCCTCGTCATTGGACTGTCCGGGTCCCGTCGCCCGAAATGTTACTGATACGGCCCTGATGATGAATGCCATCGCCGGACCTGACCCGCGCGATGCGACCGCTGCGAACGCCCCCGTGCCGGATTACAGCCATGGTTTGATGGATGGCGTGAAAGGGTTGCGCATCGGTTTGTCGCCTGATTATTTCAAACTGAAGTACCCCGATCCGGAGACAGGAGAACTTATCGAGCAGCCGATCTCGCCGGAGATCGAGAGTGCTGTCCTGGCCGCAGCTCAGACCTTCGCCGAGATGGGCGCCGAAATCGTTGAAGACGTTCCGATGCCCAACACGCACTACGGCATCCCGGTCTATTTCGTAATCTCTCGTGTCGAGGCGGCTTCTAATCTCCATCGATATGACGGCGTTAAGTACGGCTACCGTTTTCCAGACGAAGAGGATAATCTCCGCGAGCTTTACAAGGAAACGCGTGGGCGGGGGTTTGGAATACAACCAAAATTACGGATCTTAATGGGGATGTACGTCTCCGCAGAGCAATATGAGAAAGGGCATTACGAACGCGCGCTGCGGGTACGCACGTTAATCCGCGGCGATTTTGAGCGCGCCTTTGACCCAAGTGGTTCCAATAGATTGGACTGCCTGCTCACAGCGACGACGCCGACCACCGCATTCAAGCTCGGTGCGGTCTATGGCGATTCGGTGCTCATGCAGTACGCAGACTTGTTGACTGTCCCCGCCAATCACGCAGGTGTTCCTGGGTTATCGATCCCTGCGGGATTTGGAGAGAATGGTTTGCCGATCGGAATCCAATTCATCGGTCCAGATTTCTCCGAAGCGACATTGCTGCGTGCAGGTCGTTCTTACGAGATGGCAACCGAGGCAGATGCGTGGCGCACCCTGCAGCCAAAGGTTATCGAAGCTCTGTAGGTTTCAGTAATTTAGCAATAATGAAATGGAGCGAATATGTATGGATGGGATAAAATGTTTTTCCGGACTTGGTTTTTGGATATTAATCCTTCTTCTGCTGGTCACACCTCTTGGGGCTTGTGGAAGCCAGCCCGATGCGTCTCCAGATACTCAGGAAACGGAGGAGATTGGGGAGGTAGTAGGCGATGGCGAAGAACTGCAGTGGGATTCCCCTCCAGAGCTCACACTAAACCTTGAGAAGGTTTATATCGCCACCCTCATAACAGAGAAGGGTGATGTGAGCGTTGAGCTATTCTCACAGGATGCTCCAATAACGGTCAACAATTTCGTATTTCTCGCCGAACAGGGCTTCTATAATGACACGACCTTCCACCGGGTGATGTCGGGGTTTATGGCTCAAGGTGGTGACCCCACAGGCACTGGCTCCGGGGGGCCGGGTTATCAATTCGAGGATGAGATCATCCACGGGGTTACGTTCAACCAGGAAGGACTGCTGGCGATGGCGAACGGTGGACCTGGCACCAACGGCAGCCAATTTTTCATTACCTATGGCGCAGCCCCCCACCTCAATGGTTTGCATACCATCTTTGGGAAAGTCCTCGATGGCATGGATGTTGCCAATGCATTAACGCCACGTGATCCGGCGGAAGCTCCGGACTTTCCGGGAGATCGTTTGATCCGGGTGGACATCGAAGTTGTTGAGCACAGTCAGTTGCCCACGCCAACACCGATGCCGGATGCGGTGATCCCCGTGCCTGAGGACGGGCGTCCGCTCGCGGAGATCCCACCTGCGGAGAGGGAAGGTCTTTACAACGGGATGCCCGAGATGGTTATCGACTTGGATAAGGAATATACGACTACAATCGAGACTTCGAAGGGTGAGATTCAAATTGAGCTCGAATCGCTTTTAGCTCCGGTGAGTGTGAACAACTTCATCGTCCTGGCCAATCTTGGCTATTGGGATGGTTTCCCGATCAGCAATGCGCAACCTGGGACCTTTTTCGTAACGGGTTCCCCTGGCAGTCGACCGGATAGTGATATCGGTTATACGCTTCCATCTGAAAATGAGACTGTTACCACTACGGGCGCCCTTGGATACTGGTTCCGCTCGGATGTGCTGGCGTCCAGTGGCAGCCAGATCTTCATTCTCCTTGCTGACCAGCCGGGAATGGAGGAATTTTTCACTATTTTTGGATATGTAACCGATGGGTTAGAAGTAGCTGAAATGCTCACGGTAGAGGATCATATCATACGTATCACTGTCGATATGGAGTAAAAGAGATCATTGAGGAAACGGGGCACCATTAATGTCAGATTACGAAGCCGTCATCGGTCTCGAGACGCACATCCAACTGAATACCAATTCGAAGATATTCTGCGGGTGTAAAGCGGATTCTTGGGGTGACCCGCCAAACACGAATATCTGTCCAGTTTGTACCGGACTGCCTGGTGTTCTTCCCGTGCTCAATCGTGCGGTTGTGGAGAAGGCGGTATTGCTGGCATCTGCGATGCGCGCCGATTCGATTCAACCGCGTTCGTACTTCGCCCGCAAGAATTACTTCTACCCCGACCTTCCGAAAGGGTATCAGATCAGCCAATATGACGAGCCACTGGCGTTGGGCGGATTCATGGATGTGCCGCTTCCAGAGGGCGACCAGCGTCGGGTTACGATCACCAAGCTTCATATTGAGGAGGATGCCGGGAAGACAGTCTTGCAGGCGGGACGCAGGTTGATCGATTTCAACCGCTGTGGAGTTCCACTTGTAGAGATGGTCACGGGTCCAGATTTGCGGTCGGCTGATGAGGCGGCGCAGTATCTCATTCGTTTGCGGCAGCTTTTGCGCTGGCTGGGGATCTCCGAAGCGGATATGGAGCGCGGCCATCTTCGCTGCGATGCTAATGTGTCGATCCGCCTACAAGGTTCGGATGTGCTCAATCCAAAGACAGAAACCAAGAACGTAAACTCGATTGAGAATGTGCGTGATGCTATCCAGGCTGAAATTAAACGCCAAATACGGGAAGTGGGTGCAGGCCGCGCTATTGAAGCCTGGACATTGGATTGGGATGAGGACAGCGGTACGCTGCGCAAGATGCGCGCCAAGGAAACTGAGGCGGATTATCGGTATTTTCGTGAACCAGATTTACTCCCTATCGAGCTCGATGAGACCTGGCGGGAGGAGATTCTCTCCGCTCTCCCTGAACTACCGTTAGCACGACGAGCACGCATCACCGAACAGTACGACATCCCAATCTACGACGCTGAGATTCTCACCGAGGAACGCAGCTTGGCGGATTATTTTGAACAGGCTGTGGATGTGTATGGCGGTGAATCGAAGACGGTGTCAAACTGGATGATGAATGATGTGCTGCGCATCATTCGCAGCAAAGGGATCAGGGCAAGTGGCCTCCAATTACAACCTCACCATCTGGCAGAGATCATCCGCATGGTCGACGAGAAGAGAATAACAACGAACACGGCGAAGTCACTCCTGGATCAAGTTGAGGAGACAGGAAATACACCCATAGAAATCGTTGAACGCGAAAATCTGGCGCAAGTGTCCGACGAAAGCGCTCTGCGTCAGGTGATTAGCGAGGTAATTGCTGGGAACCCTGATCAAGCGAAAACGTACCGCGCCGGAAAAGAAACGGTGATTGGTTGGTTTGTGGGGCAGGTCATGCGCGAGACAAAAGGTAAGGCGAATCCACAGCTTGTCCAGCGGCTTCTGGGGGAGATGCTCGCTGAGAAATAGCGGTTGCACATTTCTAAGGAGCAGTTCTCAATGGCGTAGGGAGCGAAGGCTTGCTGTGTGAAAGGGATCCGGCATCACTGTGGGGCTTGCGCTGTCCATTATGGTGTGCTTTGCCCAAAGGGATTTCTTGTCGCTTTCGGTGCTCCACCCCCCTCTGCTCCCAGATAAGAAATGTTTGTTAATGGTTCTTACCGGAGCCATGCCGAGATCTCGAGCAATCACCTCTTTTCATATGATGTAGATTATTATCCTTTCACTTCGCTTCCTGACTTCGATCAGAACTATAACCTGAGCAGATACTTCCACTGCGAGCAAATCGACATAGGGAGTGTGGTTACCGTCCTGTGACTATTCTTACGATTTCCCCTCAAATTCGATCTGGATGCAGTCAGGATCGACGTCTCTTTTTCGGGCTCCTCGCATTGACGAGCATCTCAACATCCCCAGGTTCCAAACCCGAGGGAGGGTCTTAGATAGAGGAGGCTGTGGCTATACATAGATATTGGCGGAATCACGAGCCGGTGGTTTTCTTGATTCGGTGGGTCGATGTGCATACGCTGATATTCATCCTATTGATGCAAGCCTCGAAACGAAGTAGAGTAGTTAAGCAACAACCGGAATTTTGTATGGATGAGAGGATGCCAGATCTGGATGGCATCGAGGTTGGAGCGGACGATTACCTGGCAAAACGGTTGGTTGTTTGATCGCTATGCCGAGATCTTTGAGCGTGATTATTGCACGGATGGGATAGTACCCGGGATACAGAATGGCGGTTGATATGGAAATACATGTTATGAGCGGTCCATCGAGGTTCTATTGGTCATCTCTATATGGATTCTCACCGAAGATTGATGATCCGGAGGTGTGGCTATGAAAGCTTTTGTGCATATCGTGGATGATGAACCGAAATTGCTCAAGATCGTTGGCATTGCACTCGAAACATCAGGATACGAGGTCGATGTAAGCACAAACGGGGCTAATGCGCTCAAAAAGATCGCTGCCCGGGTTCCTGACCTCATCATCTTGGATGTGATGATGCCCGGGATGGACGGATTCGAAGTGTGTCAGAAATTGCGATCCGATCCGAAGACCGCAAATACCCCGATCATATTCCTGAGTGCCTTGGCTCAGGTGGAGGATAAAATCACTGGCCTAAAGGCCGGAGCTGACGAATATCTAACGAAACCGATCGACACGCGTGAACTCGTTGTCCGAGTGGAAGCTATTCTTAGCAGAATGGAGAGCTTGCGGAGTACTATTGACGTGGTGGAAGCTGAGACTCTCGTTTTTATGGGTGTCAAGGGTGGAGTAGGGACGACTACCGTAGCGCTTAACATCGCTTGCGCATTATGCCGCAAAGACCAGAATATCCTCGCAGTTGAACTACGGAGTTATTATGGTTCCTTCACCCATCATCTCGCTTTGGCATTCAGCGGTCACTGGGGAGAGATACTGGAGGGGAGTTCCGGAGGGATCAATGAACGAGATCTGACAGCTAATATCGCGAAACATCCCTCCGGGCTAGCTCTTCTAAACTCGCCCCCAGTTCATCTCAAAGAAGGGTTTGAGCAAGAACACTTGAGTGCACTTCTAACCAGACTGGTGCGCGATTGGGATTATATCGTTCTTGACCTACCCAGTCATCCATCTGATGTCCATCAACCTGCTCTGGAAGTGGCGGACTTCCTTTTTCTTATTCTTGAACCTGCACCCGATAGTTTGTCCGCGGGGAAGCAAACACTTGACTATCTGCACTCACTGAAAGCCGGCATCGCTAATGTTGGATGCATTGTTGTGAACCGGGCGAGCTTGGCCTCAGCCGTGACGGCGGGTGAAATCGAAGCCGAACTTGGCGTTCCCGTGATCAGGGCGATTCCTCAGGCTATAGACTCTCTCATTGCCTCTCACAAAGCCGGTCTTCCTCTGGTTCGGGCACAACCAGAGCATCATGCCTCGATGGCTTTTAAGGAGATTGCCACCATGGTCGTTGATAAATCGCTCGCCACGTCGGTCTCGAGAACTTGATGCAGTGAAGTTTGCTTGAGTTTTGCTCTGAAACACCCGCATAAGGGTGTCTCCGTGTTATCGCGCGGATTATGTGGAATTGTAAAGATCGAATGCGAAATTTCATCTGAAGTAAGTCCAATCACGACGGTCGCTCTCCCCTTAACCTTCAAGACCACAAAGCTCTTTTTGAACACTTCGCTTCTTATCAACCTGTTATTTGGATATGCGCCAAACCAAATGGATCCAAGTCATTATTTCATCCAAACACTTTCGGTTACTCAAGTAAATCGAATCGATGCGCTAGTTTCCACTCGCATGGAGATGGTGAACGGATGGGGAGAATCATTGGACAGAAAGCTATTTCGTCTGGGGCTTCTGTGTTCAGTCTTGAAGGAGATGCTGTTCCATAGCAAAGCGGACGGCTTTGACCCGATTGTTGACACCAAGTTTTGAGTGGATATTGCTGACATGAGTTTTGACAGTGCAGGGTTCAACGACAAGTTCGTCAGCAATCTCAGTGTTGTTTTTGCCTTCGACCATCAATTGCAGGACATCGAGTTCGCGCCACGTGAGAGGAACAAAGGCTGGGGTTCCTCCTGCCTTATCCGTTGAATGCATGTACATTTCTCCTTGTCTGCTTTCATCGAGTTGACGGAATCGTTTCAAACAGCCGAAGACAGTAGCCAGGAGATCTTCAGCATCAAAGGGTTTTATTAGATAATCCTCAACGCCGAGCTCCTTGCCGAAGCGGATATCCTCACCTTCCCCCTTAGCGCTGAGGAAAATGAAAGGTACCCAGAGCTATTCAGCATTACTTCTTACTCTCTGGTAGAACTGATAGCCGTTCATCTCCGGCATCATGATATCTGCCACAATGAGGTCGGGAACTTCTTCATCCATCATGCTGAGTGCTTCGACACCATTTGTGGCAGCCATCACGCCAAAACCTTGTAGCTGAAGTAGATCTGCAACGCCGTTGTGAATGCCAGGTTCGTCTTCAACGACAAGTATTTTTTGATCCACTCCGTACCTCCTGCTTAAAGATCTGAGCTTGGCTCAGCAGCCTTTCCTTCCGTATGGGATATGTCCAGTGGCAGCGTTACGGTAAATGCACTCCCCTTACTCGGGGTTGATTCCAAACGGATCGTCCCGTTGTGAAACTGGGCCAGCCCCATCGCAAGAGCGAGCCCTATTCCCACACCCTGCTGTTCCATTTTCTCTCGATCAGGCTGTACAAATAGCTGGAACAGGTGCTCTTGTTGCTCGGGTGAGATTCCAATTCCATCATCTCGGATTGAAACTTGAACGGTTTCCCCATCAGAGATAGTTTCGATCCAAAGATTCCCTCCCATCCTGCCGAATGTGATCCCATTCTCAAGTAAACGAGTGAAGAGGTCCGTCAAGTATGGTCGATAGCCGAGCACATGTAGATCGGGCGTCACACTGCAAGTGACAGTGATCTGATGCTCCTCCGCAGCGTTCGAAATTTGGCTGACCAATTCATTCATCAGAAAGAGCAATTCAACTCGTTCTCGGGAGTCGCTAAGCGCCGCACGTGCGGCACCGCTTTCCAGATACACTGCTAGTAAGAGATCTTCGGTGAGGCGGATGAGCCTCTTCGTAGCATGCTCCATCACATCGAGCGCTTCATCCACCAGGCCTTGGTCTCGGTTTTCCTGTGAAGCACCCAGAATCTGGACATAACCAAAGATCTGGGAGAGGGGGGTCCGCAGTTCATGGCCGAAGATGTTAAGTAACTGCTTCTTGGTACGTTCAACATCCTCCCGGATCGAATCCTGAATCTCCGCCGTACGTTTGAGCCTGGACTGAATCGCGACCAGCAGGTCTTCCGGCTCGATCGGCTTCGTGATGTAGAAGTCAGCGCCAGACAGGTATCCGCGGTGAATATCTTTTTTCTCACCTCTGGCACTCATAAAGATGAAGGGAATCGCCGACCATGCCGAGTTATCGCGAACAGCCTCATGGAAAGAATACCCATCCATCTCCGGCATCATGATGTCGGAAACAATGATGTCCGGAACTAAATGCTCCATAATATGCAAAGCATCCACGCCGTTCTCTGCCACAGAGGTTGCGTAGCCGGATAAATTTAATAAATCCTGCACACTTTCCCGGATGCTGGGATCGTCATCGACAAAAAGGACCCGAGGTGTATTACTATTGGTCATCTTTATCTCCCCTATGCACAAGTTCTTCCTCTCCACCGGCTGGTAGCCAGACACTAAACTTCGCACCATTTCTATCACTGAGGTTTTGGGCTTCAATAATCCCTTGATGGCGATTTACGATTTCCTCAGCAATGGAGAGGCCCAGACCGGTTCCAGGGGTGCCGGATTCATGGGCCGCCGCACCACGATAGAAGCGCTCAAAAAGAAATGGCAAATCCTCATCCGCAATGCCTGGTCCGGTATCTTCTACGCTGAAACCATAAAAGGTTTTGCCATTCTTCCTGGCTGTCTGTGTCGTGACGCGAACCAACCCCCCTCTGGGGGTATAGTTAATCGCGTTCGTGATGAGAACGCTTAGGACCTGCCCGATAAGGCCTTCATCTGCATATACTTGCGGGTTTGTGCGTTCTTCCTGGAAGGTAAGTGAAAGGCCCTTGTCCGCTGCGATGATCTGGCGGTCACCCACGTACTGCTCGATAGATTCATTAAGGGATACAGGTGCCAGTGCTAACGCGACCTTCCCCGTGTCTAGTCGTGATAACCGCAGGAGGTCTTCGATTAATGTGTTTAAGCGCTCGATCTCACGTCCTAATCGATCTAGGTACACGGCTTGCTTTTGAGGATCCAATTTCATTAAGCTGAGATTGAGTTTGAGACTTGTTATGGGTGTCCGCAGCTCGTGGGATACATTCGAAACGAATTCATCCTTCATCCTTTCGACCTCTTTCAAAGCGCTAATATCCCGCACCGTGCTCACGATACCGTAGACGACATCATCGTGTTGAAGGGGGACCAAGGACAACGCGACATCGAGGAGTGTACCATCCTTGCTCTGGGCGGTTATCTCTAATAGCTTTGATCCGTGTTCAACGACAACATCTTGTAAGGTTTTGCTGCAAGCAGTCTTCGATTCGGAGGCTGCGATTATACTAAGCGATTGCCCCATTACTTCTTCGTTGGTGAATTGGAATAGATCGCCAAATGTCTTGTTACTTAGCTCGATCATGCCTTCGGGGGTTAGCAGGAGAATGGCATTCGGGCTATTGTCGAGGATAGTCTCGAGACGCTCTTTAGATTGCCGGATTTCTTCTGTGGCAAAATTAACTTCTTGCTCCAAGAACGCACTATGTTTCTCTAGCTCTTGATACAACCTCGCGTTCGCAATGGCGATGGCCACTTGATTCGCGAAAGCTTCGAGATTCGCGGCATGTGTTGAATCGAAGAAATTCTCTTTTGCACTATAGAGGTTGACGAATCCAATGATGGTGTCCTCGACGATGATGGGCGCGCCTAGGTAGGAGTGAACCCATGCGGTTTCAGGAAAGCGGATCCAATTCTCCTCTGTGCGCACAGTCCCGATGATAATCGGCTTCTGTTTCTGGATCATGCGGTCAAATAAGGGAGAATTGATAAATGGAAATTCCGATGCCGTTAATTCTTCATGGGTGACCCCGACGCTTTCGTAGCCTCGAGAGGCGATGATCCTTGACGTTAGGTAACCCTCATCGACGATCATGACATTGGCGGCATCATGAGGCACTACTCTGCCGACGTTTGTCAAGAAGCGTTCGAGTACCTCTTTGAAGTCAAGCGTGCTGCCGATGACCATCGCTGTATCATGCAATGCCTCTGCTAAAGTGCGCTGCTGCTTTTCGGCGATGTAGAGTTGATCGTTAATAAAAGCCGTAGACACTTGCGGGGCCAGTGATTCCAAGAAACGTTGATGGTCTTTGGTATAGGTTTGGGATTGGAAGGATTGAACGCAAATCGCGCCGATCACTCTCTCTCCGTAAATGAGCGGCACTGACAATAGTGATTTTGGGATTTTGCCAGACGAAGTTTTAAGTATTGGAATGGATTCGCTGCTCTCTACATCTGCTAGAAGCAGCGTTTCTCTGTGTCGGACGGTCCAAGTTGAGGGAAATCCGCTGCTAAGTGGATAGCGAAGGCCGCGAGTTTCCTCACGTACGATATCCTCTTCGACGGCAAACGCGATCTCCAGCTCACCGGTTTCTTCATCATGCAGAAGCAATAATAAGATATCGAGGGGAATTGATTTTTGAACCTCTTCGTATACATGAGCAAGAAATTGCTTCGGTTCTACCAAGCGGCTGGTAGCAAGCGCAGCTTGGTAAAGGCTTTCAAGTTCTTGAGCCAGACTCTGTGTAGCTTTGAATAAGCGAGCCTTCTCGATAGCAGCCGCGAGAAGATCGGCGATCGTAACCAGCACACGTTCATCTTCATCGCTGAAGAAACCGACCTGCTTGGATTCGGCATTCAATACACCGAACAAATGACCACTGACGCTGAGCGGGACAGAGATGGCTGATTTTATCCCTGGGGTGGAGCGAATGAAGTTCTCCACATCTAGGACATTGTCATATCTCATCGGTTTCTGGGTCTGAACGACTTGCCCGGTGATCCCTCCGCCGCGTTTTATTCTCAAGCCCAGGAACTCTTGGGGTAATCCATGATAGGAAGGGTGAAGCCAAAGTTCGTCGCTTCCTTCATCGAGAAGAAGGATTCCGAAGTGATCGGGGTAGAGCATATCCCCGATGATTTTCGTAACTCGCTCGATGAGCTCATCTTCGTCTACAGTCTCGAGTACAACCGAAGAAACGGATTGTAAGGTAGTCAATTCGGATAGCTGCTTACGGAGAGTGGCCTCGAATCGCTTCCGCTCGGTGATGTCATTCCCAACTGCAATTCCATAAATTGGGGTTCCATGCTGGTCATGAATAACGGATGCGCGGATATCAGCCCACACGATTTCCCCCGATTTAGTAATATATCGTTTCTCACTTGAAGAAAGATTGGAAGTTCCCTCTTTTACCGAATGATCACCAGCAAGGTCTGTATTAGCGTCGTCAGGATGTGTAATTTGGTCCCATGTTTTTTCGCGCAGTTCTTCAAGGGAGTACCCAACCATGTTGCAGAATGCCGGATTGACGTTGGCAAATTTCTTCGACTCAGATAAAGCGATAGCTATAGGTAATGGGCTATGTTCAAAAACGGTCCGGAAGCGTTCTTCGCTCTCTTGAAGAGCGACTTGTGACCGTTTTTGTTCGGTGATGTCGCGTCCAACACCCAGGCACTCAAATGGTTTTCCGCTTTCATCGAAGAATAACCGGTCGTGCCATTGGAACCATCTTTCCTCCCCGTCAGAAGTGATGAATCGATACGTGGCTATCATAACGGGATTGTCGGGGGTTAGTTTGGTATGTGCTTCCGCGATGTTCTTCAATTCCCTCTTTGGCAAGAAGCTCTTTTGCGATTGGCCGATGAGCTCCTCAGGGCGCTTATTGAAAAGCTGGGCATAGGCTTCATTGACGAATAACACGGTGCCGTCAAGTGTGAAGCGATTGATGAATTCAGTTTGATCCTCCACAATCGCCTGGTAGCGAATTTCGCTCTGCTGCTGCGCCGTTATTGCCTCATCCTTGAGATGGTCAGAGCTTCGTGCGTGTGCCTTACTCCGCTCAACTGAGCGGGAAGTGAGATAAAGAAAGGCGAGCGCACCGACTAAATAAAATAGATGGGTGCTGAAGAAGGAAACGGATGTGTGAGCCAGGGATATTGGGGAAATCCATCCGGATCTTTCGGCGACTATGAATCCCGATCCGGTTAATAAAGCAATCAGCGCAAATATAACGCCGGCGTGAAAACCCAAGAGAAGGTAGGCAGCAAGCACGACCAAGAACAACCCATTGAAGGCTGGTGCATGCACCCCCCCATTCTTCAATGCCTGCGATGCCATTACGCTGAAGAAGCTGATGACGAATAGCATACTGGCAAGTCGTACTCGTCCTTGATGCATCAGCCATCTTGATAATAAGATGCAAGGGAAAATGGCGGCGATCAGGATTAAGTGCGGGTAGATGGAAGGGTTGACGATCATGATGAAAAAGAAATAGGCGGCAACAATGATACCCGTGCCGAATAGGGTGTAATGCAGGGAGAAAGCCGTATGGGACAAGTTTTCATCCCCCTCAAAATGAGGTGGAGAATAGAACTCCCTCAACCTATCCAACATGAGAAACCTCTAACTTTACCAAATGCCGGAAACCCAATACCTACAGATGTTCCGCAAGTCCCCCTCATTATGAAATCATTTTGGATTTGGCGTTTGTGATAAGCGATTGTATTGAAAGGGGGTTTGCATTAAATTACCGGATATTCACTTTTAACACAAGAACCTTAAAGTACGGGTGCTGCTTTGAAATTCCCGCGGGATTGACCAGATGATAAATATTGTAGTGCATTGAAATAACTTGGATGCATTCTGTTTTGTAAAAGACAACCGGCAGGGAAAACATCCGCTGCCGGTACGCTGGCCACAAACTACAAAAGTGAAATAGGTACTTTGGCCTTACGGAAGGATTATCGCTATTAGCTTCCGAAAACCAGGAACATTGAGACGAGTGAAAGGAACACTGCCACGAAGAATCCAATTGCAGCCATCTGGTGGTGCTTCTGGTTGCGGAAGTTAATCATCTCCAGGTAGTTATTGAAATCATCAATGGTCTTCTTGGTGAGCTCATCCGATTCATCTTCGTCCGGCTCTCGATCACGATCCCTAAACGCAAACGTTCGCAGGGGTTCTCCTGAGAGTCGCCATTGCATATAGGCTAGATAGGCGAAAATCGCAGCGAGTATGAACCAGATCGGGAAAATTACTGATGACATTATGCATTCCTCCTGAATCCAACCCTTAAGTTTATGGCAGGACCATGGCTTAGAAGATAGTACAGATTCGGTTTCAACGCAATTGAACCGCTCATCCTATTATGGGCTTGTAACCATTATCTCGTTAAAATTAAAAAACATTCATATTTCAGAGGAATAAAGAGCGACAGCATAAGGATTTCACGGTCGCCGTTCCACAGTTCACTCGAAATGACATCTAGCAGTGCAGAACCTTTCCCATGCTTGTCATTTCGAGGAGCAAAGTGACGAGAAATCCCCAAGATGATCCTGGAATCTACCAAGATCCAAGGGATTTATCGATCCCTGTTTCACGGTCCACTCGGAAGGCAGAGCAAGAGTTCACCTTATTTGCTGTAGTCGTAGAAACCCCTGCCGGTCTTGCGGCCGAGATAACTGGCATCAACCATCTTCCGCAGCAGTGGACAGGGCCGGTACTTGTCCTCTCCTAGGTCGCGGTGCAAGACCTCCAGCACGAACAGGACAACGTCCAGCCCGATTAGATCGGCTAGAGCCAATGGACCCATTGGGTGGTTCATGCCGAGCTTCATCACAGTATCGATCGCTTCAGCGGTGCCGATGCCTTCCTGGAGAGTAAAAACCGCCTCATTGATCATCGGGCACAGGATTCGATTGGAAATGAAACCAGGGGAATCCATGGCTTCTACAGGCTCCTTGCCCATCTTTCGTCCGACCTCGATGGCTGCTTGAGTCGTCTCGTCGGATGTCGCTAGTCCGCGGACAACCTCAAGCAGCTTCATCAATGGTACGGGGTTAAAGAAGTGCATCCCGATGACTTTGTCGGGGCGTTTTGTTGCGGCGCCGATCTTGGTCAAGGAGATAGATGAAGTGTTCGAGGCCAGGATGGTCTTCTCAGGAGCGATCCTATCTAAGTCAGTAAATAGCTTCAACTTCAATTCTGGATTCTCTGTAGCAGCTTCAATCACTAGATCTACTTCTCGAGCCGCTTCAAAGTCGAGAGCGGTACCTATCTGCAGGGCGGCCTCTTTCTGAGCTTCATCGATTACACCCTTGGCGGCAAATTTTCCGACTGATTTTGCAATCGTTGCGGTTGCGCGCTCCAGGATCTCTGGTGAGACATCCGTCATGGTGACGGCGTAACCAGAGATCGCGGCAGTCTGGGCGATGCCGTTGCCCATCGTTCCTGCACCAACAACCAGTATTTTTGTTACATCCATTAATTCACTCCTCTGAATCCGTTCGTTTCAAGAAAATATTTAACCGTTAGCTGGGTTTGCTTCTCTTCATTTGTACCCGCAGTTGGCAAACTCGGGATCGTTCATTCCATCTCGACAGCCATGGCGACAGCTTCACCCCCTCCAAGACACAGGGCAGCGACGCCGCGCTTACCGCCGCGATCTAGAAGCGCGTAGAGCAATGTTGTCAGCACCCTTGCGCCCGACGCTCCGATAGGATGGCCGAGGGCGACCGCGCCGCCGTGCACATTTACTTTGTCCCAATCCCAGCCAATATCGGCGAGCGCGTAACCGTTAGCAAGAACCTGGGCGGCAAAGGCTTCATTGAGTTCGATCAGATCGATGTCCTGCAGAGACCAACCGACCTTCTCCAGCAGCTTGGGGACGGCGAAAGCAGGCGCCGTAAATAATTCCTTCGGGGGAACGGCTGCCTGTGCGTAACCAACGACGCGAGCCATCGGCTTGATTCCTAGAGCATCTGCTTTCTTGCGGCTGGCGATGATCACGGCTGCAGCACCGTCATTAAGGCCGGGGGAATTCCCTGCAGTCACCCTCCCATCCGCCGTAAAGGCAGGCCTGAGTTTTGCCAGCATCTCGAGCGAGGTATCGCGACGCGGGGTTTCGTCCTCCTCAACCAGGGTGATTTTCCCCTTGCGACCGGGCACCTCTATCGGGACGATTTCGGCTTTGAATTTGCCTTCATCGATCGCCTTGACTGCCTTCAAGTGGCTGTCGAGCGACCATTGATCCATCGCCTCGCGTGTGACCTTATACTCATCGGCGATCCATTCCGCAGCCATGCCCATGGCCCAATCCTCAAACGAATCCCAGAGTCCGTCTAAGAGCAGAGCATCCGTTATCTGGCCGTGCCCATAGCGCAGCTCTCCTCCACGCGCCCAGATGAGAAATGGAGCTTTACTCATGCTTTCCATCCCGCCGCAGACGAAAAGATCGCCGTCTCCGGCTTTAATCGCTTGAGAGGCCATCATCCCTGTCTTCAGCCCTGAACCGCAGATCTTATTCACAGTCGTCGCGCCGACCGTAGGCGGGATGCCTGCGGAAATGGATGCCTGGCGTGCAGGTGCTTGCCCGAGACCTGCAGAGACAACATTACCCATCAGGGTTTCATCGATGTCCTCCAGGTTCTTCAGTTCGGCGCGTTCAACTGCCGCCTTGATCACAGCAGCGCCAAGTTGAGTGGCGCTGAGGCTGCTTAGACCGCCTTGAAAACGTCCACTAGGTGTTCTGGCGGCGCTGAGTATTACCGGCTCTCTTGCACTGTTAGTCATATTGATCCTCTTTTGTGTGATGTGATATGGGTGGGTGATGGTCCTTATCGTGGATTGCTTATCTGTTGTCGAATCGTGATTGCCAGAGTCCAAGAAGGGTCTGATAGGTCACTTCGAGTGCCTCGGGAAGAACGCGAGTTTCTGCTGTTGTCGCCATGAAGTTCGTGTCTCCTATCCAGCGGGGGACAACATGAAGGTGGACATGCTCTTTAACGCCGGCGCCAGCGGCTTCGCCAATATTTGCGCCAAGGTTAAAGCTGTCCGCGCCGTAGGCATCACGGAGCACACTTAATGCCTCGCTGGCGAGAGAGATCATCTCAAGCAGTGTCTTGTCGTCAAGACCTTCCAGAGAATGTTTGTGCGTAAAGGGAACGACCATCATATGACCGTTGGTATATGGATAGCGGTTGAGCACGACGAATACGTTTTGACCGCGATAAAGGATGAGGTTGCCAGGACCGTCTTCCTGAGCAAGCAGGCTGCAAAATAGACAGCCCTCTTCATGAGAGCTTTCTCGAATATAGTCCATACGCCAGGGAGCCCAAAGGTGCTTCATGTGGGTAACCATTCGATTGTAGCAGAGTCAATCCGTAAGAAAAAGTGAAATTGCTCGTGAAAGTCTATGCATCCTGACGTAAATAGGCTTGTAAATTGAGGATTAGCGTCGTGGTTTGGCTGTCCAGCGGTCCCCGGCAGCCTACCTGTTCCCAAGTTGGATAAGTACTTGCTTATCTGCTGGAAGGAGAAAGGATTGGCAGCCAGTTCACTTGCTGCGATTGTCCCGAAGACATCGTCCTGTGGCACAAATCGTGCATGGAAGAGTACAATCCAATCATGTTCAGTGAAAAGGGCCTGAAGTCGAGTCTACCGGTAAGAGGTCTTGGGGAACCGCTTCATTTTTATAAGACAATTGCTTCCACAAACGATCGAGCGCAGGCATTAGCTCAGGAAGGTGCAGCACACGGCTCGTTGGTGGTTGCCGATGAACAAACTGCTGGCCGAGGTCGTTTTCAGCGAAGTTGGTCCACAGCACCCCGGAGTGCCCTGGCGCTGAGCTTGGTCTTGAGGCCAGAAGATATCACCCAGGTGGCGCTAGCAAGGTTGAACATGCTGGGTGCGCTGGCAGTAGTAGAATCTTTAGCTACGCTCGGTTTGGAAGCGTGGATAAAATGGCCCAACGATGTAATCACCTTGGGAGGCAAAGTCGCTGGAGTGCTTACGGAGGGCAGTTGGATTGGGGGAGATCTTGAATATGCTGTCATGGGGATCGGTGTAAACGTGAGCCCTAAATCCGTCCCCGACAGGAGAGAGGTCGATTATCCAGCCGCTTGTGTGGAAGGGGGGGTAGAAGGGAAAGTAAGCCGGATTAGGTTGTTAGTGGATATCGTAGGGCGGATCGGGAGTTGGCTTAGCATGTTGGATTCAAAGCAATTGCATTCAGCGTTTGAAGATGTTCTTGCTTTTCGAGATCGGCCGGTTAATATTTCAGGTCCGGATGTGGAGTTAACGGGGGTGGTTCGAGGGTTGAGGCCTAATTGCGGATTGCGGATTGCTCTCACTGCCGGGGAGGTCATCGTATTAGGCGGGGAGGAAATGCGAATCCGCCCCGTTGACATGAACAGGGATTGGGCTACACTGAACTGAGCATTGAACAGCAAGCGGAAATAACTGGTAGGATCAGTGGAGAAAGGCTGACCTGCAGGAGGTGAATGATGTTTGATGACCTGCGTGGAATAGATGAAGAAGAAGATGGTTCCATGTTTGAAGGGCCGGCGGAACTCGCGTTTGATGTGGAAGATGTTGGACCCAGACGAGGTTATTTTCTTGGGATGACGCCGGCACAGCGCTTCCTCATCTCACTCCTTCTCCTGGGGACGGTCATAGTCTTGGGAGCCATGTGTCTTATGGTCACACAGAAAGTGATGATCTAATAAGCCATCCTTCATGCCGAAAAATAGATGGGGCTGTCCTATAAGAGCAGCCCCTTATGATTTATTAATCTGCGGGGCGCACCGACGTGCGCCCCGTTTTGGCGATGATTTGGAGTTAACCATGCTTCGTTGAGTCCCACGGCGCAGCACTTATGGCGTGAGCGTGAGCTGTGCTTCGGTGGCGGCTTCCACCTGGCCGCGTGTCCAGAGCATCGGGTGATACTGGATGTTACGCCACGGGTCGATCATGTCGTCGTAATGGCGGTGGAATGGATGGCCAGACTGGCCGGTTGTATGCATCGTGAGCGAGCGCTCGAAATACTCGAGGTCCACGATCTGGCGCTGGGATGGCACCGCAACGACAGTATATGGATTCGACATGCTATAGGAGGTCGCATTCACCGCGCCACCGGTGCCGTCGACGGCTACGGGTCCGCGGT
>CAYLOO010000010.1:0-48610 GCA_964385355.1 uncultured Anaerolineaceae bacterium
TTGTAAAGGGAGAATATAGATCATATGCGCCATCAAACTGGAAGTGTGGAAGTTATCACCGGGTCCATGTTCTGCGGGAAGACTGACGAGATGATTAGAAGGTTAAGGCGCGCTGTGATCGCCCGGCAAAAAGTCCAAGTTTTCAAACCGAGTATTGATACGCGTTACGCTGTTGAGAAACTCGCATCTCATGCAGGAACAGAATTTGAAGCCACACCGGTTAAAGATCCGGAGCAAATCCGCGAGCTGATGGAAGAGGACACAAACGTAGTCGCGATCGATGAAGCGCAGTTCTTCAACGAGAGTTTATGCGACATTATCCAAGAATTAGCGGCATCCGGTCTGCGTGTGATCGTCGGCGGTTTGGATACCGACTTTCGAGCGGAACCATTCGGTTGCATGCCGAAGTTGATGGCACAGGCGGAGCGTGTGGACAAGCTGCACGCAATTTGCATGGTCTGTGGAGAAGCGGCATCACGTACACAGCGGTTAATCAATGAAGAACCAGCGCACTACGATGATCCTATTGTTGTGGTTGGCGCCAGCGAGATGTATGAGGCTCGCTGCCGCGAGCACCACGTTGTTCTAAGGGATTGAAGATGCTGCCATATGAGGAGTTCCTAGAGGAAATTCTGATCCCCGGAGATGTTCTTCAAGCGAGAATTGCAGAGCTTGGGGAGGAGATCAATCGGGACTATGAAGGCAAGAGCGTTCTGCTTGTTTGCATCTTGCGCGGCGGGGTATTGTTCCTCACAGATCTGATGCGAACGCTCACGGTCCCACATGCTATCGATTTCATGGCTGTGACCTCTTATGGAACCGGAGCAAGGCAATCGAGCAGGCAGGTTAGGATCACACTTGATCTTCAAAGCTCAATCGAGGGCGAGGATGTTATCCTGGTAGAAGATATCATCGACAGCGGACATACAATCGTATCCGTGATCGAGCTGCTTAAAACCCGTCAACCATCGTCCGTGCGGGTATGCACATTATTGGATAAACATGAGCGTAGAGAGGCGGAGGTCCCGATCCATTACTGTGGATTTAAAATCCCCAACAAGTTCGTCTTTGGCTACGGACTCGATCTTGATGAATACTATCGTAATCTCCCTTTCATCGGTGTTGTGAAACCAGATAAGTATATTCTCCCGGATTAGGTTTCCTGTTTTCGGATGACCCTGCAGAAATTCCTCTCTCCCGCGCTCCTCGAACTCTTTCCTTCACCGGTTGATGGTCCGCAAGTATGGCTGGTGGGGGGGGCAGTGCGGGATCACTTCCTACAACGTCAATCCTTTGATCTTGATTTTGTTGTTGCTGGCGATGCTCTTCGCTTGGCTCGGCGGATTGCCGATGCGTTGGGTGGTAAGTACTACGACCTTGATCTGGAACGGGGAGCGGGACGAGTATTAGCGCCTGGATCTAATGGAGAAGAATGGAGCTTTGATTTCACACGAATGAGAGGCTCCAGTCTTCAAGATGATCTCTGGAATCGTGATTTTACAATCAACGCTCTGGCATTTGAACCCCATAATATCGACATTCTTATTGACCCGACAGGTGGGCTGAAAGATTTAAGCGATTCACTCCTGAGGGCATGCAAATCTGATGCAATACAAAGTGACCCCGTGCGTGCCTTACGGGCTGTACGCATTGCCTCGGAGCTTGAGTTCCGCATCGAGCCGAATACTATTCAGCAGGTCAAGGCAGCAGGATCATTGTTGGCTCATGTCTCGGTTGAGAGGCTGCGGGATGAGCTCTTCCGTATGCTTGATTATCAACAACCAGCACGATCGCTGCGATTGCTGAACCATCTAGGTCTATTCGATACGCTCTTCTATGAGCTTTATCATCACCCTGGTGGAGAATCACCTATAGTCGACAAGCGTGACTTAGCCCGGCAGGCATTCGCGGTCATCTCAACGCTCAGCGAATTATTCCAGGTCTTGACGCCCAGGCATGATCCTGATGCCGCCTCAAACTCGACGCTTGGATTGATCACCATTCGCCTGGGGCGCTTTCGTGAATCGTTGTCAGACTATCTAGACGAAGAGCTGAGTTCTGGGCGAACACAACGGGCCTGGGTTCTCCTGGGGAGTCTTTTTTCGGCTATCGATAATCGTGACCTTTCTGGCGATCAAGATGAATCTCCTGCAGGATTAGAGCGGGGCAGCAAGACGTTTACAGCTTCGGCATGGTCGGATCGCTAT
Organism: uncultured Anaerolineaceae bacterium; assembly: GCA_964385355.1. Taxonomy (GTDB): domain Bacteria; phylum Chloroflexota; class Anaerolineae; order Anaerolineales; family E44-bin32; genus E44-bin32. Next base: position 2,208 of record CAYLOO010000010.1, read on the forward strand.
CATATGAGCAGCAAGGAAAAAAATTGGCTTAACCGATTTCTTGCCGGGCACATCCCTCAGTTATCAGAGGAGGCCGGTGGGAACAATGATCTCCAAATCCATCGCTACTATCAGCGAACGGAGGGTGCAGGTGTTGGGATTATTTTCTGCGATTTGGCCAGCTTCATGGCAGGGGCGGAGGGGGCGCCAGCAGAGGATGAATGGGAATATCGTGTAAACATTGCCCGTCAATTGCTTGAAGCATATTTCAACCGACGAGAAGAGATCATAGATGTGGAATCCCTGCTGGGAGGGGAAGAAATCATCTCAGAATTTAAACTCAAGCCAGGGCCGATGATTGGAGAACTTCTTCAGCGATTGATCGAGCTTCAGATTGCAGAAAAACTCAAAACACGAGATCAAGCCTTGGATGCGGTGAGAACATTACTTGCAGACGGATCCAAGACAAGCGGTGATTTACGCTAGCACTCTTGGAGTACTGCAGGATTCCCTGGGCAATTAATTGAGGAGATCCTTCCTGGTAAGCGGACGGAAGGTTTTCTGCGACAAGCCCACGATCGGGTGTTAACAATCTAATATTGTAGCTAATTCCTTAAGGGAAGATCACGTTGAGTACAGGTTCATAGAAACAGCGACAGCCTGTACTGTTCGAGCATCCGGATACCGGCAATTCTGGAACCGCATCTTTGGGATAGGTGCCCTCAATTTGCCGGCATGCAGGGCACGCATCATGGTTGACGATAAGACGTATCTGGCTCACACGAGGGTTAGCTTGAAGATCTTTAAGAGCCTCGGCGGTCGCAGAATGAAGGGAGAGGTCCGCTCCACACTGGATGCATATACTTGCTGAATCGGGGGATTGTTTGTTGCATTGTGTACAGGTTCGCACGTAAAACCTCCTCTGGTTGGGTCCACGTAGATTCTATAGAAGAGATCGTGTGTGTCAATACTCTCGGTACTAAATTTGCATCCTTCTTGAGCAATTGTTTGTAGAATTGTGAACTGTGATTATCGTTAACATCAGGATTAACTGAATGTTTGTAGTTCTAGCAGAGGGAATCTGATGTCACGCTGGAAAAGAACGATATTGCATTGCGACCTTGATGCATTTTTCTGCTCGGTTGAGACCCTGCTCAACCCGGGTTTGGAAGGGAGGGCGTTCGTTGTCGGTGGCGCAGCAGAAGGACGTGGGGTTGTATCCTCGGCGTCTTATGCTGCCCGCGAGTTCGGCATCCGTTCAGCTATGCCTACTGCGCAAGCGCTGCGTAAAGCCCCGGACCTGATCGTAATATTGCCCCAGCATGCACTATATAGCAAGCATTCTCAGGAGATAATGAATTTCCTCCGTGATTCTGCACCAGTGGTTGAGCAATTGTCGATCGATGAAGCGTTCCTCGATGTTAGCGATGATCCACGTGCCGGGTTCGAGGTGGCACAGTTCTTACAGGGGGAGATTCTTAAGCATTTAAAACTTCCGACTTCCTGGGGTGTTGCCAGTAATAAATTGGTTGCCAAGATCGCAACGGAGGTCGGGAAACCGAAAGGGTTAATCGTGGTCCCTCCGGGGCAGGAGGCTGCGTTTCTTGCACCTTTACCAGTGAGAATGCTGTGGGGTGTAGGTCCGAAAACCGAGGAGCGCCTGGCTGAAAGAGATATCCATACGATCGGGGACATAGCAGGTATGTCCTCACGCTCATTAATGGGATCTCTCGGCGATCTTGGTCTGGAACTTGCATCAAGAGCGCGTGGGGAGGATGATCGCCCGGTTGTGGAAGGGCGAGATCCTAAGTCAATGTCGGCAGAGAGGACTTTTAGCGCCGATATATCTGATTGGCCTGAGCTGCGGATAGTTATCCTTCGACTCTGTGAAACTGTTGGCCGGAGGCTGCGCAAAGCGAAGCTGGCAGGCTATACGATCAGGGTTAAGGTCCGTTGGCCGGATTTCACGACCATAACGAGGCAGGTTCGCCTCGAGCAGCCGACGGATCGAGAGCGGATTATCTTCGATGAATCCTGCAAGCTGTTTCAGGGATTTTGGAAGAAAGGTCAAGCAGTCCGGCTCTTGGGGGTGGGGGTTTCGGATTTGCATGAGCCTATACATCAATTAGGCCTATTTGACCGGAAATGGGATCGCGATGAGAGATTGCAGCAAGCCGTAGACTCCATCCGCAGCCAATATGGACCTGATTCTTTAAGACGGGCTGGTGGCATAAGAAAGCAAGCACCACCTGAGAATGATGGGCAGCCTGACAAAGATGTACGCTAGAAGATGCGGTAGTTGAAATGAGGCAAGCCATTGAGAGCATACAGGGAGACATGTAAATGACTCTTTACGGAAAAGGTTACTTTATCTGGAAGATCCCTTGGTGTGATGAGGGTGATCCAGAGGCCATTGCGGCTACAGCTTCTGCTGCTGGTCTTTCACACGTTCTGATTAAAGTGGCGGATGGGGCAACGTGGCCATATAACTACGATTTTGATCGGAACGTCGATCTGATCCCTCCAGTCCGTGATGCACTCAGGAATGTAGGTGTAGAGGTTTGGGGTTGGCATTACGTTCGGGGTGATGACCCAGTGAATGAAGCCCGCCTGGCAGTCGACAGGATGACTGCGCTCCACCTCGACGGATATGTCATTGATGCCGAGGGTGAGTATCGCACAACGAGCAAGAGAGCTGCTGCGAGCCGGTTTATGAAAGAGATCCGCGCGGGGATGCCGAATCTTCCCATCGCGCTCAGCACCTATCGCTACCCGCGGATGCACCTGGCATTGCCCTTCCCGGAATTCCTTGAATATTGTGACTTCAGCATGCCCCAGGTTTATTTTGAGCAGAGCCACAATCCAGAGCAGCAGCTTGAGCGCTGCGTCGAGCAGTATATGGCGTTAAAGCCGGTAAGACCCATTGTCCCTACACTGCCGTCATATGAGTATAGAGGTTGGTGTCCAACAGCGGATGAAGTTACACGCTTTCTGCATAAAGCGCGTGATCTTGGGCTCTCAGCCACAAACGCCTGGAGTTGGGATTTCGCGAGGCGCCCGAAGTATATGGACCTTTGGAATGCAATGGCTGATTTCGATTGGCCTGCAAATGCTCCAGTTGCAGATATGCCGGAGAGGTTGGTCGGTCGAATGAATGAGCACGATCCCATCCTCGTTTCCAGCCTGTACGCGGATCGCGCCGCGCATGTTACTGGTGAACGCACAGTCGTTGGGAGGGAACCGGTTCAGCAGTGGTACCAATCACTTTTTACGAACATTCTGCCCAACGCGCACTTCGAGGTTACCGGGAAATCCGGGGAAGGACGAACGCGTCATTTCATGTGGAGAGCAATGAGCGATCAAGGAGTTATCATGGATGGCAATGATACGCTCGGCTTGATTGATGACAGGATCCAATATCACTATACATATTTCACGGTAAACTGAAACCTTCTACAACTTAAGCCCCAACGTTCGAGTGTTCCGCAGAGACAATCCAGAACCAAGCCTAGTCTGATTGTTTTAATCATTAGATCAGGATAGCGACCAGAAAAGCCCCGGATTTTCTTCGCCGTGGCTTTTATAACCATGACCGCTTGTGAGGATTATTGCGCGGCAGGAGATATCTTGTAGGAAAGCTTGATAGGTAAAATCTGATTGAACATTGATTGTGCAGGGCAGTATTTTTTTTCTGATAGCTCAATTGCTCGCTGTACTGCGGTTTCTTCGACATCATGCCCGCAAATTAAATACTCGATTTCAATTTGAGTGAAGACGCGAGGGTGCTCCTGCGCTTGTTGACTGTGGAGTTGGACTTCGAATGCGGTCACATTCTGCCGTTTCTTCTGCAAAATAGAAATTACGTCCATGGCGGTACAGCCGGCGACGCCGATGGCGATCATTTCCATCGGGCGCAATCCATCGTTGTCACCACCGACTTGCGGATTTGCACCGAGTGGAACTGAATAACCGGTTTCTGCTTCTCCTATAAAAGATAATCGCTTGCTCCAAGTGACCTTTGCATCCATTGATTTTCTCCTTACCTCATTGGCGCAGCATGAGCGATATTATGCTCTCAAGTGCGCTTAAACAAGTTGCTCAGCTCCATGGATGGTGAACGATTCCCTCTCGATCAATTACGATGGAGTAGGGTAGCGAAAAGGAATTAAGAGATCGCAATGTGCTCTCGTCGGGATCTAGCCAGATCGGAAAAGTTAGATGGGACATATCCACGAATTAGACCATAGTTTCCTTATTCTTACCCGACATTGACTCCCAGGAGGATAAATCCACCCTCGGTGTGTGTGCGGAAGAAAGTCTCCAGGTCATGCATCTCTCTGCGGCATGGAGGACACCACGTCGCCCACGTTTTTTAATAGGATTACATCACCCTTGTGATCGGCGAGTGAGGCTGTTGATCCTGCAAGATCCGCAAGTTGAATTGCCGGAGCATGATAATCGACTTTTATTAGCTCCACGCATTCCTGGAGTTTTTCGATCCCCGTAACGCTTCGTGCTTGATGAGACGCAATCACTGCAATGAGAATTGCCATAGTAATAGAGATAATTCCGGTTCCGAGGAGCACTATGTGCATGGTTCGACGCAACGATTAGATCCTTTTCTTGAAGGTCGCTTATCTGGGAAACAGATTAAACTGAGATGGGGATATCTCAGCTTAAGCAATTTAGGGAATATTGATAATTCGTTCCTCGCTCGATGGATTCTGGGCCCTCACCCGGAGGGGTAAGGTCCTATCAGTGGAAAACTCCACCTGAAACGTAATTGCAATTTGTGCACACAAGATTTAAACAACCATCATAATCCAGATATTCCTTACCGCAATTGGGGCAAGGTTCTCCGGCTCGAGGTTCTTGTGAAGACGAGTGTTTTTTCATTTTCGAGCTTATATCTGCCGGCTGCATTTTCTGCTCTTTTTTATTACGGGACATCTTGTCTCTCAAACTTGGCTCAGAAGACAGTTCAAAAGCTCGTCAGCGGATCAGATCATCAAGGCTCAGAACTTTAAATAATCGCCCTCGAACTTCACTGGGGACGTCGATATCTGCTTCTTGCTTTTGGTAAAGGTAGACTGTTTTCTTAAGTGTGTCGACGAAGACTCTGCAATTGAGGCAATCGGCAAGGTGTTTCTCAAGCTCATCGCAGGTTAATGGATCGATATCGTTATCCAGATAATCTGAGATCTGACTGAGAAATTCTGGGCAGAGGTTATGTTCTGGCATTTGATGTTCGTTCCATTCTCTCTGAGAAGTAACTCGAAAGGATCTCCCGAAGCTGTAGCCGGGCTCTGAGAAGGCGGGTTTTAATGGCCGCCTCTGAAATTTGGAGAATTTCCGCCGCCTCACGAGTCGAGAGTCCATGAAGATCACGCAGAACAAACGTTGCCCGGAGGACAGGCGAGAGCGAATTGATGGCGATATCCAATGTGCCCTGCGCCTCTGCGCTCATGAGTTCAGCTTCCGGTAGGCAGCACCAATCCTTTAATTCGCGAGGGATTTCTGCGCCATCTTCGAGAAGCATAGGTTCATCGACGGGTACTGTATCCAACTCATGTTTGCGGAGCCGCATAAGCGCTTCATTCGCGGTAATTCGGTAAAGCCAAGTGCTTAGTTTCGAGCTCCCCCTGAAGTTCTCAAGCCCTCGATAAGCTTTTAGAAAGGCCTCTTGAAGGACATCTTCCGCCTCTAGAGGATCTCCCAACATACGTAGAGCAAGCTTATACAGCTTTGGAGAGTACGCATCGACCATCACCGCGAACGCTTCACGGTCCCCGGCTTTTAATGCTTTGATTGAGATCAATTCTCTCTCTTGCATTGGATGCAGAATCCATTAAAAAGTTGCCTGATTAATGTTGCCGGAATAAAGTATACACGAAGGCAATGATCAATTGCTCTTCAATATCGTGTGTGGATATATCCATGACCCAATGCAGAGCATATTTGCACCTATAGTAGAGAGCTTTGTTGACCATGGTCCCATCACTTTCCACAGACCAATTGAATTTCTTCTTTCACCCACAATCGGACACGTGGTCAATTCGAACAATCTCCCAAGATCTGCGAATCATGAATGCTTCGATGGCTCTAACTTGGAAGGAAGCAGGAAGAAGGTATACAACACATCTGAAATTCTCCCGAGCCGATGATGTAGCTAAGGAGCAATCTGCACACTCGCTGGGACCTGCAGACCATCTGGCACTGCGAATTCCTCTAAATGCTAGTTTGGATGTGCGTGTGTGTTTCTCCCTGCTTCATTCATCTCCAACGATGCTGTGGCGACTCGAGATTAAGAATAAAGGAGCCTCCATTGTCCGGCTAGTTTCGGTGGACATGATGGCAGCGGGGTCCGAAGAGAGAGATGACAGACTGAGTGGTGTTTACTTCTCGTCACCAGAGGTTGACTTAGCATTCTATTCCAACGGGTGGCAAAGTTGGAGTTACGCTGGATTGGTAGGAGCAGACCAATCGATGCCTGGGACTCGACTTGGTCCGATCAGGCGCACGATGATAGATCAGCCGGGCGCGAATATCCCTGGTGGACGAGGCAGATTTCGTTCAGACATGTTCGGCGTGCTTCTGGATCGGATCAGCCATACCGGAATTCTAGCGGGTTTTCTTTCTCAAAGTGCGGCGTTCGGGACGGTAGCGGCTTGTTTAGAAGACGCAAAACCCTCGCTTCATTTACGAACTAACCTGGATGATGTGTTCCTGGATCCGAGTGAAACCTTCATCTCAGATTGGGCTTGCATCGATTTCATTGACACGAAATCCAGTGCCCCCTTGTCAACATATCTAAGTTTGACGGCTGACGAGAACTCGGCTCGAGTCGCAAAAACTTCCCCGCTGGGGTGGTGCTCCTGGTATTACTATTTTCAGGATGTCCATCAGACTCATATTCACGATCACCTCAAATGGGCAAAAGAACACCAGGGTGAAATCCCGCTTGAGGTTATTCAAGTCGATGATGGATATCAATCAGATATCGGGGATTGGCTGACAACGAATGAACGCTTTCCGAGCGGCATGGCGCAGCTTGCTAGCGAGATTCAAGGAGCGGGTTATGTGGCGGGTTTATGGCTTGCGCCTTTTATTGCCCTTCGTTCCGCACAAGTCGTCAAAAGAAATCCGGATTGGATTCTTCGAAACCGATATGGTCTGCCGGCAAACACGGGTTGGGTTTGGGAATCGTTTGGTCGTGCCCTTGATGTGACCCATCCAGGCGTACAAGAGGATATTACCGGCGTGATCGATACGGTTGCAAACCATTGGGGTTATTCGTACATCAAGCTCGATTTCCTGTATGCCGCAGCGCTCGCGGGTATCCGATACAACCCGCGACTCACAGGTGCGCAAGCACTTCGACAGATGTTGATGAAAATCAGGGAGGCGGTAGGTGACGAGACTACTCTTGTCGGGTGTGGCTGTCCGCTGGGTTCGGGTATTGGCATCTTTGATTCGATGCGTATAGGTCCAGATGTAGCGCCCTCCTGGAAGCCAAGATATGCCTTCGTTGACGTACTCATCCAGAACGAGTTGGACCTTCCTTCAGTTCGCAATTCACTTCACAACACGATCACTCGCTCTCCGCTTCATCGCCGCTGGTGGATTAATGATCCGGATTGTTTGTTACTAAGGAGGGACGAGACACAGTTGTCCGAAGTGGAGGTCCAGACACTGGCAACAGTAGTAGCCCTTTCGGGAGGGGCAGCAATGGTCTCTGACGATTTGCTCGCACTGGATGCGGAGAGAAGAAGCTGGCTTGCCCGCTTATGCCCACCCTTACCCGGGAGAATGCGAGTCGCCGATCTCCTCGAGGAAGAGAGACCAAAGCTATTGCACATGGAACTTGACGGACCTATTGGAAAATGGTGGCTCATCGCGATCGTAAATTGGGAATCGGAAGAGCAGCATTTTGGGATTCCGCTCGAAAGGTTCGGACTTAATCCTTCACTCGATTATCATTGTGTTGATTATTGGAATGCTCGGTACAAGTCTGTTCATGGTAGCGTTCTCTATTCAGGTCCCATCGCTGCCCATGGCGTAAAACTGTTCGCGTTGCGTGCAGCGCGAGATGAGCCACTATGGGTCGGGGATACTTTACACATATCACAAGGCTTGTGTGTAAAGTCCTGGGATTATCGTGACCAAACACTTACAGTGATGATAGACTGTGAGCGGGGAGCTCAAGGTCAAGTTTGGCTTGCTCTACCTGATCCCCCGAGATCTTTGCGAGTCAAAGGGCATGAATTGGAATATGAGGAAGTCAGTGCAAAGGTTTATTCAATTTGCTTGGATGTCGATGGATCGGCAATCCTGGAAATTGAAATGTCGTGAGGTCGGGAATGACGATTGATCAAACGATCCGGCTCATGATGATCATTTTCGGGTTGGGTGTATTGGTAGCCATTCGGGTTGGCTGGGTACAGATCCGGGCGGCACGGAAATTACCCTATTATCTTCTTCGCAAAGAGCGGATGCTCATCGGGTGGCGATGGTTTGCACTTGCTGCTGTGTTTGTCGTTGCGGGCATCGTATCGGCGACTCTTGGGCGCAGGGCGGTCTATGTACTGTATCCCCCAACTCCCTCAATTACTCCAACAGCAACAAACACATCCACGCCCACAATAACACCAACTCTAAAAAACACAAACACACCGACGATTACTCTCACATCCACGATTACACCGACGGCAACGCAAACGCCCACACCATCGCTCCCGGATGAGATCCGCATTCTGCTCTTGCGTGAGACACAGACTCCTAGTCCCGAGGCGGTCTTCAGTCCCGTGCTGGTGGCTCGGCGGATCGATCGTCAAAATCTTCCGATCGGAGCGTCTGAGATTTTTTCGAATCCAGTCAGAAGGCTGTTTGGGACATTCAGTTATAACTATCTCTCAGACGGTTTACGATGGACTGCAATCTGGTATGCCGGATCGGAATTAATTTGTTTGGAAACCCACGCGTGGGAGGGGGGAACCGGTGGTTATGGATATACAGAGTGTGAACCGGGAGCCTGGTTTCCTGGAGAGCACGAGGTCCAGATTTTCTTGGGCGATACGTGGAGGGTCTCAGCGCAGTTCACCATTGAAGGTGATCCTCCAACTCCGACATTGACACCAAGTACGACTATGCAACCATGATCCTGGGTTAATTACTGGCACTTTGATTTGCTTGTGAAGTGGGGGAACATCAATTCTGACCCTCGAGTCTTTGCTAACTCTAGATGGTGTACCGGTGACGCGGTTTGGTATTTAACCTCCCACAGGTTTAGAGACTGGGTGATGTTTACTCCTAGATCTCAAGGCGCAGGCAGCGCCTGCAACCAGAAGTAATGTAGAGACGCAGCATGCTGCGTCTCTACGGAGGGGGCATATGCCCGGTCGGATGAGGGCAAGTATTGCTCTACCGGGTTCCTACTATCTGTAATCTTGCTCACCAAATAATTCTTGCGGCGGCAAGAGAAAACCCCGTTATTCGAGTGATGATTGACCTGATAGAGATGTCCATGGTTACATCACCGTTTCACAGAAATTAAAGGAGAGCCACTGCGGGTAGCAGCTCTTATAGCGAGCGAATGAGATTCGTCAGTGCGGTGTAGCCGCTTTCTAGCGGCGGTATTTCAATATATTCATGAGGGGTATGCGCACCGTCACCTCTCGTTAAGCCGATGCAAATAGCGGGATACCCCCTGCTAAGAGGGGCATTGGCGTCAGTTGATCCGACTTCAAGATGACACTCACGGACACCGGCTGATTTTAAAGCCTTACATGCGGCTTTTATAAGTGGATGGTCGTCGGGAAGCGAGCCTCCCGGACGATCTCCGATCATAGTAATTTTGACCTTGATTTCATCCCGATGGTAATGATGGCATAAGTCTTTTATCGCCCGATCCAGAGTGTCCAATTGAACATCACCCTCGGAACGCAGGTCAAGCTCAAGACTTGCCTGATTGGCAATCGTATTGATGGAAGTTCCTCCTGTGATTACTCCCACATTGAGAGTCGTTCGCTGGTCAATGGGCAGGTCGGTATCGATGATTTCAGAACCTAGCTTGAAGAGTGTGTGAATAGCGGAAGGTTGACCTGCATGTGCCCAAGAATGCCCTCCTGCTGTTTCGACAGTGATCCGATAGCGTTTTACCCGAAGTCCTTTATGATAGATGTTGCCAAGTGCCATTCCCTCCAGGACGATATAGGCTTGCGGCTGATCTTGAAAACGGTTTACGACCTCCTGCATTCCCCGAATATTACCCAATCCCTCCTCACACACATTAGCAACCAGCCAGATGTCATGTTCAAGCTTCTCCGAAGAGAGATCAAGTGCCAACTCAACAAGTGTTGCTAAGGCGATGGAGTTATCCCCAATTCCTGGACCAAAGATCAGGTTGCCATCGCGGCGCGTGTCTAAAGGTGTATCTTCTGGGAAGACCGTATCCAGATGAGCTGAGACAATAATTGGGCGGTTGCCTGAACCCGGGATCAGACCGTATAGATTTCCAACAGTGTCCAACTCAATGTCTTTGAGGTTGGTATTCTCGAAAGCAGTCTTGAGAAAAAGAGCACGTTTCGATTCATTGAAAGTAGGTGCAGGGATAGACTGAATCTCGATTGCACGGGTGATAAGTCGATCTAAATCCATTTCTTATATTTCCCTTAGTCCTGATCGCAGCGCAGACAATCTCGCTTTTTTCAACCCGGGTGCAGCCCCTAGGGCGTACAGTGCACCGCTTCCTTCAACAACCAGTGATGATGAAACGCTACCCCGGAGCGATGCTTCCACAGGGTCCTGGGTTTCATTTAGACCGACGAGAAATCCACCACAGAAGGCATCCCCGGCACCTGTTACGTCCCTGATCTTACTCGGATACGCTGGGATGAGACAGCGACGATTCGAATCGCGATCCCAAAGTGCCTGCCCTCGCTTCCCTCGTTTTATCACGACAAACCTTGGTCCCATTTCGCTAAAAGCCTCTGCAATTTCCCATGTATCCTTTATTCTCTGGTAAAAGAACTCGCGCGCCTCGAGTTCGCTGGGCAGAAAGACGTCGATGCCCTTCAGAAGGGTCGGCAAATCCCATTTGAAATCAGGTGTCATATATCGGATTGAAGGGTCCAGGGTGATCCAGCGGATGTCATCACCTTGGAAGCGTTGAGGGACAGTTACATGGGATAGATAATCTGCAGGCGCCAGATGTACACCTTGGAGGCCGTTCAACGATTGGGGGATGTCAGTCGGTCGAATTGCCAGGGGTGTGAAACTTTCTCGATTCCCTTGCCCCTCAGTTGAAGATTGGTATTCCAGCAATTCCTTAGGAATGGGCTTATTGATCCGGTGATAATGAAGTGCTGGGTTAACGTCCACACGCTCTTCTGGCGACAGGTACGCGTAGAAAGTAATCGTTGAAAGTGGTTCGGCGAGGGCACAAACATTGCTCGTATCGACTCCCGCTTGTTCGATTATTTCCAACTTCACGCTATCGAAGTTGGAGCCGATACGCCCGAGGATCCCGACGGAATCGGACCAAATCCTGGCGCCAACTGCGGAGTAGATCGCGTTTCCCCCAAGCGCGCCAGAAATCGTTCGATTTGTATGGGTGATACAATAATCTTCCCGAATACCGCCAAGGAAAAGATACTTCAGAGATTCTCGTTTCATCGGTTTGATTATACACTCGTGGACAGGAGCGAGTAATGCAGGAATCACTCACGACCCAAATCGAAATGGCTGTGGGTTTCATCACCGAGATCTGGAAAAACGCATCCAACCAAGCTTCGCAATTAGCATTAGAAAACGAATCGGTGAGGAAGGTAGTCCTTTATGGATCAGGGGATTCCCATCACGCTGCCCTCGGTCTGGAGATGATATTTAAAACCCTGGCGAAGCGGCAAGCGCAGGCTGGTTCGTCGATGTATGTCTCACGTTATATAGTTCCCGACCTTGGGGAGACAAGTCAGGAAACTCTTCTTGTAGGTATCTCCTCCTCAGGGGAAGTTGCCCGTACTGTAGAGGCGTTGGAAATGGGCAATGAGATCGGGGCTCAAACGCTCGCGATTACAAGCAATGTCGAAAGCATGCTCGCCGAGACAGCGAGTATTGTGCTTCCGGTCGAGCTCCCCGATTTTCCATCTGGTCCCGGTCTACTCAGTTACCTGGGTTCAATGCTCCTGGGATACGCGCTTGCCGCAAGGTTATGCGATGACGACTCAGCGCGCCACTTGTCAAAAGTGCTGGAGAGATTGCCGGTGATTCTTGAGCGGTGGATGCCGAGCCAACTCGAATTAGGCAGGCGCTTCGCTTATGATGTCCAGGATGGAACCTGTGTGATGGTCGGTGGAGGGCCGGCTTTTGCCTCCGCATCGTTTGGTGCTGCAAAGGTCATCGAGGCTGCAGGAGAGAGGGCTTGGGCGCAGGAGTTAGAGGAGTGGACTCATCTGGAGTATTTCTGTGAACCCGCGAACATGACTACATGGATACTGAAGGCCGATGGGCGATGTCGTTCACGTGAAGCAGAAGTCATTAACGCGGTGCAGACCATCGGTCGCAATCTTGCTGTCAGCTCGTGGGATGGTGGAGAGGATTGGCATCCTCTTCTTCGGGAGAGCTTGTCGCCATTAGCCTTATGGGTTGCCCCAACGGCTTATGCTGTCGAGCGATCGATACTTCTTGATGAAGTTCCTTTTAGAGGGTTCGCAGGAGGGCGTGACCCGAAAGAGGGAGGCGGGGCCAGCCGTATTCGCAGCAGCCAGAGGCAGGATCTCAAAACCGTCCTTCACCAGCCGGGCTAATCTGCGTTCTTAAAACTAAATCTATCTTTCCGACCAGAACGAATTTCCCAGTTGCGGTCGAAACTAAAAATGGTAGAATGGAAATCCGGCAGCGCCACAAAGGGGCTGTTCAATGTTTGATGGAGCCTGGATCCACTGATGCCAAAAGCAGATGTCCTTTTGATTGAGAGTGGTCGTGCAAACGCTCCTTCATTTGCTCCTGCCCTTGAACGTAAAGGATACGAAGTTCAAGTACATCATAAAATAGAGAATGCTGTATCCTCGGCGAAAAAAACCGCCCCTGATCTTCTGGTTCTTGATGCTGCTTCAATGAAAACTTCGGGCACGCGCATGTGCCGGAAGGCCAGAGCGGAACTCGATGGGGTCCCCATAATCCTCGTTTCACCCGAAGATACAAAACCCGATCCCGGCAGCGGAGCAAACCTCACCTTAGTCCATCCTTTCACGCCGCGGAAACTGCTGAATCGCGTTGAACGAATGCTTCCCGGTGATGATCAGTACACGCTCGAAGCCGGACCCATTAAACTGAACATCGCTAAAAGGCGCGTACGCTGCATGAAAAAGGAAACGCGCCTCACACCCAAGCTGACGAAGCTGTTGGAAGTTTTTCTACGGAACCCTGGCCGGCTTATGTTGAGGAAGACGCTGATCAGAAAAGTGTGGCATACAGATTACACAGGGGATACGCGCACGCTCGATGTCCACATGAGCTGGATGCGGCAGGCGATTGAAGCGAATCCATCACGTCCAAAATATTTTAAAACCATTCGGGGGATGGGGTATAGGCTCGATCTACCTCAGGATAAATAACGACAGCAAGAATGGCCACGATAGTCGACGCCCGTACGGGCGTTTTTTATACTCTCATCTAAATGTTGTGAGTGACCCGGTGGATTTGCGCTACTTAACCCTAGTACATTGGTAAAGCGTAAGGGCCGACCTGTGTGCCGATCCGCCATCCTTACGCGATTCACTACCAACCAACTTCCCGCAGGTTTCGATCCTGCGGGAAATTTGAACCGCGAACTTCAATATACGGGCTGCACCTGTGATCGGAAGCAAAGGAAAGACGCAGCATGCTGCGTCTCTCCGGAGGGGGCATATATTGACCTGACAAAGATATCCAAGGTTAGGTCGCCTTCCCACAGTAATTGGAGGTCAATCAACATTATTAAAAAAATTGTCACATGGGAAATATATGGGATGTGAATGCTCTGTCCATCTGGATCGTCGAGCAGGTTGTTAAGCGATTGGATCATTGTTTGATTTGAACCTTATATGAGAAAAACCCATAACGACCTAGGGAGTCAAATGCCCGAATGCGAAGTTTATAAACACCTGCTGATGAATACTGATGCTGCAATTGTAGAGAGATCTCATCACTCCGCCAGGATCGAATCGCCTGAGATTGGCTTTGAAATATCTCATTTTTATGGCTCCAATCCACCTCCCAGAGGACCAGGTCTTCCGGGAAATGAAGCTCAGATGAATCTCTTGAGCTGATCCTTTCAATTCCTGCTTCAACTTGGGTTCCATTGGTTGTTATTTGCACCTCGAGGTCCAGCGCGGGTTCATTCTGAGTGCCGGCAGTCTTCCATAGGGTAAAGGGACCCACACCAGAAGTCATTAGCAAGCGACGATAGGTGGTAGCGAAGGCCGTGGGGGCGGGGTCGCAAGCAAGCCAGCGTCTCTTCAATCGAGCGGCTACGCTGACAGAAGTACCCGACCCAGAGAAGAAATCCGCAACGAGGTCACCAGGGTTGCTTGAAGCGAGAATAATTCGCTCTAGTAGTGCTTCCGGTTTCTGGGTGGGATACCCTGTGCGTTCCTTGTGAAGTCTGGCGACGACCGGAAAATACCACCAGTCCTCCGGAACTTTGCCGCGCTCAAGATCCGGCTGTTTTCCAAACCCTGCTCGTGGAGAGCTTTTGAAAGTCTTTATCGTTGATGGGTTGTAGGCTACTCGAACATCGTCGGCGTTGAATGTGTACTCTTTTGATTTTGTGTATGCAAGGATAGTGTCGTGCTTACGATTGAAGGCTGACCGTATGGGTGATGGTCCATGGTACACCCAGACGATCTCGTTGATTAACCGGTCCGGACCGAAGATTTCATCCATTAAGACCCGCGCATAAGCAGATGCGTGCCAATCTAAATGCAGATACAAGGTCCCCGACTCGGAGAGCAGATTGTGCATCAACTGCAAGCGTGGAAACAGCATATCTAAATATGCTGCACCATCTGGCCAGTTGTCATGAAACCCTTGAGTTGTTCGCCATGATTTGGGGATGCGAGAATCTTCACCCTGTCCGATGCGGGCGCTATATGCTTTACCCGTTAGGAAAGGCGGATCGGCGTAGATTAGATCAATTTGACCCTCAAATTCATCCAATAGAGCCTTCATTACGCTGGCATTCTCGCCGTGAATGATACGACCCTGAACCGCAGTGTTCGGTTGAATTGGTTGGGGGAACGCCTCCGACCAAAGCTGGAGTTCAGCCGGTTTCAATTTCGCATCTGAGCTTCTATCCCACTCGAGCCTGGCGAATGGCTTACGGTGAGAGGCACGGGTCATAATTATCTGAGCCTA
Source organism: uncultured Anaerolineaceae bacterium (assembly GCA_964385355.1). GTDB lineage: Bacteria > Chloroflexota > Anaerolineae > Anaerolineales > E44-bin32 > E44-bin32. The sequence goes on from CAYLOO010000010.1 coordinate 17,580, forward strand.
CTTTCGTCCGAATCGTTTATCTGGCATCGCCTCCGCGGTCGATCTGTCAATCATCTGCGGGTAATAGTGGCGCGGAGAGTATATCCGTTCAGCTCGTGCGGATTGCCAAGGTCTATTGGTGCACCCATGAGAACGAGCTCGAAGTATGTAACCTTGATTACCTCCCACTAAGCTTTCATCCGTTGATCGCCGTATACCTTAGCGTGTAAAGCATACAATCACATCGCCTCGGGAGCTTCTATTCCTAACAGTTTGAGAGCGATGGCAACCGTTTCCTTTGCGGCAGCTGTGATGCGAAGGCGAGCATTTATTTCCTGCTCTACGTCAGCCTGGAGAACGCGCACGGCGTGATAGAAATGATGGAATGCCTTGGCGAGCTCGAAGGTGTATGTAGCTATGAGCAGCGGTTTGTAATCCTTGGCTGCTTTTTGAATCACGGCAGGAAATCGGGAAATGACGTCGATGAGTTCGATCTCTGTCGGATCTAGCTCGTAATCAAAGGATGCGCTTTCAGGAAGCTCCTCGACTTTTCGCAGAATGCTATTTGCTCGTACGTAGGCGTTTTGGATATATGGGGCTGATTGGCCATCGAAACTTAGGGCTTCATCTAAATTGAATACAATGTCTTTATTATTATCGACGGAGAGCATACCGTAGATTAAAGCCCCTAGTCCGATCTGCCGGACGACCGTCTCGCGTTGCTCACCGGTAAGATCAGGATTCTTCTCTACTATGACTGCCCGTACCCGCCGTTCGGCCTCCTCAAGGACATCCATGAAGAGGATTATGTTTCCCTTGCGAGCCGACATGGCGCCTTCTGGTAAGGTCACGAAGCCATGCGCGAGATGGAAGCATTTCTCCGCTTGAGGGAAGCCCCACAACTCGAGGATTTTGAAAACCTGCTGAAAATGCAGGCTTTGGCGGACATCGACAACATAGACCGATCGATCAACGTGATAATTCTCGAATTTATCCTTGGCGAGCGCCAGGTCATTTGTGCTATAGAGAGTCGTCCCATCGCTTCGCAGGATGACTGCGGTGCGGTACTTCTCCTTGTTCAGGTGGAGCTTCTCGTCAATTTTCACAATTACGGGGCCGTCCGGACGTTCGTCTTCAGCAATCCCTAGTTGGATCAGCTCCTCGGTGATTTGCTTGGCTGGTTCATCCACTTCGCTCTCGAAGAAGAAGACATCGATGTTGATGTCTAATATTCTCAGGATGTCGGCGAGCTCATCCAGGCTCCACTGCCGGGTTTTACGCCAGAGCTTGCGCACATGCGGATCGCCCTCATCCCACTTTTTGTACAGTATCCGGCGCTCCGCATCATTCTTCAGTCTTTGTTGTTTCTCGCCTTCGCTTTCATCTTCTTTAGGTGTTACAAGTGTCGTTGCTTCTGTATAGATATTTCCCAACCACTGTCCACGTTCATGGATGCCCTCGGGCTCTTGACCCTGGTGGAATTTCTCATATGCCCACATACAAGTGATCACACCCAATCCGATATCACCCGGATAGGAGGCTCGGATCGTGTCGAAGCCTGCGAATTCAACCAACCTGGCGAGCGCCTCGCCAAGGATGGCATTGCGGGCGTGCCCAATGTGAAATGAGTGGTGTGTGTTCGGCTGAGCATATTCCACCATCACTCGCTCATCTTTTTTAGTCCCCCGACCGAAATCCTGCCCAGCGCTAATGACGCTGTCGGTCACTCTTTGCGCGTACACCGAGGGATTGATATGGAGATTCAGATATCCACCGACCGCTTCCACGCGGTCAAAACCTTCAAGATCCTGCAGATCGTCTAGGAGCAGATTAGCAATCTCGAGAGCTCGTTGGGGGACCTTGATATTTCGATCAACTTTGGCTTCCACCGCGGCTACTTTAAAAAACACGGCGGTTCCATAACCCCAATCACCCTCGAAAGGGGTTGGCAGCCAATCGATTGTTTCAGGTAAAGGCAGGTTCAGGCGCTTAAGACCGGCGCGAACACTCTTAGTTGCCTGGTGAAGTTCTTGTGTAAACATAGCACTCCCAATGGTCCGCTGCGATTATAGCATGCGGGATGGATAGGCTGATGAATACAAAACGACGCATTGGAATATGCGTCGTTTTAGGTATGCAAGCATACACGTGGTTTTATTTATTTGCTCATTTCCATCGTGGATAACTTCTTCAATAAACGGCTCTTGCGACGAGCAGCGTTTCGCTTATGAATGACGCCCTTGGATGCTGCGCGATCCAGTTCTGAGATAGCTATGTTTACAGCTTCGACCGAAGCCGCTGAATCCTGAGAGTCAATCGTTACCCGTGCCTGCTTTACAGTTGAGCGCGCACGTGTTAGCCAGACGCGATTACGCAGTCTGCGTTTTTCATTCTGTCGTACCCGTTTCTTGGTGGAAGCTGTGTTAGCCACTTCAACCTCCTGAGATGCTTCCTGTTTTTAACTCAACAGATTTTACCGGACCGGATGGATTCTGTCCAGTTGTATGTGAATTGTGATTGAATCGAAGATAAGCTTCGATTAGAGCGTAGGCCGCGCTGCTGAGATAGAAAACTATGCGCTAGGTGTTGCCGTTATGATGCTTCCCTCAGGTGTGGCGGTAGGCGACGGTGTGGGGCTCACTGTCGGCGTCCGTGTGGGACCAGCCCCTGTCAGCTCGTTGTAGTGCTGTTCTGCGAGAGCACGTGTCTCTGGGAGAACGTATTCAAGATCCAGGATCCAGCTCCACCGCCGGATGGCATCATTTAGATTGTCGGGGTTAAGCTCATAGATAAGACCTTGGAGTGCGTAAGCTTCCGCAAGCTTTCGTTCCCGCAAGAATTGATCGCCGATCTCCCTGGCATACGAGAGCGCTGGTTCAATGTTGTCGGTTAGTGCATCGCTATATTGTCCATTGAGGTAGAGAGCATTGGCGGTGGCGATCCACAGATCGTAAGTTACGGGCGCATAACGTTGAGCCGCGTTCAGATCCTCGATGGCAGCATCATACATGCCGCGCTCTGTGTAGAGGATTCCATGCGCGAGGTAGGCGGGAGCATTGCGATCATTAAGCTCAATAGCGATATTTAATGCCTGCAGAGCTTCTTCCTGCTGCCCCGCGCCAAGGAGAGCCCGGCCGAGGGCTGCCCAACCGATAGGGTCGTCTGATCTGTAGGCGGTATACGTTTGGAGCGGCCATATTGCTCGTGGGAAGTATGAATTGTCTAATGTCTCTATCCCTAAGGCGACATAGGCCTTGCCGACAGCCAGGTATCCATCGAGAAGGGTGGGGTCATCTGCGCTGCCCTCAAGCGCAGATCCGAGGGCGCTCTCATATTTATTCAAGATAAGTTGAGCATTGCTGAGGTAGATAAGCATTTGTGGAGATCGCGCCCCAACGTCCAGTGCCTGCTCCATTACTGTTTCCATGCGCTGCCAGAATGTCTTCTGCCTGTAGAATGCAGCCAATTCCTCGTAAGCCTCAACAAACAGTGGATCACTCCCTATAGCGCGATCGAAGTCTTGTTCAGCGAGTTCTTCTAGATTGCGTTCGAGAAGTACCCGACCCCTGCCGAGATACACTGCGGCGTAGTCCAGGTCGAATTGCACTGCTTGGTCATAGAAATTAATCGCTTCGGCGATATTCCCGTTTAATCGGTGGGCTTCCGCCTTAAAATACAGCGCTTCCGCTAATTCGGGATCATAGTTTAACGCCTGATCCAGGAAGAAGATTGCCTGTTCGTAGTCGCCATCTTCAATCGCTTGTACGCCAGCTGTATAAGATTCATTGCTGGGATGCGGAGTGAAGCCGGTAATCGGTGTTGGTGTCCTCGTTTCAGCGACTAATAGAGCCAAGGGGGTCGCTACGAAGTCAGTAGGGACAGGGGTGCGGATAATGCGTGTTGCCGCGGGAATCGGGGTCGCCGTTGGGGTGCCTGGCAGGGGTGTGTCCGTTGCGGTAGGGCTGGGAGGTGGAAGTGTGGAAGCCATGCCAAGGAATCTCGGAGCGAACATTGGCTCGAGTATGTACACCACACCGCCGACCGCCGCGATAGCCATGCCGGAGAGCATAATGATTCCAAGTACCCGAATAAATGACCTGCGTCTCTTCGGTTTGAAAGGGCTAGCGGCAGGTTTTTTCTGAGCGGATTGTACGATCGGTTTTTCTTCTGGTGTTGGTTTGATCTCTGTGGGAGCGATTTCGCGTCGCGGAAGCTTTAGAGCTTGTGAAAGATCGGATGCCGAGGGTGAACGCGCTCCGAATAAGATAAGACCACGCATGGCAGCGCGGTTGGTCGGGTCGATTTTCAATGCGGATTCAAGACAATACACTCGCTCGCGCGGCGAATCTACAACCGCACTCATCCATACCCAGTATTCTGCATTCTGGGAATCGGCGCGTAATAATCGAGATAGCAGCTCACGTGCATGCCGCCGGTCGCCCAGACGTACTGCGGCGATTGCTTCAGTCAGGGTTTTTGATGTATCAGCAGCCACTTCGTTCCCCTCCGTACTGTATTACTGCATTCGAAAGTCTAGCATAGCGTTATATCCCAGGCTACCCCCCATTGGTATAATGTCGAAATAATGGAAGAAAGCCATTCGCCTCTCTCAGTATTTCTCTTGTTCTTCATGCTGGCTGCTTGCTCCAGCGTAGATATGGAGAATACTCCTTTGCCGACCACAACCCTGCAATCTTTTTCCTCCTATACACCAGCATCAAAGCCGACTAGTTCGCTCTCCCCGATTGGCACGCCGATCCCTGTTGGACCGACACCAACTCCATTTGTTCACATTATTCAACAAGGCGAGACACTCTTGGAAATTGCCTTTCGGTACGGCGTCCAATTCGATGACATTGTCCTGGCAAATCCTCAGATCGACCCCAACCTGCTTCATATCGGCGAGGAAATAAGGATTCCAGGTTCTGATGGTGAGCCGGTCGATATTTTGCTTCCCACTCCAACACCTATCCCTGTCCGCTTAAAAACTTTGGGTTGCTTCGAAAGTCCATCGTTGGCGTTTATTTGCATGGTCTCCATTACAAACAACGAAGAGTTTATGGTTGCCGGCGTTTCGGCGTATATCGCTTTACATGATCGGGATGGGCAGATATTAGACAATCAAATCGCATATGCACCCATTAACCAAATACCAACCGGGCAAGAAATCCCTTTGATCGTGATATTCAATCGTAAGCCGCCCGGATATTCCAGTTTTCATGCTGATCTTCTCTCTGCAGTGCAAGTTGCAGACCTAACAGATGAGCTGCCCGAGATCGACGTGCTTGATACAAAAACGATTTATAAGGCAGAAAAGAGATTGGCAGAAGTCAGTGGAATGCTGTCAATCGCCGCTCAGAAAGGGGATGAATTTCTGGCACGGGTTGTGGGAGTGGTTTTTGACGCAAAGGGGGAGCCTATTGGAATGAATATTTGGGAAGGGCAGGTTAATAGCGTAAATAGTGAGGAAATTGAATATCGAATTTCCATTTTCAGTCTTGGGCCTGAAATTGCCGCTATAAGCATCTATCCAGAAGTTATGCTGAGGTGAAGCTTTTTTTGAAAAGTTATCTACCGGAAAATATAATCTTCTGGCTTGGCGGTGACCCATATCACCTATAGGATCTTTTTCAAAATGACTTCGATCGAACTCATCCCTCGAGAAGAACGACAAAAGCTTCGATATCTTGTGGATATCCATTCCACTTCCGATGCGATGGCGGCATACTATGGGCTAGAACACCCAGATGAACGTGTTTCAATTTTTGGCTATTATCCCAACGGCAAAGTCTTAAGCGGTTTCATGGCGATTGCAAGTACGGGGCTTGATCTTTTCAGACCTCTTCTAATACCCTTTACAGCAACAGATGAAGCGATTAGAAAACTGATAACCGGAGCGCTCGATCCCGGTCGACCCTATTTGATTTATCTGCCAATTGAGCAAAGTGAATCATTGATCGACATCGCCGAGATCGAACCGATTGCGGTAATGAATTTATTGAGACTGGATTCCAAAAGATTTCAACCGGTAATTAATGTCTTGGTACAGAAAAGTGGGGGGTTGGGCGGTTCTCCCCGCTTTGAGATTCAATCCCAGGGAGAGGGGCACGCTGCCTCGGGGATTAATTGGATGAGTTCCCAATCCGCAGAGATATATGTGGAGTCAGATTCATCGGGATACCGTCGGGGTTTCACAAAATCGGTGCTGGCAGCACTGATCCAGGATCTCCTGAAGGAAAGGATCAGAATTCTTTTCCGAGTGGCGGATGATGATTATTCTGCCTTTGAAGACGCCTTCGATCTTGGATTTTCTCCGACGAATGTCCGCACCCTTTTCGCTCAAATCCGCCTTAACCGCGACGCGTCAAGCGTGAAAGTGAAGGAAATGGAATGATTCAAGCACGCTATCATTTCCCACAGGCTTTCTTTTGGGGAACGGCGACTTCATCTCACCAAGTTGAGGGCGATAACCATGGTAATGATTGGTGGGATTGGGAGCAGGAAGCGGATCGAATCTTGCACGGGCATAAGTCCGGGAAAGCATGTGATTGGTGGGCAGGCCGCTGGGCAGAGGATTTCGATCGAGCAGCTGAATCCTTTCAAAACGCGCATAGGATGTCGATTGAGTGGAGTCGCGTAGAACCCAGCCCTGCAGTCTGGGACGAAGCCGCAATTGAACGCTACCGCGAAATACTTCTAGGAGCGGTAGAGCGAGGGCTCACACCGATGGTTACACTCCATCATTTTACGAACCCAAGCTGGGTAGCTGAACGAGGGGGCTGGCTTAATCCAGAGATCGGCAAGCTCTTCAAACGCTATGTGGAGAAAGTCGTCGATGCACTGAAAGATATCGTGAAGATATGGATCACAATCAATGAACCAAATGTCTATGCATACTCGGCTTTTGTTGACGGGGTCTTTCCCCCCGGCAGGCGTGATTTTAGAACTCTTCCAACGGTGATCCGGCACTTTGTACGAGCGCATGCTGCTGCTTACCATGCGATACATCGACTTCAACCATCCGCTTCTGTTGGGCTTGCCCATCATTATCGGGGATTCGAGCCTGTGGAAGGAACCTTGCCGATCAACCGAATTATTGCGAAATTTCGAAGCCGTGGGTTTAACGATGTCTTTCCCCGAGCGGTCACGGATGGGAAAATCCGGTTCCTGCAGATGCGAGAAAATATTCCCGAGGCTCGGGGAACACAGGATTTTCTTGGTTTGAACTACTACACTATGGAGCAGGTTTCGATCCAATTATCAAAGCCATCGGCGATTCTCCAGGCCGGAGGGTTCGCCGATGATGCAGACCTCAGCCCAACGGGGTTTATCGCCAACAAAGCGGATGGATTCTGGGATGCACTTCGATGGGCACATGGTTATGGAAAACCGATATACGTCACGGAGAATGGTATTGAGGACAGTGATGATGTGATCAGGCCACGCTATCTCGCTAGCCATCTCCAGAAGCTATGGCATGCTGTGAATTTCAACTGGAGCGTGAAAGGTTACTTCCACTGGACTCTGGTCGATAATTTTGAATGGGAGCGGGGTTGGACTCAACGATTTGGGCTCTGGGCACTTGACCCTAGGACGCAAGAAAGGACAAAACGCCCGAGCGCTGATTTCTTCGCTGAGGTTTGCAGGGACAACGCGCTTTCTTCCGATCTGGTTCGGAGATTCGCTCCAGAGGTCCAGGATCAATTATTCCCGCCACGCGGACCAGCGGAGCTGGTTGAGCAAAAATAGTAATGGAAGCGATATGTCTGTAAGAGATAAAGTTCGTGTGTGTATCACGTTGGGGCTCACAGCTCTCTTGCTGGCAACAACTGGACTGAGAGCGGTGAGTGCTGAGCCCTCTCCACCACAAGATGATCGGCCCTTTATAATGCCCTTTGCCGGTCCGCCTGGGCCCGATACCTGGTTTTTTCTGCAAGCGTATGGAAATACGACATTCGCATATCGCTTCCGGAACACTGTTTATTATGGGGGACAAGGGCTCCATTTTGGTCTCGACCTGGCAGCTCCCTGCGGTACACCGGTGAGGGCAATTGGCGATGGGGTTGTGTTTTCTGTAGATAGTTGGCATGGCGCAGGTCCACATAACTTGCTCATCAATCATTCCAATGGCTACGCATCATTTTATGGCCATTTATTGGTTCGCTCTCGAATGAAGATTGGGCAGAAAGTCGTTGCCGGTGAAGCCGTGGCTCTAAGCGGAGACCCGGATCTAACCTGTATTTCTCGCCCGCATATTCATTTGGAGATTCGCGACTCCGAGACTCATGCATTTGGCTATAACCCTCTGAATCTCATTAAAGCAGATTGGGAACGGTTAGCTTTAATCGGGGCGGAACCGATACGATTTGAGATGGATATGGAAAACCCAAAACGCTGGACCGATCTCTTCGAGCAACCCGAGACTCGATTCGGGCATCCACTGGTGAATGATTATGCCTCTCCGTGGCCATTTGATTGGTAAGCGCCTGCTATTTGTTTTTCTCAGTTTGACCTTTGTGGTCTTTCTGGGAGCGCTTGCTGACGCTGCTCAAGCTTATCCAATTCCTTCCCATGGGAGCGATAACGTGCCTGTGAGGATTACGACAATACCTCCATTTCCAATTTCGACACCCGAGCCTATTCTCAACATCGAACATTTGCCGAGAAACAGCCCTCGGCCGCTTCCGGTTCGTATCTCTGATGGAGATTGCTGTCCATATCCTCGTTGGTCCTCGGATTCAGAATGGGTGATGCTTTTTGATGCAGGTGAGAAAGGTGATGTCCCAGGTCTATATAGTATTCCCCGGGAGGGCGGAGCCCCCACGCTGCTCACGGAGCGAATTGGCGTTTATTCACAAGACTGGTCTTTAGTGGCATACCCTGAAGCTAGCATGGTTTACATCGAGCGTTGGGCGGATGGCAATCGTTGGGTGGTTCCATCGCCGGGAAGAAGGATCTTTTTTTCTCCCAGTGGTGACCAGATCGCATGGGAGCTCGGGTCGAGTGGCATACGCCATCCGGACCTGCGCCAAAACGCGATATGGTTGGCAGAAATTGATGGGGGGGCGGTGCGCGAAGTTGTCACAGTTAATGGTGGTCACTTCATAGGCTGGGCTGCTGGAGAAGAGGCGATTATCGTCTATGGCCGTCTGGCTCCAAATGGACCTGCTGGGATTTGGCGGGTTTCAACAGAGGATGGCGCTGGGCGACTACTGTTTGAAGTAGAAAGACCCCGCAGTCTCCTTCTATCCCCCGCAGGTGGTTGGCTGGTTTTCTTTGTGGCTTTTGAGAACCAACCCGATCGGAATGGCCTTTGGGTGATTGGAATGGATGGCAGCGTAAAGCAACACTACTCATTCATTGGCGCTTACCGTTGGCGAGGAGAGGGTCAGCTAGTCGTGATCCCGCAAGATTTGGACGCTCCAGGTGCTTACCTATGGCAGATTGACATTGATGAAGATGTTGTATGGGAATTAACAGATCCCATACTTGATGCTCTTCCGATTGCATGTAATGACTGGCAGCCATCTCCAGATGGCTCTGTGATTGTGTTTCGCTCCCATGAAGATCACAATCTCTGGGTTTTTCCGCTTCCTGAGCTGCCCTTGTCCCCATGATATAATTGCGGCGCTCACGACCAGGTGTGTAGTAGGACCAATGGAGAGGTAGCGTAGTCTGGCCTAACGCGCTCGCCTGGAAAGCGAGTGAGCTGAAAGGCTCCGTGGGTTCGAATCCCACCCTCTCCGCCTCTCGACACCGCAAACGCGGTGTCTTCACTTTAATCAGTCCCCCAACATCTCGTAGGTTCAAACCCTGCGACCGGAAGCAGAGCTTCAAGACTCCACATAAGGGAGATTTGTATGAGGAAGATCCCGGGTCGTTCATTATCTCCATCGCGGTGGGCTGGCCTCGCAAAATCAATGGTGGCATCAAGTTATTATGTCTAAGATGCATCTTCAATTTGGTTAATCCTAAGATGGCTGTTCGAATTGACAGCATCAATTGCACGCGATATCCTACGAAGTGGCGTCTGGGCAGGTCTGACGCAGCGGAGATCTCCAAACCCCGTCAGGTCCGAAAGGAAGCAGCGGTACAGAGGTTTCTCCGGGTGCCGTCAGGGTGCCTGTCCAGATGCTATTTGATTCTAATCAGGTATCGGCTGAGCAAAATTGAAAAGGTCGCGGCTAATATTTGCGGCGACCTGGGTAGTTCAGCTCACTTTTTTGTGTTTTTCTAACAAGAATATCTGACACACGGCCAGCTTAACGTGATGGGAGCCTTCAAGTGCTAGTTGTACAAGAAGCGTAGGATGCGTCGGATTTTGTACCACCACCCGTTGTTCCGAAGAGTGAGATCTGCTTGTGAACTCGAGTGCTCTTACAATTTGGGCAGCACACTTCATCTATCTTCGATGCGCTAAAGATCAATTCCTCAAATAAATGATCGCATTTATCGCATTGGAACTCATAAATTGGCATGGAATTTAACACCTCGTTCGTTCAATTTAGCATCTCAATACTATTTAGATGTCTTAATCAATAGTTCGTTACATGAAGTGACAAACGATACCTAGATATGTATTCTACACCAGCCATTGCTCTTGGGCGCTGATCGAGGCAAGGTATTATAGTTCACAAGAGTCACGCTGATGAATCGGCCGTACTTTCGACAGGAAACGCAATTTGAGTCTTTTGGTATACTCAGCGCGGTTTATGGCAAAAGTTAAACGCACTCTCGATCTTTATCCTCGGATTCTCCCCTTGGGGATTGTCGTGTTAACCCTGTGTGGGTCAGTGTTGATTTACTTTGCGACAGCCCGAACTGTACATCTGGAGGTCAATGGGTCTGAGAGTTCTCTTCGAACGCACGCGCGGACGGTTATGGCTGCGCTCCGTGATGGTGGAGTTGCTCTAGGAGACGAAGATCAAGTACAACCGTCGGTGAGCGAGAAGTTGGTCCCTGGAATGACGATCCGAGTTCAGAGTGCTCGTGAGGTGACTATTCATACCGGTGGAGAAATTGAGAAGGTATTGACAACTGAATCCTCGGCAGAGAATGTCCTGCTTGAGGCAGGCGTTCGGGTTTTTCCCGGCGATCAAATAGATGTCACCATGTGGTTTGAAGCCCCTTTAGGAGTTCAGGTCCCACAATACCCACTTAGCGTCCAATTGCATTCAGGGGTTGCCCTCGAAATCATCGATGCCGGCACTTCGATTCCTATTCGCAGCGCGGCCGTGACAGTTGGAGAGGTGTTGTGGGATGCAGGCATCATTCTCTTCGAGGGAGACCATGTTGAACCTCATCCAGGTGCATCTGTCTCCGCAGGTGACAGGATTGAGATCGCCAGATCTCAACCACTTGTATTCGAAACGGATGATGAAGTTGTTCACACGCGGTCCGCTGGTAAAACCGTCGGCGAAGCGTTGGTCCAATCTGGCATTGCATTAACTGGCATGGATTACACAATCCCTGAGGTGGACGGACCCATTCCCGGCGATGGCCGGATTCGCGTGGTCAGGGTGCGTGAAAATATCCTATACGAAATGGAGCCGATCCCCTTCGACACCGTCTACCAGCCGGCTGATCATCTGGAGCTAGATACGTTAGAGGTTATCAGCGCGGGTTCCTATGGGGTAGTGGCGAATCGAATTCGTCTGCGAATTGAGGATGGGGTTGAAGTGGAGCAGTCCGTGGATGAGGCGGTCCACGTTATTGAGCCGAACCCACGAGTTGTGGGTTATGGCACCAAGATCGTTATCCGCACGTTAAGCACAGCGAGTGGAACGATCGAATACTGGCGCGCAATCCCTGTTTATGCGACGGCTTATTCACCATGCAGAAGCGGGGTATCGGAATGTTATCCTCTCACGTCCAGTGGACGCCCAGTTACTAGGGGAATGGTTGCTGTAATCCGAAGCTGGTATAACCAGATGAGAGGCTGGCCGGTATTTATCCCTTCGTATGGACCTGGGTCGATTGAGGATATCGGTGCGGGATTTGCGGATCAAGATTGGATCGATTTAGGGTTCACGGACGATGATTTTGAAGCCTGGCACAGTTGGACTACTCTTTATTTTCTAACTCCAGTCCCACCATTGGACAGTATTCCCTGGATTCTTCCCTAAAGATATCGCCGAAGAATAGATCCCGGGAATCGAGGACTAATCGATTTAGTTTTTCTCGGGAATTGATGGTGCAATCCCGTTGGAGGCGTGGGTATGAGGAAAACCATTCGGATCGTTGGGTTTCTTGCTTTTCTGAGTCTGACCATCACTGCTTGCACACAGCAGGGATCGGCTGAGGATGTGATTGAAGCATATCTAAATGCTCTTGTGTCGAAAGACGTCGTCCGGGCGGTTAATAAATCATGTCTGGATTGGGAGGAAGGTGCGCATGCTGAAGCGTCCTCGTTTGAAGCCGTCATCGTGCGGCTCGATGGGTTAACCTGCACTCCAATTAATGTGAGTGGTGAGCAAACACTCATCGACTGTGAAGGTAAGATTATCGCAAACTACGGCGGGGAGGACCAGGTTATTCCCCTCTCCGGGAGGACCTACATCGCTGTTCTTGAGGATAGGGAGTGGAAGATGTGTGGGTATGCAACAGGGACAGGGGAGTGAAGGACCGTAAGCCGCGCACACGCGAGAATCTATACGCGCTCGCGCTGTGTTTGATAATTCTTCTGATAATTATACTCACTGCTGATGCCTCGCCGCAGTGGATCTATCAGGGTTTCTAATGACCCTGACCCACATTTTAGTATTTAGTTTTCTAGTCAGCGCGCTGATCCTAACCGCATCCCAAAGATGGCGGAGATGGTCGCTTTTCATCATCAGTCTGGTCAGCGTTTACTGGCTTCAACCCGCAGTTTCATTGCGGCATTTTAGTTTCTGGTTTCCAACGGCTTCAATAGGGTTGACAGGCATGACCTGGCTGGTGATTCGTCATCGCGAGCAGGGGTTGAGCCGGGAGGATCTCACCGCACTACTGGTCACCGCGCTACTTCCGCTGCTCATCAGCCTGAGCCGTTTTCTTCCCGAGGGATGGCAGTTAACAGCTTCCCGTCCCCCATCAATCGTTCTGGTGGTTATTGTAGGTTCCATTCTGGTTATCCTGGGTTTCGCCGGCGAGAGGCACGCAAAAGGGTCACGCTTGATGAGTGTGCTTCTTGGGGTCGTTGTCATTGGTGTTTTCATCGTTCTAAAGATTGAAACTCTTTCGGTGTGGACCAGCAGCCTTTTGCGAGGGATAACAGGTCAATCGCGGAATCTAGCCGCGCCTACAGATTTGTATTGGCTTGGTTTCTCCTACATCGCCTTGCGTCTCCTGCATGTCCTAAGGGATTATCAATCCGGCCGTTTGTCTGCGGTGTCGTTTCTTGATTTTCTGACTTTTGTCCTTTTCTTTCCTGCGATTACTGCTGGGCCGATCGACCGAGTCGAGAAATTTGCATCCAAGATGCAGAATGCGGTCGCACCCACTGCAAGCGAATATTTTACTGGCGCCAAGAGGATCGTTCTCGGAGTATTTCAGAAATTTGTCCTGGCGGATGGATTGGCAATTATCGCCCTGAATTCGACCAATGCTGCCTTGACGCGTTCCGTCCCCTGGCTCTGGGTGCTGGTGTTTGCCTTCAGCCTGAGGTTGTACTTCGATTTCAACGGCTATACGGATGTCGCAGTAGGAATAGGGCAGATATCCGGCATACAGCTCCCAGAGAACTTCGACCGCCCATACTTAAAAACCAACATAGGAACTTTCTGGAATAGTTGGCATATAACGCTCGCCAATTGGTTCCGGGCTTATGTGTTCAATCCGCTTACGCGCGCACTTCGAAAAGGGCGATTGAAGATGAATCCTGTGCTCATTATCCTGATCGGTCAGTTGGTAACGATGACGCTGATAGGACTATGGCATGGGGTGACTTGGAATTTTGCCCTATGGGGTGTATGGCATGCTCTCGGGTTGTTTTTCCATAATCGCTGGGTTGTTTTCCTTAATGCCAGGCGGGATCGAATTCATCCAGCCTTCCACACAAGTAGAGTAATGAATGCAGTTAGCCTCGTTCTGACCTTCAACTTCGTAGCGCTTGGATGGGTCTGGTTTGCCTTGCCGAGTGTTCAGATGTCCTGGGAGACTCTCATACGAATGTTCGGAGGATATCGATGACCGAAACTCAGCGTGTGGAAAAGGGAGTGGTGGATTTTTCATGGGGCTTCATCTGGCGTGTCCTTCTAAAAACCTTCGTTCTATTTGCGGCGATTAATATCGTTTATGCTCTCCTTAACCCACTTCCCGTGCTTGGGCGGCTCTCGCTGTACAACGTTCTTTTCCCTGGGCGGCTGCGGCTTCCTTATGGGGATGACCCGGATCGTTCGTTCAACATCACACTATCCCATTTAGATGCCATGTTTGCTGCGCATGAGATACAGAGCGCCGATAAACGCAACGAGGAATTTCGTGTTCTGGTTATCGGCGACTCGTCGGTGTGGGGCTTTTTACTCGAGCCAACGCAGACCCTTTCGGCTCAGATCAACCAGAGCGAAATCAAAACAAAAGAGGGAAGAACGGTTCGATCTTACAATCTTGGATATCCAACGATGTCTGTTACAAAGGATCTAATGATCCTTGAACGCGGCCTTCTCAATCATCCTGATCTGATCATCTGGCTGGTCACGCTGGAGTCTCTTCCCACAGTATCCCAGCTAGATTCACCCTTTCTACAACTCAACCCGGATCTCACGCGAGAGCTCATCACACGTTATGCTCTAGATCTTGACCCCGAGGATAAGAGGTTCGAACTCTCGACGTTTTGGGATCGGACCATCGTTGGACAGCGGCGAGAACTAGCCCAACTCTTCCAGCTTCAAATGCTGGGTGTGCTATGGTCTGGATCAGGCGTTGACCATCAGATTCCTGAAACTTATAATGAGCGGCTGGAGGATTTACCTGCCGATCTGGAATTCCACAATTTCATGCAAGGGGATTTGAACGCCAACGAACTTGCTTTTGATGTGCTTGCGGGGGGTGTGCAGGCGGCAGGCGATATCCCGCTGGTTTTCATTAACGAGCCGGTGTTTATCAGCAAGGGTGAAAACAGCGATATTCGGTACAATTTCTACTACCCACGCTGGGCGTACGACTTTTATCGGCATGAACTGGAATTTCAAGCGTCTGGCAGGGGTTGGTATTATGTGGATATGTGGGACGCACTGCCATCCTCAGAATTTACGGACAGTGCGATTCACTATACGCCTCTGGGGGCCAGGATTCTGGCGCAGAGTATCATCGAAATGATACAAGAGTTCATCCAAGAACCGTGAACTTCAATTTCATAAGGGATTATGATTGCTTTCGAAAGTAAAAATAAATGGTACATAAACGAAACTGGTTGTCTCACTTATCCTTATCGGTATTGATCGGAGTTGTGGTTTTCAACCTGGCTGGATGCGCAAGCTCAACGGGGAAGGATCCTCAAGATTCTCTCGAGGTAGTATCTTCTTCATCGTCGGCTGAACAAACAGTGACACCTCTTACGAGCACAACTGTGGAAACCGAAGATGGAGGAACACCAACAAGCGTTCCTTCTTCAAGCCCCGATCAAACTGAGGAGTCGGATGAAGTCGAGCGCTCAATCCCAGCACCAACCGCAACTTTCGACCCGAGAACATGGCAAGATCTCCCCGTAATCCCCGTCGTGAGTGATGGTGCGAGGGACATCTATAACCATGGATTGAGTTTGGGGAATAACCCCCGTGCTTTCGCGAAAGTAGGTGACTGCCAGAACGTCCCCTCGATGTTCCTGTCGATCTTCAGCCATGAGGGGTTTTACTCGCTTCGTGAGGAAGATGCATACCTTGAAGAGACAATTGAATGGTTTGAGGGATCTTTCTCGAGGGAGAGCGAGGCCGTGCGCAGAGGTTTTAATGCAGCATCGGTCGTTTCTCCGCTATGGGCGAACCCCGAATTCTGTGACCCGGGCGAAACCCCGTTGGATTGTGAGATCCGCTTGCATCAACCCAGCATCGCCTTGGTGAGTCTGGAAACCTGGTGGGAGGGAAATCCTGAGAAATACGAGCAGTATGTGCGGGAGATCTTGGAGACGTTGATCGACCGCGGAATCCTTCCAATTCTTGCGACGAAAGCGGATAACCTCGAGGGAGATCACCAAATTAATATTATCCTGACGAGGTTAGCTTACGAATACGACATCCCACTCTGGAACTTTTGGCGAGCGATCCAACCGCTTCCAAACCAGGGTTTAATGGAAGATGAATTTCATCTTACTTTTGCTGAAAATCACTTCGACGACCCTGAAGCAATGAGGGCTGCTTGGCCCTGGAGAAATCTCACCGCTCTTCAAGTCATAAACTCGGTTTGGCAGGGCGTTTCTGCGCCTTAAAAACATCACCGATGTGCGAGAATGGTATTTCCCGCGGGTGGAAAGAAGAGAATCAATGCAGGATCAAATCACTACCTTCATTTCAACTGAATTATTAAAAGACCCGACTCGGAAAATTGCGTTTGATGAGGCGTTGATTTCCAGTGGTCTGGTTGATTCGTTCAGCCTGGTGGATCTCGCTCTCTTTATCGAGGAGACGTTCAACGCCCGCATAGACGATACTGAACTTACCGCAGATGTTTTTGATACGATCGAAGAATTGGTTGCATTAATCTCCGCGCGCAGAAAATCTTAATCGATATGACGACAGTCACTGAGGTTCTTTACCGGACGATCCAAGAGGAGCCAGATCGAATTGCGCTGGTCCTCCAGTCGCCAGATGGAGATCAGGCGATCACGTATGCTGATCTCATCAGTGGTGCACTCGGATATGCAAACATCCTCGAGGGTGCGGGTGTAGGACGCAACGAACCGGTCATCTTACTCCTGCAGCATGGCAGACCACTGATCGAAGCGTTCTTCGGCGCTATCCTGCATGGCGCAGTCCCCGCTATCATGCCCTTTCTGACGGAGAAACTATCGCCAGAACGCTATCGCCAATCGCTTGCAGCATTGATTGAAATCACCAAACCGGCCGTGATTATCACCTATCCGGCATTTGCAGATGAAGTCGCGAGCGCAAGAAAAGAAGGCGATTCAGTGCGATCTGTACTCCTTTGGACTGAAGTCGAACCGGCAACTGATATTTCTTGGGAGATGCTTGGAGGGATGGGAAGCGAGCCGGAGGATATCGTTCTCTTACAGCATTCATCCGGAACAACTGGCTTGCAGAAGGGCGTTGCCCTATCCCACCGCGCCGTTCTTTATCAGCTTAAAACCTACGCTAAAGCGATTAATTTGACCGGTGACGATGTCATTGTGAGTTGGCTTCCTCTTTACCACGATATGGGTTTGATCGCCGGTTTTATAATGCCAATCTTGTTGAGATCCAAGCTAATTCTCATGTCACCGTTCGATTGGATTCGTGCCCCGTATCGGCTCTTATCCGCGGTCTCACAATACAATGGAACGCTGAGTTGGCTGCCGAATTTTGCGTACAATTTCAGCGCTCGCAAAGTGCGCGATCGTGATCTCGACAACATCGATCTATCCAGCTGGCGAGCCGTGATTAACTGCTCCGAGCCGATGCGATGGAAAAGTCATGAGGATTTTTTCAACCGCTTCTCAGAGTACGGATTAAAACGAAAGGCATTGGCGACGTGCTATGCAATGGCAGAGAATGTGTTTGCAGTCACGCAAGGCGGCATAGAATCACCGGTAATGGTGGATGAGATCGACCGCCGATCTCTGCTGGAGGATCAAATTGCGGTTCCCGCGAAGGCGGGTGAGGATGCGATTAAAATGCTTTCAGCGGGCCAGCCGATAGATGGAACGAGCGTGAGAGTTGTAGATGCTGAAGGGATGGATTTGCCCGATCGCCATGTTGGGGTAATTGCACTGCAGGGTGGGTGTCTGCTATCCGGCTACTACAACCGTGAAGATTTGACCCAGAAGACTTTTATGGGTCGTTGGTATATCACCGGGGACCTGGGTTATCTTGCTGATGGCGAGTTATTTATAACCGGCCGAAAGAAAGAGTTGATTATTGTCGGCGGCAAGAATGTTTTCCCCCAGGATCTCGAAGAACTAGCGATGGATGTTGAAGGAGTTCATCCAGGGCGAGTGGTTGCTTTCGGGTTATTCAATGAAGATATTGGGACCGAGGAGATTGGGGTAATCGCCGAAGTGGATGTGGCCGAGGATGACCATCGGATGAAAATCGCACGTGAGATTAGAGATCAGATCTCGCGCGGGACGGATGTCACTGCACGATATGTTCTGACCGTAGATCGCGGCTGGTTAATTAAAACGAGCAGCGGCAAAATCGCCCGTGGGGCGAATCGTGATAAGTATTTACAGGAATCCGCGTAACTTTTTCGGCTTTGATAAATCAGGATAGTGCCTGTGCCCACATCGTTACTAGATGCACCCAGTGTGCTGAAAAAATATGGAATCTTGCCAAAGAAAAGCCTTGGCCAGAACTTCATAATCAATCAGCGTGCCTTAGAAGATGTGATCTCTTCTGCGGATCTGACCGGACATGAGGAAATCATCGAGATTGGAGCTGGGCTCGGAACGCTGACAATTGAATTGGCTCAGCATGCGGACCGAGTATTCGCTGTTGAAATCGACAAACGACTGATCCCTGTCCTTCGGAATAATCTGCAGGGTTTCGAAAACGTAACTTTACATCATGCCGATTTCCTGCAGATTGATCCGGGCGAGCTGGTTTCGCGATCTGGATATTGTGTCGTCGCGAATATTCCCTATAACATCACATCTGCTCTTCTGCGGCACTTGATGGAATCTTCCATGTCTCCTGCGAGAGTCGTGCTGACGGTGCAGCGTGAGGTCGCGCAGCGGGTTACTAGTTCGCCAGGTGACATGAGCCTGCTCGCGTTGAGTGTTCAGATCTATGGCCGCGCAGTGATTACTGCACGCGTCCCAGCGGGGTGTTTCTATCCCGTTCCGGAGGTGGATTCGGCAGTATTGCGCATAGACATGCATAAGGAACCTGTGGTTCCACGTGAGGTGATCCCGGCGATCTTCAGTCTAGCCCGCGCAGGATTTGGTCAAAAACGAAAAAAAATACGCAATTCCCTTGCGCGTGAGCTGGGGTCAAGCCCGGAAGAAGTTGAGAAATTGCTTACTAAAGCAGGGATTCAGCCTAAGAGCAGAGCGCAAGAACTTTCAATCCAGGATTGGGAAAAGATTGCTCGAATTGCTGACGAGTAAGATTGATTGCGGAGTTGATTTATTGTGGGGATGGCTTGTGTTGATCTGGTGAAAGCTGATGGTGGGTCATGAGCACTTGCCAAACACGGAAAGCCGCTTCAACCTGAATTCGAAAAGACATCTTCGATTGCCCGGTCCGTCTATCCTCGAAGTATATTGGGCTTTCAATGAACTGATATCCCAAGCGTTGTGCCACATAGGCCATCTCAACCTGAAAAACATAGCCATTTGACCGAATTCGGTCCAGGGGCATTCCCAGCAGGGTTTCGCGTTTCCATATGCGGAACCCTCCTGTCGCGTCCTGGATTTTCATGCTTAGGATCGTGCGCGCATAAAAATTACCAAACCAGGATAAGAGTAACCGACCCACACCCCAGCCTTCGTCAAGTTTTCCGCCTTCAATATAACGGGACCCGAGAACTGCATCATGATCTTCCAAAAGATCCATGAAAGTGGGGAGGTAGGCCGGGGAATGGGAGAAGTCGGCGTCCATCTGCCCGATTGCTTCAGCGCCGGATTGAAGCGCGTGTTTAAATCCGGTGATATATGCAGTCCCCAAACCAAGTTTACCGGCTCTGTGGATCACGGAAATCCGTTCTGGATTGCTATGCGATAAGTCATCCGCGATTTCCCCGGTCCCATCGGGAGATGCATCATCAATGACCAGGATCTTTAGATCAGGTATGGGTAATGCCCAGAGTGCGGCTGCAAGAGCCGGAAGGTTTTCAGCTTCGTTATAGGTCGGAATAACAACCGTAAGTAGTCTCATGTGTTTGGACTATTCAAAGACGAGTGTGCGTGGTTTATTTCGATCAGATTTCCTGTGCACGAATGGGTCGCATTAATATTACCGCTGATTTTAACTCAGGCGGATTTTTAGCAGTGAGTGATTTTCAGATCATAATGCCTTTCAAGGATTAGGCATCTGCTTAATCGTTCAGAAATCCAGCCCGGTTTGTTATTCGATCTCTAGGTTTATTTCCCCTAACAGCAGATCAGATTCTGGCCATCCCTTAATTTCTTGAAGCTCGATATATGCCCGTCTATATACCAACTCTACCTTGACTTGAAGTGCTTCAGTATTTTTCGCCTGGAAAATATATGAGCTGTCCGCTGTCTCAAGAGCAGGGATCCGGTTGTCTGAGAGCAGACGCGTTTGATTCCAGTACGATCCAGTTGGGGATTGCTGGCTCCAGATTTCTTCCAGGATTTTGGCATAGGCTTCACCTGGAAGTCCGGCAAAATGCCCTGTACCTGGATCACCGAGACCTGTCCAATCAGGAAGAAGGGGACCTTCCAGGAGTTTAAGGGGAACGCCGTTTTTATCATAGGCTCTCACGATTAAGATTAAATGACGTAAGGGGGAATCTGTTGGGATAGAATGCCCGACCCGGATATTATGAATGTTAACTTGGACAGACAAGGTATCATCTTCCAGAATCGCATCTGCAGTCAGTGAGATCGAGTCCCTCATAAAATCAACGTCAGTGATCCCCAACATTTTATGGCTGGGAATTGTTAGAGGATCGCGAATTAATCCGCCTTCATCCAGCAGGGCAAAATGATCAGTGCCGTTGGCAGGCATGTGGCAATCCTGGCAGGTCTGGTAGTTAACTGAATTGGGATCTGCGTACTCACTATTTATCCATTCTCCAAATGAGTTATAGATTACCGTATCTGAAAATACGCCGTAATGGCAGGATGCGCACAGCTGGCTTTCGCTCTGGAGAGCTGAATAGGTGTCTTCTCCCGGAGCGACATCATCGTAGGGACCAATAAAAACTTGGTGGTCATGTGGAGGGCGTAAAAACTCTAATGACAAAACCCCCGGGTTATTGGGGAACGGCAGTCCAGTATCAAGATTTAATTTAACATTCCAGATTTTATGGCAAAAGTCGCAGGTAATGCCTTCCAACCCTACACCCTTCACATCGGTAGGATCAGTTCCATAAGGATTATTAACTGCTGCCGCAGCCAGGTGGCAGGCGCTGCAATTTCCGGCAGAATTGGGAAAATCCAGCTTGTAGCCAGGGCCATAATAGGGCTGGTTCGGATCCGGGTTAAGGGGGAAATTCCCATAATCCCTGGTTGTGCCAAATTGGGTCAGCTGGCCAGGATTTCCAGAAGAATCTTCTCCGGTATACATTGTAAGGAAGCGGATATTTCGTGCTGAATTTGAGTGGGCATCCTGGAGCCATTCGTCAAACGGCAGCTTGCCATCTGCGCTAGAATGGCAGTTTTCACAGGGAATATTTTCTCCTGAAATGACTTGATTTTCCTGTTGGTAAGCACTTAACCATTTGTAGTCCGGATTATCTACCAGGGGGAGTTTATGCAGTTCAAGGACCAGATCTTCTGTCCCGGGTTGGATTGTTTGCCCCCCGGCGATATAGGTACCGGACGCCCAGGCTGAGATTTGATGTAGTTCATTGGCGCTCAATCCTTCAAACTTAAAGGATCCATTCTGATCTGTCATTGTCATCCTGTCCGTGGCCTGAATCCGGACTACTGCGTCCGGGTACGGATTTCCATCAAGCAGCACATGTCCGGAAATCTGGGCTGAGGAATTTCGGCAGGCAAAGAGAAAAAACGAGGTAAAACCAATCATAACTAGCTTAACTTTTTTCATTTCTCTTTTGTTCCCGGTTTTTTAATAACAGGACTATGGCGGCACCACAACCCAGCCCGATCGTTATCCCGACTATCAGAAGAGTAGCTGGTGATGTTGTTGTACCAAACGAGTCTTCTTCAGAAAAGGCAGGATCAGGTGCAGGCTCTTCTCCACCGGTATCGGTTGCGGCATTTGGGTTTTCAGTTGAAGATTTGTCAAGATCGTCAACTATTCTCGTGCTCATCGCAGGAGGTGTTCCGGAGAGATCCAGGCGGAAAACACCTTCCCCATTTGTGCCGGCATAGAGATGCTGACCATCAGAGGAGATTGACAGGCCGGTCACCGCCCTGGTACTTAAACCGTTATTTATTTTTACCCAGGATAAACCTCCGTCTGAGGACCTGTACATGCCGCTCAATAAATCGGCCAAATAGACAATTTGAGGATTGGTAGGATCAAAAACCAGATCGCGGTGGGAACCGTTTGGCTCCAGTCCGGAGGCAATCTGCTGCCAAGAGGATCCTCCGTCTTGACTTAAATAGAATCCGATATTTTCAATCCCGGTAAAGACCATATCTGGGTTCTCTGGACTGATACCGATAGTGCGTGCAGCTCCTTCTGGCAGCCCTAAAACAGATCTCCAATCCCCCCCGCTATTTGTGGATTTGAATAACCCATTTTGGGTTGCTGCATAAACTGTTTCCGGGTCATGGGGATCAATACCAATATCCAGAATGGAAGCATGAATGAATTCAGGACCGGCAATATTTTCCCAGCTTTCCCCGCCGTTGGTTGATATCATCATGCCAGAACCTGAAAAATAATCTATGTAAATCATCGTGTTATGTCCTGCTCCTCCCATATAAATGACCCTGGGATTTGAAGGGGCAAACTCAATCACCCCGGCATTAGGGAAGATCTCGGGGATCATCTGTAATGACCAGTTTTGGCCCTGATTATCAGTAATATAAACACCTTCAACACCTAAAAGAACCCGACCTGGCTGGGATGGGTCTACCCGGACAGCGCCCCACTCAGGATAAATAGGTTGGTCATCAGAAAGATTGAGAATTCCCTGCCAGGTTTGTCCGGCATCGGTACTGAGGAAAACGCCATTTCTTCCTGAAGAATAAACTGTGGCTGGGTTGTCAGGGTCAACAGCTACATTGATGATTTGAGCCCCGGTGTAACCATCACTGGCATCTTTCCAGGTTTTTCCACCATCTTCGCTGAGATAGTTTCCTCCTTGATAGTTATTGCTAAAAATCCGATCGGGATTACGCGGGTCGCACTGCATATCAATCGCATTTCCGCTTATTCCTCCAGGTGGAGCCCATCCTGGTGGGTCTTCGGTCATTGTTTCCCAGGTGATTCCGCTGTCAGAACTACGGTAAACCGCTGCACTGCTGCCTGCATAAACAATTTGGCTATTAGAAGGACAATACTCAACAGATGTAAAGAATTCACCGCCAATTCCTGGAAGGGGAGCAATCACCTGGGTCCAGGATTCACCCCCATCGGTTGTGCGATATACGCCCAAAGGACTTGAACCTGTTTTTCGGTAATGTTCATCTGCTGCTTCAGGCACGTTATGTCCGGTCGCTGCCAGTAAAATATCCGGGTCTTCCGGATCCATGAACAGGCTGCCCACATAGAGGTTACCTAGTCCTTCATCTTTTCCGAGTGTTCGCCAGTTTTCTCCTCCATCTGTAGATTTCAGGACGCCCAGTCCCCCAAATGGATCCAGGGAAGTTCCAAGCTCTCCCATATCTACTTGCCCAACTGCTCCCCGGTCAAAAATACCAGTGGATACGTATAAAATATCGGTATCTTTTGGATTTACCCATAAATAGCGGGTCAAACTGGATGGGATATCACCATCCCAGATTAAAGTCCAGTTTTCTCCTCCATCTGTAGTTTTGTATACTACCCCTCCTTTGGGGATCCAAATTGGATCACCTCCTCCAGTTCCGGTTGTTTCTCCCATGGCGTAAACAATATCTGAAGAGAGGGGATCCACAGTAAATCCTCGGAAGCTTAATGCCTCATATTCAATTTCAACACCGTTGTCTTTTTGAACCCAGGATTCGCCACCATTTGAGGATTTATATATGTGCCCGGTCATATCGGTTCCAGACCAGACTATTTGAGGGTCATGCTGATCAACAGTCAGGCAGAAAATAGCAATTTGGTCTCCGCTGGGACCGCCTTGAGGAGAAATGCCCTGGTTGCCTTGCTGCCAGGTTAAACCATTATCATGGCTGATATGCACACCTGCGTAATTGTCTGTAACATACCAGATGTCGGGATTATCAAAATTATATCGAATATCATAACCTAACCCACCGGGAGGACCGCCGGTGCGAACCCAGGTTAATTGAGATGAGTCTGCAGTCGTGGTTACCGGGTCATCTTGTCCTTCTGATTCCGGACTAATTAGATCAGGATCTTGGGCTGGTTCTGGGGGATTTTCAGCCTCCAAATCAATATTAATGACGGAAACATCATCAATCCTGGCTGTGCAATCACCAACGACTTCGAAAGCAATTCCTCCCGGAGGTAGAGGTTCCGGAAGAATCAATGTGTAGATATTTTCCCGGTTAATCTGGATAAAATGTAATTCACCTTCCACGAAAATTTCAACCTGGAACCACTCTCCAGCTGGGATAGGATGGGGGGTTGGAGGACTGAGTTCAGTGACAGCTTCGCCTGTTGGCTGTTGAACAAGAAATCGTTCACCATTAAATAATAGCTGATAACCGGATTTATATTGGATAATCAATTCACCGTTTCCAGAAAATTCTGCCCTGAAAGATACATTAAAATTGGACCAATTCTCGGGATGATGAGCAAATCCTCCCTCGGGAAGAACCAACACTCCATCCTCGACGTAAACCTGGTCAGCATGCTGCCAATCAGGCAAGGAAGGATCATCAAAAAAATCTTCAAAGATAAGAGCTTGGGCGTAGGTTAGTGAGGATTGTCCTATTCCAGGCAGGAATAACAGAATGCATAAACAAATCAGTAAGGGAAATCGATGAATTTTCATGAGGATCTCCTTGGGCGCGATATATTATTGCTCCGTTCTTTATTAAAAATAAAAATTTCCTTTGCATGATAATTTTTGGGGGTAGGGGTGGCTGCGGCTTTCCCGTCCTGGACAATCGGATCCAGGGGGGGGGCGATGCGATAAGACAATAAATATGGAAAGAAATAATCTTTTCATCCCAACTTGATGTTTGGAGAGTGGGATTGTATCCCGGGTTGCATAAGTTGATTGTATGCGCAATCTTTAGAATCACAACCTATGTGGAGGATCAGGAATAATATCATTATGAAAGAATTGTCGGGATTCACCAGGTTAAGAACCTAAAATTAAAAATCGAGCCGCCAAACCAGTCGATTGGGGGATATTTCCTGGTGCAATCTCGGTGCAACCAGCAAAAGGATTGATTAGAATAGATGGCAATATAACCAAAAACCGCTTAGATTTGCCCTCTAAATGGGGGAAAACTGGGGATGGAAAATCCGGCCATCTGACATGAGATCAGGCCGCTGAATAACTGAGAAGGACAAAAAGGCCGGCGTCTGACTGAAAGTCAGGCGATAACGGTGATGCTCACCGGCAAAAAACGGACATGAAAACTTAAAGAACGCAGGTAAAACTAGTGAACATTAATATTATCAAAAAACGTCAGCGGTTTTTGACCGTGAGGAGCATTGCATTAGGCTGTATATTTACAAAATATTCCAATATCTACTGAAAACTTTATAAATATTTTTATTCCTGTAATGATTCTATAGATTCCTTTATGCCATCATATACAGAGGTGTATTTAATACCCAGGCTGAAAAGAATGCCAATCCAGAGAGATTTTATATCCTGTCGAGTGATCGTTTTCTCAGTTGATGGTTCTTGTTCTTTTTTCATATAATTTTTCTCCAATAAGAATGTAGATTATTGGTATAGGTTTTTAAGGGCGTTGTCAATGAGTTTGAATTGAAAGTTAAAGCCAGATTCAAGTAAGCGCCGGGGTAGCACTTCTCGACCATCAAGGGCCAAAGTCGATGCCTCACCCAGGGCGGATCTCAGAACAGAAGCGGGGATCTTCAACCAGCAAGAGCGGTTGAGCGAGCGTGCTAATGCTGTAGAAAATATCCGGTTTTGAACAGGCGTAGGTGCAGTTAAATTATAGACACCATGAGTGCTGGCATTATTAATGAAATAGCGGTAGGACTGGATCACGTCCGCGATATGAATCCAGGACATTGGTTGGATGCCACTGCCCAAAGGTCCACCGAGATTGAAAAAGAAGGGCAGGGCTAAAAGTGGCAGCAATCCCCCGTCTCGGCTGAGGACAAGACCAAACCTGGTGACGATCCTTCGGACGCCAAGCTGTTCCACGCCTGAGGTTGAATCTTCCCAGGATTGGCAGATTTCTGCCAGGAAATCAGTTCCGGGAGGTGTGCTCTCAACAGCTGGTTGCTCTCCTAGATTGCCGTAGTAACCTATTGCTGAGGCTTGGATCAGGATCTCTGGTCTCCTGGTGGATTGTTGAATGGCCAGAAGCAATATTTTGCCAGCCTGGGTGCGACTGGATCTGATCCGGATTTTTCTGCTATCAGTCCAGCGCATGGATAAAGGAGATGCTCCGGCTATACTTTCGCCTGCCAGGTTGATGACAATGTTTGATGTGTTGATCTCCTGGGTGATCTTGTCCAGATCCCAGGAAATGGCGTTCAGGCCTGCTCCAACACGATCGGGTGTCCTGCTGACCACACTAATCTGGTAGCCATCTTTTTTTAGGGAAGCAGTCAAAGCGGATCCAATTAATCCTGTGCCCCCAGTCATCAATATCTTCATTGTCATTTAACTGGGTTTACCCCATCAAGATTCTTTAAGAGGTCAATAATGGGTTTGGCTGAATTTCCCAGAATTTCCTCTATGCCATATAAATAAACAGATATATATGTCTCAAAGGTGTTTCCATTGAGATTCCGTTTCCCTAAGAGATTATAGGTCCAGACCAGGTTTGGGATCAAATAATCAATATTTCCTAAGCTCAAAGCTGCCAGGATATCACCTGTCAAGTCTGCGTTCGCATTGAGGATGTTGGTTGCGGGAAGAGATAACCCCCGCTTCTCAGATTCTGTGAGGATTATCTGATTTAATTGGGGAATAATATTGTCAAACTTCTGAATAAGCTCTGGGTAAGGATTTTCCAGAGGATTATTCAGGGATAGGTTGGTTGGATTGAGGAGAAAATCTTCCACTGAATTCACTGCTGCCCCAAGATCATTTCCAAGATAAAGAGCTGGGAATTGATTTATTAATCCCTCAACCTGATTAAAAATCCAACCGCTAAAAGCTACTGGAATTCCGCTGCCAGCCAGCTGGTTGATCGTATCGAATAGGGCAGCGCTGGTGATAAGACGATTAGCACTCAAAATGACCAGATCAACTCCCGACTCATCAACTGTGTTTTGCAGTTCGATAAGGGGAACATTAGCACCCAAATATATAGTTTGCCAACCCCGGTTTTTTAGCAAAAGCGTCATCATTAAAGGAAGAATGGTGTGTTGTTCACCAGGAGGGCAGCCAATTAATACTCTCTGAGAGTGAACCGCATTTGGGGCTGTGGAGATCAAGGACTGCAATTTTCTTCCAGCGATCTCGGAGGTGAAATGTTCTTGTTGGATAGTTATTTTTCCTGCATACCATTCTTCTCCAACTTTTCTAAGGCCAGGAAGGATTAAGTCAGTACAGACAGCAGGAACCGGGAATTGAACAAATGCCTGGGAAAGGATCTGTTCTGCCTTCGCTTCTTCAAATTGATAACAATACGCAAGCCACTGGTCTTTTAATTTTTCAAGTGAATCCCGCGCTCCCGGATCTTGGGCCATGATTGCAGGAAGGGCTGTTTTAATAGGGGGCTGGAATGGGTCTTCGCCAGCTTCAATGAGTTCCTGCAAGTTGATCGCAGCCTGGCTGATCCGCATACCGTCTTTTTGCCTCTGGGATAACCAATTCAGCATCTGTAAATCATAATCAGAATAAAGGCGGTGTCCACCAGCAGTTCGACTTGGTTGAGGAAGGCCATACCGGCGCTCCCAGGCTCTAATGGTATCTGCTTTAAGTCCAGTCTCCTGGACGATCAGATTGAGGTTATAACGCGGTTTTTTTGATATAATCATTGGTTGTTTTGCCTTAATTATAGATATAGTTTAAACTATAATCAAGATATTGTCAAGAATAAGTATACAGCTCCTTGACAAATATTGGGTGAAGGTGTATATTTAGTGTGTTCACCTTGGTAAGTGAGAGAGTTAGATCAATAATACCAAATCAAATTTATGAAAGATAGCCAGAATACCACACAGCTTGCTGTGGGGATGAATGGTCAACGGGGGTTTGGGGGTGGCAACCCCCATGTTCAATCATTCCGCTGGATAAAGCCCCGCAGCTTGCTGCGGGGTAGTTTACTCATTTAATAAGGAGAAAATTACAATGGCTAACGAAACACCTTCAATTACTGAAGAAAAATTTTCCAAACTAAAACGCTTCAACATTATTATGGGATTCCTCCACTTTATCCAAGGAATCTTCATGATTATCATGAGCAATGACACTACTTACCCGATTTATAGCAATTTCCTCAACTTCAATACAGAGACTTATTCACTGATGCCTGAACCAAAGCTTCTTTACGAGCTTCGTTTTGGTCCTGCGGTAGGCGTCTTTTTGCTCATCTCAGCTATAGCTCATTTCTATTTAGCGACTATAGGTAACAACATCTATGTTAAAAACCTAAAATTGGGAAAGAACCCGACACGGTTCTATGAATATGCTTTGAGTTCATCTCTCATGATAGTGTTAATCGGTATGCTCTCAGGCATATGGGATCTGGGTGCAATAATTCTAATCTTTGGCATCAATGCCATGATGAACCTCTTTGGCATTATGATGGAATATCACAACCAGAAAACACAAGAAACCAATTGGACATCATTCATTTATGGAAGTATTGCAGGCATTTTCCCATGGATAGTGATCTTCATCTATTTCATTGGCTCTGTAAGCTCAGGTGATGCAAAGCCGCCAGTTTTTGTTTATGCGATCATTCCCACTCTTTTTGTATTCTTCAATATCTTTGCCATAAATATGGTATTGCAATACAAAAAAGTAGGACGCTGGGAAGATTATCTCTTTGGTGAACGTGTATATATTATCCTTAGCCTAGTGTCGAAATCTATTCTTGCTTGGCTAATTTTTGCTGGTACATTAGCTCCTGTGTAGAATCTATTATATGGATGGAAAATGACACATCATATATTTTGGTTCTGATCTGGGCTTTTATAGGCATTAAGGTCAGCCAAGCTGGATCGGCTTTTATAGCAACTTCTGCTTGGGCAGGTGTTTTATCTTGTAGTGGCATTGATTATCAGTATTTACAAGTTCAGGAAGTTTTATCAGGAGCGAGTCATAGCAATCAAAATCGTTACGGATTCCACCTGTGATCTACCAGAAGAGGTTATTAATTCTTTGGGTGTCACAGTGATCCCTTTGTATATCAATATCGGTGAACAGAGTTATCTGGATGGCATTGATATCTCCCGCCGGGAATTTTATTCCCGGCTGGCTGATTATCCATCTCACCCCACTACAGGCACACCCGGCACAGCCGCTTTTACTCAAGCATTTGATACACTGGTTGATGAGGGGGTGGAGGAGATCATTTCAATTCATATATCAGAAAAATTAAGCGCGACTATTGATGTGGCGAGGACGGCTGCTAAGGAATTTCAAAGAGCCAAGGTGATTGTCAGGGATTCAGGGCAGTTATCTATCGGAACGGGATTTCAGGTTGAACTGGCTGCCAGGATGGCAATTGAAGGCAAAACATCAAGTGAGATTCTGTCCGCATTGGACAGCCTTGGCTCCAGGACTTTTGTTACTGCTGGTCTGGATACGCTGGAATTCCTGCGCCGCAGCGGCCGCATGAATAGGTTTATGACAGGCATAGGAAGTTTGATCCAACTCAAACCTATCTTAACAATGAAAGATGGCCAACCGGGATCGGATCGGGTCAGGACGTCCTTCCGGGCTGAAAAAAGACTAATTTCTCTGCTGGAAGCCCGTATCCCCTTAGAAAGATTCGCATTGTTGCACACCAATGCCCATGCGAAAGCTGAGGAATTCAAAAAGAAAATCGAGAAAATTTTACCGGAAGGTGAGATCTTCTCAATGGATATAACGCCCGTGATCGGCGCCCATCTTGGACCGGGAGCGGTCGGTTTTGCGATAGTTTCAAAAATTTAGAAAACAACAAATAAATATACCTAAGGGAAAGAAAAATGTCTAAAGAGAATTTACGATACTATATCGGAATCCTGGTAATTGTGCTGCTGGGTCTTGGTGTTGCTTTGGCTGGCAGTCAGGGAGGATATAAAGTAGGAGGAATGCCAATCTATGCCCTGGGAATAGCAGTGGCATTCTTGATCCAATGGCTTGTTTTTATTCCAGCATATATTAATAAGACTGAAAAATTCTTTGATCTGACCGGGAGCATCACCTATATCACGGTGATGGTAATTGCAGTTGTCCTCAGCCCGGTAAAGGATTTTCGATCCTGGGTGCTGCTGGGTATGGTAGCGATCTGGGCTTTGCGTCTGGGAACATTTTTATATCAGCGCATTAAAAAGGCCGGCGAGGACAGACGGTTCCGGGAGATCAAGCAATCTTTTCCAAGATTCCTGCAAACCTGGACACTTCAAGGATTATGGGTAACTTTCTCGCTGGCTGCGGCCCTGGTTGTTGTGACATCGCAAAAGCGCGTTGATTTCGATATTTTCGCAATAATCGGTCTTCTGGTTTGGGCATTTGGTTTTGGATTGGAAGCCATTGCGGATAGGCAGAAGAGCGACTTCCGCAAAGACCCAACCAATGAAGGAAAATTCATCCAATCCGGATTATGGTCCTGGTCCCGTCATCCTAATTATTTTGGAGAAATCGTGCTCTGGATCGGGGTAATGATCATTGCTTTACCTGTTTTGGTTGGCTGGCAGTGGGTTGCTTTGATCTCGCCGATATTTATCACAATATTGTTGACCCGTGTGAGCGGCGTTCCTATGCTTGAAAAACGAGCTGATGAAAAATGGGGTGGTCAGGCTGACTATGAGGATTACAAAGCCACCACCTCCGTC
>CAYLOO010000011.1:0-44726 GCA_964385355.1 uncultured Anaerolineaceae bacterium
CGGTGGGCTATCCCTTTGGGCTATAGGGTTAGAGAAGACAGCGAACTTCATCGCTGACCCTGGACCAGTTTCTCCTTTCATAGATCCACCTAATTGAACCCGCCTCTCGGCGGGTTCTTACTGGAGGCTCGATACGGATTCTTCCGTTGGAGACACGAGCATAACATCCCCCGATTTCCCATTGGCAAAGAGACAGTACGCGGGTAAGCTGTTCTTGTGATCAAAAGCAACGATGCAACCCTCATAGACCGCACACCAGCCATTAAAATCCGCGGCCTCTCCAAAACCTTCGGCAAGGGGAAAAAAGCCGTCGAAGCCGTTATCGACCTCGACTTAGAGGTGCAAGCCGGGCAGGTTTTCGGATTCCTGGGCCCCAACGGCGCCGGGAAGAGCACGACCATCCGCATGCTGATGGATTTGATCCGCCCCAGTGCTGGTGAAGCCTTCCTATTCGGTAAACCGACCTGCTCGTTGGAGTCGCGCAAGCGGGTTGGTGCGATGGTTGAAGGTGCCGATTTCTACGCATTCATGAGCGCCTGGGATAACCTGGTCGTGCTGGATCGCACAGCCGGTTCCTATCAACCAGACCGCATCACCGAACTGATCGAATCGGTCGGCTTAAGCGAGCGCGCCAGGCAGCCGGTCGGCGGCTTTTCCACCGGCATGAAGCAGCGCCTAGGTCTGGCGGCCGCGCTGCTGAACGACCCCGAATTGCTGATCCTCGACGAACCCACCAACGGCCTCGACCCGGGCGGCATCCAGGAGATGCGCGGCTTCATCCGCGATCAAGCCCACAAGCAGGGCAAGACCGTCTTCCTCTCCAGCCACATGCTCAATGAGGTCGAACAGGTCTGCGATCGCGTAGTGATCATCAACAAAGGCTTGTTGCTGCGCGAAGGGCCCGTGGGAACCTTGCTGCAAGGTGAAGTCGGTCAGATGCGATTGCAGGCACAACCGATTGTAATGGCACGACAGGTCCTCACCGAGCGCTGGAGCGAAGCTATCGCCCCAACGGAAGGTGATGACGGGGACTGGCTCACGCTCTCGCTCAACCCGGATCAGGCCCCTCTTGTCGTGGCCGCCCTCGTTCAGGCCGGCGTACAGATTTTTCAAGTCATACAGAAGAGACAATCATTGGAGGATTTTTTCATCACCGTTACAAACCAGAAGGAAGGTGCGGATGAATAACCTCTACCGCGCCGAGTGGCGCAAGGTCTCTGCCAACTTCAAGCTGACCAGTTTCCTGGTCTGGATTTTCCCAATCGGCTTGTTCGCATTCCACACCGTTATGATTCTGCTCAGCCTGATCTCGGCGACGATGCAAGCCGGCGTGGAATATTTCGGTTCGGGTTCCTGGTCGGCGGACAGCCTGACCGCCTGGAACATGGTGATCACCTTCCCCGCCAACCTGTTCGGGCGCATGCTGCCGCTGGCTTTTATGGCCGTTGTCTTCGCCGGCGAATACCAGTGGCACACCTGGAAGAACATCGCTCCGCGGACGCAGCGCTGGAAGCTGATCCTGGCCAAGATGGCAGCGCTGGTCAGCCTGGTGCTGGTCTCCCTGGCGCTGACGGCACTGATCTCGGCGCTGGGGCCTTCTATCGGGCATCGCATCCACGGCCTGCCCTATGGACCCGATCTTAACTCGCAGGTCTTGGGATCGTTCCTGCTCGATTCGGTGAAGACGATCTTTATCGTACTGCTTTCGCTGGCAGTTCTGGCCGGTTACGCCGCCATAGCTGCTATTACCACTCGCTCGATTCTGGGTGGCTTGATGGTCAGCTTCGGTTTCTCGGTGCTCGACGCCGTTTCGCTGGGCATGTTAAGCCTGCTCGGCACGATCTTCAACCGTCCGTCGCTGATCAACCTGTACAAGTTCACGCCCAGCTACAACCTGGGCAACGTGCATTCCTGGCTTTTGCGCGGCGAGGCCGAGTTCGCCATCACGGCTGGCATGTCGCCGCTCAATACCGCGCCCGGCTTCTGGTTCTCGCTGCTAATTCTGGCCATCTGGATCTTTGGCTTGATCGGACTGGCCCTAGCCATCTTTCAACGTCAGGAATTGACGGAATGAAACTATCCTGGAGGCACTATGGTTGAAATCGACTGGCGAACCTGGCTGCTCGCGTTCGCCCTGATCGCCGGGGCAGGACTGGCTCTGGCGCTTGCTCTACTGGCATGGGTGCTATGGCGTGTAAGGAGAATCAAGCTACCAGAGGGAGCGGGTTTCCTCTCCGCCTTGCGCGCAACACCGCTGATCGTGGTCATCCTGCTGGATCTGCTCGACATGAGCCTGGATTTCCTCTCCGCGCCCATAGCCTGGACTCTGCTCGGCCACCTCGGTCTCTCTCCCTTGCGCGGTGTTACTGTGGTCGAAAGCCTGATCCCTGGAACCCAGCTGCTGCCGACGATGACCGCCTCCTGGATATTTTCACGCCTGTTTGTGCCAGAAGTGACCAAGGACGAGGACATTGTAGATGGGTCATGGCGCGAATTAGAATAGCGGATACGAAAGGGCGCCCCTCTGACTCCTATTAAGCCGTAACGCATGAAATGAACACGCTCGAGTTCGCAGCAGTAATAATGATGATAGAATTGGCAATTAGTTGAACGAGGAGGATACAAACATGGACTTCGGTTTATCGTTTTCATTTCCCTTCCAGGATGAGGATTGGATCAAGAAGATCGTCCTAACTGCCGTGATTTCACTCATTCCGCTCATTGGCCAGTTCGCACTCATAGGATGGATGGTTGAACTCACCCGGCGCGTCATACGCGGGGATGCTGAACCCCTGCCAGACTGGGCGGATTTCGGCGGCATTCTCGTGCTCGGCCTTAAGATGTTCGTGATCGGCTTTGTGTACGCGCTGCCGCTGATGTTCATCTCCATTCCGATGGCGATCTTCGATTCATTGATCGATAGCGAATCTGCCGCCGCCTTATACACCGTCGTCACGATGTGCTTTAGCTGTTTCGCCCTGATTTATGGGTTGGCCCTGGCTTTCTTCTTCCCAGCAGCAGTGGGCGAATTGGCTGCAAGCGATGACCTTGGCGCAGCGATCAACCCTAAGAACATCATCGCCCACGTCCGCGCCGCACCGAACGCCTACTTTCTCGCCTTACTGGGCACAATCGTCGCCGGATTCCTTGCGGGATTTGGGATCATCCTTTGTTTCGTCGGGTTAATTTTCACAGCCGTTTACGCCTACGCCGTCCAGGGTCACCTCTATGGACAAGCCTACATCGAGGCGACCAAAGCCTGAATTTTGAGAGATCTATGTAACCACAGCCAGGAGCGCTCATCTCGAGGCTCCTGGCTTTTTGTAACTATGGGATTACCACGCTAACATACTGCAGTATTTGGAGTGAATTTAATAACATGAGGGGCAGGTTAGTGACCCGCCCCTCAAAACGAAGTGCCTTGGATGCCGGCATCCGCCGCCGCGCATGACACCTTGGGTGTCATGCTTGCGGACAATGTCTACTCGGATCCCGACGGCACTTCGATAATTGGTTCCTCCGGCACAACGATCATCATCGCCAGATAGGCCAAAACCATACCCGGCGCAGCGCCCAGGATAGAGACCCCAACAAACAATAACCGAACGATCGTGGGGTCAAGATTTGTGTATTCCGCCAGACCGCCGCAGACTCCAGCTACCATTCGTTCTTCACGCGATCGATACAATCGTTTTACTTCCTCAGTCATTTCTACTTCCTCCGTAAATTTATTCTCTGTATATATCTACGTAAACGCGTGCGAGAAGTTGCATTGAAAATTGACGATTTCTACGCGTCTCCCCTGCAAACTGCACAGGTCAGAGCTCTCCCGCTAGAATAGCCCCCGAAAAACAAGCAACACGCCGAACAGGAACATCGGCACGCCGACGATCGCTCCAATAACCGTCAATGTCACAATGGCACCGACGACCATGAATACGAGCCCGAGCAGGATGGCGACGAAACGTCCCGTCAATTCGAGAATCCAGGTCACCAGCCGCCATAGCGCGACGAAAGGCCATAAAAACCAGGGTATTTTCTTTTGCTCAGCCATTTATCCGTCTTTACCTCCATCCGCTTCAGGATAGTTCTTCTCAAGTACCTGCCCCTATCCTAACAAAAACAGTCTTGAATGAGTCACTTTCTGGCTGACGGACGGCTGACGTGCGGCGAATGCGCAGGCATCCAGAATGCTCTGCCCAATCTACTCCGGATTGCGTTTCAATATAAAAAAGAGTCCGAGATAAAGATGCTTCATCCTCCTAAGATTTGCATGGCTGCTTTGAGCTGAGAGCTTGATGTTTGATCCGGGGGGTGTGGGGGAGTGGAGTCCCCCACAGTCCCCCCAGTGGGGGGACAATAGGGGGGAAGAAAAGAAAAAGCGATCCCTCACCCACACCATTTTGCGGTACACTCAATGCCATTAAGGAGACACACAACCTTGGACCACTTCGACCTGCTTGCCCCCTTATATGACCGCTTGATCCGCCCTCCGGCGGATTTCCGCTTGAACGAAGTCACCGGGCTGCCCGCGCCTGGCCGGCTGCTTGACGCCGGCGGTGGAACGGGTCGTATCGCCGAACGGCTGCGCGATCAGATCGATCAGATCGTGATCGCCGATAGTTCGCTCAAGATGCTTAAACAGGCTCATGCAAAAGGGGGCTTCGACGCGGTCGGGAGTCACACCGAGATATTGCCCTTTCCAGATGGGAGTTTCGAGCGCATCATCGTCGTCGACGCCTACCACCATCTCACAGACCAGGGATCGAGCCTGGCCGAGTTCTGGCGTGTGCTTGCGCCGGGGGGGCGGCTGGTGATCGAGGAGCCGGATATCGATCGCTTCGCGGTCAAGCTCATCGCCATCGCTGAGAAAATAGCGTTTATGCGCAGCCACTTCGTGCGCGCCGAACGCATTGCCGAGAGGCTGGCGGGGATGGGCGCGGATGCCGCCGTCGAACGCGAGAACACCTCCGCCTGGGTCATCGCTGATAAAGCGTAGCCAAATCACAATCCACAATTAATACATCAGATCCTGTAGGGGCTGATCTTTTCGGACAGCCTATTTTCATTTTTAACAGGGATCCACACCCAACAGATACCGATAACACCCTTCGTCAAACACACCTTAACCTATCCAAATCCAATCAAACCCGGTCACAACTTACTTTTTAGAACGGTCATTCTTATAATAAATACTTTAATCTACAATATCCAATGCTGTGACAGTAATATTTAAGACTAGCACTTTTGGGGATTCAACAATCACTGTAAACCCTTTTGGACGATTAGATTTTCTACAACCCACGTAGGCTACTTGTCAGCTAAATAAGAAAGTAACCCTCCGGTAACCCCCTCCTTTTGTTGTACAGTATCTCCATACACTAACCTTACTTAGAAAAGGAAACCTTCATGGATATATCCGCCATTTTCAAACGCGCCTGGGAGATCACCTGGAAGCATAAGGGTCTCTGGGTGCTGGGCATCCTGGCCAACTGCTCCAGCGGCGGGGGCAGCCGGGGTTCAAGCAACATCAGCCGCATCCTTGAATACCAAACCGGCGGGAGCGAGTTCCCCCAGATCGAACATTGGCTGCAGGGCATCCCCGAGGAGACCTTGATCGCCATCGGCATCGCCGTCATCTGCGGTCTCATTCTGATGGCGCTGATTTTCTGGGTGCTGGCCGTCATCGGCAACGGCGGCTTGATCGCCGGCTTCCATATGGCCGAAACCGGCGAGACGGTCACGCTGGCCAGCGCCTTCCAGCAAGGCATCAGCTACTTTTGGAAGTTGCTCGTAATCCAGCTTATCCTTGGAGTAGCTTCCCTGGTGGTGATCGTCCCATTGGTATTCGGTGGCGGTCTGCTCACAATCCTCTCGGATGGGGTCGGGTTGATCTGCCTGATCCCGTTCCTTTGCTTATTGATCCCGCTGGGCATCGCCCTTTCGATCTACACCCTGCTCGCGCAGATTGCCCTGATCGTCGAAGAGTTCGACATCTTCGCCGCCTTCCAACGCGCTTGGGATGTATTCCGCTCCAATTTGGGTAAGGTGATCGTGATGGGACTGATCCTGGGCGTCGGCGGTTTCGTCATCGGGCTTGTCCTGGCCATCCCCTTCATCCTGATGGTCCTGCCCTTCATCACCGGTTTGGTCGTGGGTACGGAGACAAGCACTGTTGCGGGTCTATCGGTGACTCTGATCGGGATCCTGTTCTACCTGCCTGCACTGCTCGTCGCCAGCGGCATCATGCGCACCTTCATCACCGGCTCCTGGACGCTTACCTACCGCAGCTTGATTGGGAAGATTGCTGAAAGCTAAGCTCGAGCAATAGGGGGAGGACCGAGGATCTCCTTCGCCGGCTGAGTAGGCAGTCTTCCAACAACCTATTTTTCATCGCGATGAGCGGAGCGCGTTTGCCTGGGGGTCTGGGGGCATGCCGCCCCCAGCATCCCCCCTTTCCAAGGGGGGATTAAGAGGGGGGATAAAAATTTAGAACGAATTCATCACTTCTGCAAAAGCCTATCTACTCATTCATGCGCAAACCTCATCGCGCAGGCAAAGCAAGAGGCCGGAAGCAGAGCTTCCGCACTCCACACAAAACCAACAATCCACCACCAACGTGGGAAGAAATTCTTGTCAGCACGTTCTATACATAACATGGTTAATTAACCAGAAAAGGGCACGGCGATGCCGTACCCCAACGCAACCCTACCAAACCTCAATCCCAATACCTATAATGACAGTACTCCTTCTCCACACCCGGACCACTGACAATCCAACTCCAATCCTCAAACTCGACTGTATACGCATCCAACCCCTCAAGCCCATCCAGCAGGGTCAGCGCCCGCGCGTGAGATGCATGCCAGGAAGGCCAATCCAGATTCTCCTGACGATCTCCCTGCATCGCCCGGCGGCAAGCCAGGCTCACCAGCAACTCCTCACGTATGCCCTCCGGCGCAACCCGGGCGAACTCGACCAGCCCGGGGACGGCGTCATCCGTTAAATAATTGAGGTAAACCTGATCGATCTCACCCGTCTGCTCGAAGCGCTTCACATTCTGACTCACGATGAAGGCATCGACGTTTAGCAAATTTAACGTGATGACGAATCCCAGCGTGCCCAGCGCGGCGAACGGCGCGAAGCGGCGCAGGTTCCCGCGGAAAAGCAGGACTAAGAAGACCACCAGGTGCAGCGCCAGCCAGGGGATGAACACATGCGTGTAGGTGCGCAGCTCGGTGAAACCGTATGCCCCCTCGTAGAGCAGCAGCCGCTGCCATGCCGATACGAGGATCACGCCCAACATCACCACCAAGCCCGTGCTTAAGCCGTTGAACCAGGATCGCTGGCGGCTCTCTCCCCGCTTGCCAAAATATCCCAGCGCCATTATTAAACCCATGCCCAGGAACGCCACCCACACCAGTTCACCGAAGCCGTTGCGGGCATAGTCGGCATATGTGTAGCCGGCGGCGGTAATATTCGCCTCCCCGCCAAACAGGTAGCGGAACTGCACGACCACGAAGAGGGCAAAAAGCAGATCGACCGCGCCGAGCACGATCGTCGACTCAAGGAAGCCGACAAAGGGTTTCAGCAGCGGTTTATCCTCGCCGTTCAGCGCGCGTTTACCGGGATCGAGCAGCGCTATCACCAACGCTCCGAGCATGAAGATCGCGCTCAGGACAACGACCACGCCGCGTCCAACCCATTCGAGCAGCTTCTCGATGTTCAGCCAGCGCAGCGCCTCTTCAACCAGATCACCGAAGACAAAGTCCGCCGCCGCCAATAAGGCTGTGAAGACCGCAAGCACGGGAAGCGCGAGCAGCACGCCGCGCAGGATGGACAGCCCGCGGCTGCGCCCTCCCTTTTCACCAACGGCCCGCCTCCAGGCTTCCGTCATCGTCGCCCAGGGGCGGAATAGCGCTTCGAGCGGTGGAATGATAACTGCCACGGCGAAGTCCAGCCAGCCGAAGTCGATCAACCGTCCGGCACGGAAGACCCTCACCCACAGCGCGAACAACATACACGTCCCGACCACGCTGAGGAAAACCGTAAGCGGCTCCAGGCGCATCACCGCCATCCCACTCAGAAAGAGAATCGGAATGACGAGCAGCCATTCCCAGCGGCTGGGTTGGACCCCTTCCAGACGGGCGGTGATGAACAGCGCCGCCGCGCTGAGCGCAGCCCAGATGGGGAAGTTAATCCCAAAGGGATGACTGTAGAAGAGAATCTCCACGCCCAGCCCCAGCAAGAGCGCAATGGATGTCACTTCGAGCGCCCGCTTCACCTTGCGGCTGAAATCCAGCGTTTCCTTTGGTTCTTTGTTGGGTTGAATATCCGTCTCGGTCATCGAGGCCTCCTGTGCCTGTCTCGCCCAGATCGGGTCACATTTTAGCAGGGTTTAGCATAACCATTTAGGAATGATCCCGCCGGACGAATTCCCCACGATCGTCCACCAAAACGCCTCTCAAAGTCTACTCAAAAACTCTCAAGTAATGCGCTGAGAGCTATCAGAAGCTATCTGTTGGAACATCACCCGAATACTATGGGAGGGGACATCAACCATGAAAGAGGCCGCCCATCCCCGGCGGCCTCGGGCGCGCCGGATTTTCACTGCGTCTGAAACGCTTGCCGCACCACATCCTTCACAGCATGCACATCCGGAGTCAGGCAGATGCTCGCGTTCGGAGGTTCTCCCTGCTCCACGATCATCTGCCCCTGTTCATCGCCGGGCTGCGTGGCTATGCGGATCGCAAGATCGCTGTGCTGACAGATCTCAGCCCCTGTCATGTCCGCGGCCGCGACGACGTCCCAAGCGTACACCCCTTCAGGGAACCACGAACGCAGCATCCAGCGCAGGATCTCGGCAGCCATCTCTCCCTCGGGCGACTTTTCCCACGCGGCTGCATCCGCCTCCGTCCAGACCACATAATTGGTCGCGTCCAGCGGCATCAGCCGCAACGGGATCGAGGAAGCAAAAACATCAGCCGCCGCGACCGGATCCACCCAGATGTTCCACTCCGCCACTTCGTTTGGGATGTCCGGATAGTCACTGGCGATATTCCCCGGAACATCCAGCGCCCCGCCTATGATCTCCACAACCGCGATGTTCTCAGCGATCAAAGGATCCTGCCTGAGCGCCTCTGCAAGGTTGGTGTGGTTTCCGGTGAGCAGGATTGTGATGGGTTCAGAGGAGGCTCTGACCGTGTCGATAATAAGCTGGGCGGCGGAGATCGACTCGTCTTCCTGTTCCGCAGTCGGCAGCGCGACGCCCCAGAAGTCGTCCGTCGCCGCGCGCCACGCCTCCGGGAAGGCGTTGTCCCCCTCCAGCGGCGTCGCCCGCCCAGCGGCGACCGGTATCCCCGTTCTCCCCAGCCGCGCCAGCATGCGCGTCAGGTTCCGGGCGAACAACTCCGGGTGGGCTTCGCCGCATGAGACCGTGATCGCCTCCACTTTGAATCCGGGGTCCTTGAGCAGGTAGAGAAGCGCGATCACGCCATCCGGACTGCCATCATCGTCCCAGATCACAGGCGTCTGCGGCTCCGCGGCGGGTTCGAGGCTCGGCTCAACCGTTGCCGTATCCACGGGTAGAGGCGCGGGCGTCTCGACATCCGGCTGGACACTATGCGCCGGCATGTTGCAGCCGCCGAGGGCAAGCCCAACGGCAGCGAGTGTGATCAGGAGTGTGACGCGGCGATGATTCAATTTGAACATGCTCATCCTCCTCTGACTCCGAGCCGCACATCTACCCACGTAACGCCTCACAACATTCGACGCCCCGCGCGTCTCGACGACGTGACACTGACAGATTAGCAGAACCAGGGGATAATTCACAAACCCGGCGGGCGTTCCTGTAGGGTCTTGAACGGCTGCGCCGGACGAATCCCCCACAATCGTCCGACAAAACGCCGCTCAAAGTTTACTAAAAACTCTCAGGGAATGTGTCGAGAGCGATCAGATACCACAGAATCAAACCTTTGCTTATCAATGGGTGAGCCTAAAAGACAATCGTCAGGGGTAAATATTCGTTATGCGCTCGACGTATTCAATGGAGCCGCTGCAAGCCTCCAGGTCGGCCAGCGCTTGTGAAACCGTGGACCAACTGAACGGGTCGCGCGCCTGCTTAACATCCCCGAGCGCCTCCTGCAGACAGCCTGGTCCAGCGTTGTAATTCGCAAGGGTGAGGCGCCATAAGTCAGGGTAGGTGAACACGCTGCCCGGCGCTTTGCGTGAGACCTGGCGGACAAGCTCGCTCGTTTGGGCGCAGTTCGCCAGGAGAAGTTCGGCGAAAAGATCTACGCTTTGTTCAGCTTTATTCAGGTCGATCCCGTTTGGACACTCTGGGCAGTTCACATCAGCCTGAATGGCTAAGGCCCCGCGCAGGAGCTCTTGATTGTCCTCGTCCAACTCATGGTAGCGATGAGCGCAAGCTTCTTCTGATAGCACCAGCGGGCAGAACTGCTGGTAAAAGGAGACATTCCAAAGGAGGAGCGCATCGCCGCCTTCAGAATGCAGACCACCAAGACCGTATTCTTTAACGCCCGGGAATCCTAAAGGCCAGAACTGACTCTCCTGGGCGAAGAGGGCCTTGATCAGCTTGGCGGGAATCCCCGTTTCCTCTGCTACGAGTAGGATGCGGGTATCAAAGCGATCCTGCCAGACGTCCACCGCGTCTTGGGCTTGCTCCACTCCACATACACTGGCCGTGCCATCAAGCATCAGCCCCTCCCAGGGACATTGCGGTGCTTCGACCAAGCCCCAGCGCAGTAAGCGGCCCGCCAGCAGCTCAAAGGGTTGATTGGTTGCCAGTCCGGATGGATCCGCTGGCGTCCTCAACCAGGCTATCTTGGAATCCACTGGAGGGAAAGACTCCCAGATGAACGCACAGGCTGCTACAGGCTCACCCGCCCATTGTGTGCTGAGCACCTCGATTTGCCACACTTCTTTGCCGGGACGCTCGGGCCAGGCGATCGTCACCGGTCTCACCAGCGCAGTGTACTCCTCCGTTTGGTCTCCGTAGCTGGAATCGGCCGAGAAGATTATCTCCATCTGCTGATTCTCATAAGGCGCCAGTTCGATAAGGCAGATGGGACCCTCACATTCGAAGGGATCATCCCCCATCACTTCCACATGCACAACGGTGATTTGCTCGCCCTCCAGAGGTTCGAAACCAGTCAGTATTAACTCAGGATCGCCAATGCACAGATGCGAGAGGTTGTTGTCCTCACAGCCGTCGAGGGAGATGGAAATCGAAGGGTTG
Source organism: uncultured Anaerolineaceae bacterium (assembly GCA_964385355.1). Lineage (GTDB taxonomy): Bacteria > Chloroflexota > Anaerolineae > Anaerolineales > E44-bin32 > E44-bin32. Next base: position 11,255 of record CAYLOO010000011.1, read on the forward strand.
GGCAGTTCCTGCACGACGACACGTTCGCCCTCGAGGTAGCCTGCGTAGAGAAGGTAGAGGCCATCGCAGTCAGAAGTATCCTCCCCATCCACGGCTTCGGTACAGGGCGAGGTGGCATTCCACTCGTCAAAGATCGCTACCCCACATACCTTCGATACCTCCTCCCAGGTAGGCAGACCGGGGTGACCGATAAGTATCTCGCAGATCTGCTCGCCATTCGACCATTGCTTCAGCCACCACAGGAAGCCCTCGTCGGCCACCGTGTGCACAACGCGCCGTTCGGGTGGTGGATCGCCATCCTGGGCGAAGGCTGGCAGAAAAACGAGCACCACGGCGATCAGCATGAACGCCAGCGCACCCAGCGTGGTCCGGCTCCAGCGGCTCGATAGAGGCTTCATGCCCGGGCTCGCCATCGCCAGGCCGTCGGACCCATGGAGGGTATCAATAAAATTGGCTGGGCAATCATTCTAAAGTGAACCACGGTTCGTCCTATGAATCTCTTATAATGACAGGTGTGCGCGGAACTTTATCGCACGCACCAACGTCTTAGAATCATGATGAAAATTACACACTTACTACTTGCCCTATTCATGCTTATGCTCAACGCCTGTGCGGGCACGGTTGAACCGACTCTGCTGCCTGACCCAGATTCTGACAGCGCCGGTCCTGCGGAGCCTTCGGCGACGATGCCGGATACCGAAGCGCCGGAGATCGAGGCGCCCGAGACCACGACCGTTCACCAGGAGGGAATCGTGACCGATGAAAGTGCACTTCCCGGCGGCGCTGAGACGATCGTCGATCTGGCCAAAGCCGATCTCGCCCAGCGATTAGCGGTTGAGACCTCGGCCATCACGCTCGTCTCCTACGAGGAGGTCGTCTGGTCCGACAGCTCGCTCGGCTGTCCACAGCCAGGCATGGCCTACCTGCAGGTGCCGAAGGATGGGAGTCTTGTCGTCTTAGAATTTGAAAGTAGGACCTACGATTACCATACTGGCGGTGGGAGAGATCCTTTTTTATGTGAACAGACCATCATTCAGAAAGAAGATAGTCCACAACTTGACCTGGGCGATTTCATCACACCCAGCCCGCCCTCAGACCTGTAAATCCATCAACTTGTTTTGACTGAATTTTAGATTATCGCCCACGGAAGACCCGTGGGCGATAACTATTGTAGACTTCACCAATCGATCACGTCGACTAGCGGTTGTCGACGTTCACGAAAGTAAAACCCATCAAGCCGACGTCACCGGTATGCGAGACCGCACCCAGGTGCCATTCGCCAGCGGTTGCTCCGGTCCAGCTGACATCGATCGTCTCGACTGCTCCGAGCGTTGCAGATGTCGGGGCCGAATCGATGATCATATTGCCACCCGGTGTCGCTGATATAGCCCAGGTGTACATGTCATAATCAGAATCACCATCCGGCGCTGCCCAACCATGCACATAGACGTCCCACGTCCCATCAGCTGGGTTCTTGATATCGATCAGTTCGTTTGTGCCCCCCGCGGTGCTCTCGTAGTACGCACCTCCAGGACCGAAGACAAAGATGTCCAGGTCCGCATCATCCTCCGTTGCATCAGGCGGTATAGCGATACGGAAATGTGCCGCGCCAGCGAGCGTGAACTGGTGCAAATTGCTGTAGCCATCATTGGGATCGAAAGTCTGATCAGGATCTTGAAGTACATTGGCTGTGGTCACCACTGCCGGTTCAAGACCATGCGCAGCAGCAGTGTAGGCACCAGCATAGCCGAAGCTTACTTCGAAGCTCGCCGAGTCACTTTCGCCGCTACCTGAGATCTCAGCGGGTGCGCTGAAGAGTGCAGCTTTAACTGCGATCGGGCTGTAGACATCGTACCCTCCACCCTTCCAAGTTAACGATCCGAAAGCCCATTCACCGCTTGGTGCTCCAGTATTTGTAATGCTAACTGTGAAGGTCGCACTCTCGCCATCTCGGAGATTGAGCTTCGAAGGGCTTACGCTAACTTCATAGCCCTCCGGAGAATCTACTTTCGCGTGAAAAGCGATATTGCCATTCCGCCCTGTCACAGCTGTCACTGTTCGTTCTATCGTTAGACTCCCTGGTAGATCTGCGATACCGATAGACGGGTAGTTGAGATTATAGGGCTCGGTAGGAACGCCGATCGACTCCAGATAGACACAGCTCCCTGCCGTGAAAACGCCCCAGTCCATACCGCATGTAAACGCAGCGTATTCGTATAAACCGGCGTCATACACCAAACCAGGCTCAAAGGGTGACTGAGGGCTATTTGCAGGCCGTGAGAAATCCAAATGTCCTGCACCGTAATCGAAGGGATCCGCCGGGCTGACGCGGTCGTTATCGACCACATCCTGGTAAGCGGTGGTCATGATGGCAGATTTCGCCATCGCTGGGCTCCAATCGGGATGTGCCTGCTTGACTAGCGCGAACGCACCAGCCACGATTGGGCTGGACATGGATGTTCCTTGAATAGCCTGGAACAGCTCGCCAGGAAGCGAGTAGGCATCATACGGGGTCGGTGAATTGCCTGCCAGAATCTGGGTGCCAGGTGCAGTGATATCCGGCTTAATGATATCGGGCACGACCGGATTGGGTCCCCGCGACGAGAAAATCGTCATCGAGGGCGCATACGGCCATTCTGAAACAACACCACCGTTGATCTTGGCTGTTGGGGCAGGATCAGTGGCTACATACGCCTTAATCGCTAGTCCAGGTGTCAAGTCGATGTGTACCGAAGGTACGAAGTGTGAATCTGTTGCCAGGTTGCCAACATCGTCAGTATTGTACATGACCATGCCGGCCCCACCCGCCATCCATACGGCTCGACTCTTATCCGCGCGGGCGGAAACACCGCGACGGCATAGGACAATTTTGCCTGAAATATCACCCGTAAACTGTGTGCCGGGAAGACAGAGCTCGTTTCCATAATCTGCCCCGTCTACAAGATCAAGCTGTTCAGTGCCGCCCGTAATCGAAGCTCCAGAATATTCTGATCCATTCCCGAGCACTACAGTCCCCTCGAAGAAGCGGCTCTGCGTGCTCGCACCCACCGTTGTCATCCAAGGCATCGTACCCGGATTACCAAGGCTCCCAGCGCCCGGTCCAGCGTTGCCGGCTGAGGTGGCGACATGGACGCCCGCATCCGCAGCGAAGAGGAAGGCGATCTCATCCGCGCCCGGTCCTGCAGCGCCGCCGCCGACCGAGTAGTTGATCACATCAACACCATCGGCAACCGCTTGATCGATGGCTGCCGCTAAGTCGGATGTGTATCCTCCTAGATATCCGAGACCCTTATAGGCGATGATGCGCGCACGAGGAGCTATACCAGAGATTGTTCCCCTCGAGATACCGTACATGTTCGCTTCCACACCACCGTTTCCACCTGCTGTGGATGCGGTGTGGGTTCCGTGTCCATTGTCATCTCTGGCCGAATCATACTCGTAGGATTCTACGCCTGTGTATAAGCGATATGTTGCCAACATCTGACGTGCGCCGAGAAGCTTGTTGTTGCATGTGAATTGTGCATCATCAGGATTGTGAGCCGTATTGCCAAATTCGCAGGGCAAAGGTCCAACAGGTGATAGTCCGTAGGAACCGTCATCAGCGAAGCTGGGGTGCTCGGGCCAGATACCGCTATCGATCACTCCGATGACGACATCCTCACCGTCGTAGCCCTTGGTCCAGGGTCCAGCCGGATCCGTCAGCCCCAGGAAATCCGGGGTGCTGTCGGTGTCGGCATAGCGCATCACATCCTCGAGCACCATGACCACACCTGGCTGCTTGTACATCTCCTCAACCTGGGCTTCGGTCAGGAACGCGGAGAAGCCGTTCAGGCTGTAGACGTAGTCATAGCCGACATTTGCATCGGAAACGCCCGCTCCCTCTGCAGCTTTTCCATGCTCCTTATCGAGGAACTTCTCGTACTTCTTGACATGAGCGCTGTTGGGGTTGATCTTTTCGCCTTCATCAGGCTTCGTCGCCGGAAGACCCTTGATGCCCCCTTCATAAGCGACAATCGGGTCCTGCCCCATGATGACGACATAGGGGTTCTTGCCGGATTTCATCTCGCCCTGAGCGAAGCCTGGCAAGGCGATCAGCATCGACAGGATGACGATCAAACCGAACAGACTAAAATACTTCCTCCTCATTTCGATTACTCCTCTCCTTCAAAGGTTTGTCTTACTATCGAGTGTTTGGTATATGCCGCAGTTCTCCCCTGGTGACCTCCTTTCCTGTGCCGCGTTGGATTTAAACAAAACGTCCTCGACAAATGTCGAGGACTCAGATTTGCAAGGCATGCAAAGACGAATGGTTTACGTAAGGATTGTATCCTTTCGCAGCTCCACCCATATCTTACGCCCTCCCTCCAAGGAGTAGTACGATGATACTAGCACTCCAGTAGGTCAAAATCAATGCCCCGCGGGAAATTTTAAGGTTAAATTGTCCCTAATATTGGGCGCCGGATAACCCCGGCGCCCACCTCTCCCTCCGCTGGTTGTCATACAGCGGGCTGGTTGATTGCTATGGTATGTTCGTCTTCACCTCACAATGCACAGCATGATCCCGGCCATCTCCGCCATCGCATTCATCATAGCCGTGCCCGCCATTGAGGACATCGCGGCCATCCCCGGCATACAGCAAGTCATCACCGAAGAATGCGACCAGCACGTCGTGGCCGTCGCCACCGTACAAGATATCGTTGCCCTTCCAACCGATGAGCACATCGTTGCCAGAGCCCGCGTAAAGCACATCGTCTCCTTCCCGCCCATTCAGAACATCATTGCCACCCAAGCCACACATGACATCATCGCCCTGGAAGCCGAACAGGTAGTCGCTACCACTCGTACCTACCATCACGTCATCCGCGGCAGTACCGCGGATCATGTGCTTGTATGATCGGCCATCGAACGGCCCACCGACGATTAAACCATCACGGCTCACGTAGATGGTAGCGTTCATCCCCGCGCACTGCGGGATAAGACTCAAGCCTATGACCACCGGGTCGTGGTCGGAAGCCCGGAAGAACTGCTCGGTGTACAAGTCGGGCTGGTTGTAGTCGTTGTAATCAAGGGCGGCCGGTTCGTCAGTGTTGATATGCCAGATGGCAGTACCCGTAACTTGAGCCGCCAGTGTATCGGTGGTTAATCCATGGTCCAGGTAGCCTGACTGCCCTATATATACGTAAGAGTACGCCCCCGCACCCGAGAAGGCCTGGATGAGATCTATGTATCCTGCGTCCCGCAGTGCTGCTACCGGATCCTCCATGGCATAGGCATTCAAGTCACCGATGATGAGGAAGTCGGGGTCACCGCTGCCTGTTGGATCCGTCCCCAGCCAGTTCGCCAGCGCGATTGCCGCGGAAGTGCGGGTTAAATTACAATTACCCTGACCGTCACCCAAATCGGGGTCGCCGATGTCATCACATGCTGATCCCTTCGATTTGAGATGGTTCACCGCAACCGAGAACAACTCGCCGGAAGCGTTCTCCATGAAGGTCTGCAGCAGTACGGGTCGATTGTGTGTGTCGTTGAACGTTGGGTCGACGCTCGAGTCGAGGACGGCGAACGTCCCTTCGGGCGTGACGGAAGCGGGTTTGTAGATCAGCGCCACCTTGATGGCGTCCGTGCCGATCGGGCCCGTAGCCACATAGGCAAAGGTCCCAGGGCCAGCGATGTCGTTGAGCCCATTTACGAGATCCTGCACTGCGTTGTCGTCGGCATGGTTCTCGATCTCCATCAAGCCCACAACATCCGCGTCAAGAGCCAGGATTGCATTGATGATTTTCGTCCGCTGGCGTGTGAACTCCTCCGCTGAATCGGCGCCGCGGCATTCCATATCCCCTGAAGGTCCGCAAATCCAATCGCCGTCATCGACTGTGCTGAAGTAGTTGAGCACGTTGAAGCTGGCGACCTTCAGTTCGCCGCCCACATCTGGAGGATCATGAGGGCGATCATTTGCCCTGGCAAATTCTACCGCTCCAGTGGGATGTAACTCGTAGGCTCCAAAACCGTAATGCAGCACCCCCGTCAAACCTGGCAGCGTATCGCCGGCGCGCAGTGTATTCTCCTCGCCCATGTATGGCGCCGGAACCGGGTTCTCACTCGTGCTGCCGTCTTCCAACTGCAAGCGGCTGCGGTCGTTCAAGTCCTGCAGCGCCAGAGCGTCTGCGCCGGGCAAGACGACATTGGTCGGGTTATCAAGACGGTCGAACACCGAAAGATCGACCTCGCCGTAGCGGCCCTGGTAGTAGTTCCCGGTGACATAGAGAGTCTGCGGCACGTGGATCAACATTCCCTCGTACCACTCCCACACATCCAGTGTCGACACAGGGAGGGAAACTTCAGCGGCAGTGACAATTCCAGTGCCACATACTTCTGCGTTTGTGATACTGGTCAGTTCCGTGAGATCATAGTATTCGGTTACACTTCCCATCACGCGTACAACTTCACCTGCCTGTACGTCAACTGCGGGTACCGAACCATCGTAAACAAAGATACCCTCAGATGTCGCCGGGTCTTCATCGGTATCCCCGTTCTCTTCTTGAAGGAAGAAACCCCTCAGATGTGCGCTTGTTTGGAAATCCCCGACAACGATGCCTTCTATGACATGAATATTTCCGACTTCCGGACTGCTTGCTCCATTTCCCTGTATGGCATGGATCGCGGTGGTCGGATCTCCACATTGACCAAATTCGAGCACAATCTCACAAATGTTCTCTGCTCCCGGTGTAGGTGCCCATTGATCGTAAGTATCAGTGTTGCGCGCACCTCCATCACCATTAGGACAGCGTTGGTTGGAATGGTTATCCTTGTCTCCATTCCCACCCTCGTTCACTTGTGGTTGTCCCGAATTAAGGAGTGTCAACAGTGCTGCATCGTCTTCATCGTTGGTGTCATACACGATGGCATCGATCAGGCTTGCAGTGGTTACGGGCGTATCATTTGGAAAATCAACAGCATCGCCTACATAAAGTGCAACGGCGTCTGCCCCATTCTGGAGCCAACCCTGACTGCCTGGTGCAACATATAAATCGGCACCGGCGACAGTGCCGATGACAAAGTAACCATCGGCGTCGGTGCTGTAACCGTCCAAGTCGAACGCGTCGTATGAAGCATCATCGCTTCCGTTCATAAGCACGACAACGAATCCATCAAGCGCTGTGCTGCCGTCACCGCCGTCATAGAGTTCGATAAACTCCAGCGCATCGTAGCTGGGTGTGTCAGAGTCGATTTCGTTAATGAGAATATCTGGAAGCGGCACTACACAATTAGCAGCACCGGGGGTCGGAGCGAACTGTGTAAACGTATCCGTATTCCTGGCACCGCCTGATCCATTCGGGCAGCGCTGGTTGGACTGATTGTCCTTGTCTCCAAGCCCATCCTCGTTGATCTGTGGCTGCGCCATATTGAGGAGGGGTAACAATCCAGCATCGTCGCTGTCATCGGTATCGTAGACAATGGCATCGATCAGACTTGCAGTGGTTACGGGTGTATCATTTGGAAAATCAGCAGCATCGCCTACATAAAGTGCAACGGCGTCTGCCCCATTCTGGAGCCAACCCTGACTGCCTGGTGCAACATATAAATCGGCACCGGCGACAGTGCCGATGACAAAGTAACCATCGGCGTCGGTGCTGTAACCGTCCAAGTCGAACGCGTCGTATGAAGCATCATCGCTTCCGTTCATAAGCACGACAACGAATCCATCAAGCGCTGTGCTGCCGTCACCGCCGTCATAGAGTTCGATAAACTCCAGCGTATCGTAGCTGGGTGTGTCAGAGTCTACTTCGTTGATCAAAACGTCCGGGGGAGGTGCGGGTTGGATAATATCGGCGTCATCCCTTGGCTGAATCTTGAAGGCTCCATACAAGTAATCCAACGGTCCGATGACGGCATCCAGGGCATCACCATCGGCGGGGCTGTATGTGTAGCTGCCCTTATCGTCAATAACGACGTCCCCCGTGCCGTCGCTCACCGACCACTCGCCATAACCCAGCGAGTCGTTGGTGACGGTTACATTCTCGACACGCACCAATACACCTTCCCACATCTCCTGCGATACATCAGCAGACGATTGGACAACCGGGGTAGGTATTGGGTTTCCGCTAGAAAGAATCTCATAAATGGATAGGCTGCCCAGCTGTGTGAGATTGTTGTACTCAACCACCGTGCCGGTCAGACGTACAAGGTCGCCCAGAGCTGGGGTATTCAAGTCGTAGACCCACAGACCGTTCCAGGCGCCTCCAGCCGGATCTTCGATGAAGTATCCATTGTAGAAGACCGCGGTGACGATGCCCTCGGTGATGATATCAATCTGGTCCACGTAAGGCGAATCGCCTGAAGGACCCGTTGTGTATTGGATGTCGTAGATGGGGGTGTAATCAAGGCCCAAAATGATATCCGCATCATCCCTTGGCTGAATCTTGAAGGCTCCATACGAGTAATCCAACGGTCCGATGACGGTATCCAGGGCATCACCATCGGCGGGGCTGTATGTGTAGCTGCCCTTATCGTCAATAACGACGTCCCCCGATCCGTCGCTCACCGACCATTCCCCGGTGCCGAGGTCGGGATTCGTGACTGTGACTCCGTTCACCTGCACCATTACCCCCTCCCATTGCTCTTGATTCACATCGACAGTGGCCAGTACCACAGGAGTGGGGACAGGATTACCACTGGATAGAACCTGGAAGGAAGTTGGTGAATCGAGCTCCGTCAGATTGTAGTATTCCGCAATTGAACCTGTAAGACGCACCTTGTCACCGATCGCAGGAATGTTGATGCTGTCGTAAACCCACAACCCGTTCCAAGCTCCGCCCGCAGGATCCTCGATAAAGTAGCCGTATTGGAACACCGCGCTGACTATGCCGTCCACATTGACGATTTGACCAGCGAAGGGTGAATCACCGGAGACATCGGTGGTGTACTGAATATCATAGATTGGCGTGATCACAAACGCAGCAATGAACGTTTGTCCATTGTTTGCTGTCCCAAAGGTACTCGCCGAGGCCGCGGTCCAGGAAAAGTCATCATCGGTCATACCTACGCCCGTCAACTGCAAGGATTCGCCGATAAGCGTTCCGCCATCCTCAGCCACCCCAATATCCGTGCTCGTCAAGCCGTCTGCGGGACCTCCTACCGCCAGGAAGGTGCCCTCGTAGCTCAAGAATTGAACAACGTCACCCAGATTGTTGACTAAAGCCAGGCCGTCAGGTGCGCCATTCTGGATACCATTCACAGGGAAATTGAGGACAATAAAACCATATCCGTCCCCGCTGTCCGCGATGACTCCACTCAAGGTTTCGGTGCCATATGGCGCTCCGTCATTCCCATTGTAAAGCACCACGCTCCACCCTGTTATGTCCGTCCCCGCCGGACCGGCGATCTCAATCGCCTCGCCAACATCGGTACCGTCATTGTCATAATGAATTTCATTGATAAATACAGCCGTCTCGGCTTTCGCAGGTGTTATTCCACCAAAGGCCGCAGCAAGAATCACGATGATCCCAATCAAACTGACTGAACTCAACGAACTTTTCATAACATTATCCTCCTCAATATGGGTCCTACTTCATGATTTAAATTAGCAAACCGCGCGCGGCGCGGTTCGGCACGAACCCCCATTGGTTCCTCTTAGATGAATACTTGGCTGCAATCAGAACCCTCTCGGTGGGTTTCCCTCTTCGGCGCTGGCTGGCATGCATGCAGCCGAGTGGGTACGACTATAATAGCAGGAAGGAGCGCTGAATACAAACGGCGGCATTCCTTCGCAGGCTACGGTTCTCCTGCGCTACGATTAAAAACTCCCCTCGGCGGAAAAACTCGATCCGCTGGACGAATTCTCCCCCGCCGTGGTATCATCCCCGCTGGAGTTTAAATCATGGCGCAAAAGAAGAAAAAGAAGAAACAGGTCTCGAGACAACAGGCCCGCTCGGTCCGTATGCAGCAGATCATCTTCGGCGCGATCGCCGTGATTGTGATCGCCTCCTTCATCCTCAGTTTGGTCGCGTGAGGCGAGGGACCCGAAGCGTACAGCTTTTTTTCAAAGCCCTGATCTGATGAGAATTCAGGCCCCTTGAGGCAGCCTGCGCAAGCAGGCTTTTTCGTTTAAGGAGGGTCTTTTAAATATGCGAGCACGACGATGCCGTGCCCCTACCGGTATGAAAGCAACGATAACGTACTTGTCCAATCTCACCCTTCCTTATGACAAGATTGCAGTATCGCCTTGATGGGTTATCCATGACAAAAACGGTAATCCGGATTTCTTGCGGTCTGTTTGTTTTGTAGGGGGTCCGGGGGATAACTGTTGTCCCCGGATCCCCCGCTGGGGGTTTTGGGGGTAAGAAAACAAGCACGCCCTAGGCTGAACTGAAACCAGGTCAGCAAGAACTCAGCCGAGAAACGATAACTTCATCGAACCAATCTCCTCCTTACCTCGCGAGGAGATTGCCACGTCGCCCAAACGAGCTCCTCGCAATGACAAAAACGGGAGAGGTTTTGGACAAATAAATGTCATTTCAAGAGAGGCCTTCGACAAGCTCAGGACAAGCCCGGCGACCGAAATATCCCTGGGACGATTCGCACGGACCCCCACACGCCTAGTACTAACGGCTTACGCGTAAGGCGTAACAATCACCCTCCCCCATCGTTATCCCTTGTACCGGCAAGATTCTTTGGTCCCGTCAGACCTCGGATTTATTTGACCCCACCGCTCGCCATATACCCTCCGCCTGACCAGGGAATGACGGGACCTGCCGGGAAGGTCAAGAACGATGGCTCGGAAGACCCACCCGGTCGATGTCGAAGCTGCAAGCTGGCTGTAAGGTTCAGAAAGTCAACGTTGTGTTATTCTGGTGACAGTTAGAAAGTTATTCAGCCGTATCGGAGCTCTAATGAGCAACCCAAGTTATAAGGAGGTAATTATGTTATTCGCTCCGAAAGAGAAGGGACAGGGCCTGGTCGAATACGCATTGATCCTGGTTCTAGTCGCAGTCGTTGTAATCGTGATTCTGGCTCTGTTGGGCCCCGCGATCGGCAACGTTTTTAGCGGCATCGTTAACGCCATCTAATCAATACGTTAGACTAGATCCTACTCTCCCTCCAAGGTCCCGGGGTCCCAGCCAATTGGCTGGGGCTCTGGGCATTTAATAGGGGAAGCCAAGGTTAAACTAAAGTGTAGGGGCACGGCGGTGCTGTGCCCCTACATGAGAAATCTCGAATGGTTTCAACCTACTCCGGGAAGCGGGTGATAACAGTAGCCGAGGTGGGGATCGAGACCTTATCTCCTACGTTTAATTCCGCAGGAGCTTTACTTGCCTTCTCTGGGGCACTTTGGAAGATGAAGATCGGAGTGCCAACTATCGAATACTTGAGACCCAAATGAGCCTGCCCGGTCAGGAAGCCGTCGCTGTCCACTGCGCAGCTCGTCACCAGGCCGATCGTCTTCCCGCGTTTATCGACAACCGGGTCACCGTAGTGTGCCATGCGTACACCTTTATCATTGAAGCGGAAGCGTGCATTCTCGCTCTTGCGCTCCGTCTCCTGTTTGATAAAGGCCTCACGTCCAATGAACCACGGCTTATAGGTCTTCACATAGGCGCCGAAGCCCGCGTCGCCAACGCCGAGTTTCATCTCGCCTGCCATCTCATGTCCGTAGAGCGGCAGCCCAGCTTCGGTGCGCAGCGAATCACGTGCGCCCAATCCCACCGGCTTCATCCCGAGCGGCTCACCGGTTTTTAGAAGTGCATTCCACAGTTCCACACTGGACTTTGGGTGCACGAACAGTTCGTACGCCACCCGTTCGCCAGTGTAGCCTGTTCGGCTGACGACCAGATCGATTCCGCCGAAGATGCCTTCCATAACACCTGCCCAGCGTAGCGCCTGCAGATGGGCGGCTGTCACCTCATCACAACCTAAAGCTAGCAGGATCTCACGGCTTTTCGGTCCCTGTATGGCGATATCCACCCGCATATCCTCCCCCTCAGCAGGGTCGCGCAGGTTACGCAGCGTGCAATCGCGACCGAAGGCCAAAGCCCACGGTCGACGCTCATCTACGCATACTTGACCATCTTTCACACCGTTCAGCCAGGCCCAATCCTTGTCGTCATTGGATGCGTTCACGACAACCAAGTAGGTATCCGCCCGGCGGCGGTAGACCATCGTGTCATCGATCACTGCGCCGCTCGGATCGAGGAATTGCGCATAGTGCGAAACACCGATCTGCAACGAAGCTACATCATTGGTCACGACGGAGTTGAGGAACGCGCTGGCAGCCGGACCCTCCACCTGGTAGACACCCATGTGGCTTACATCGAATAAACCTGCAGCCTCCCTTGTAGCGTTATGCTCCTCGATTACGCTGGTATACCAGACCGGCATATCCCAGCCAGCGAAAGGAACCATCTTGGCGCCCATCTCGCGATGGGTCTTGTTCAACGCCGTCGCGCGTATCTCCTCAGTCTCAGGCTCGTTCCAAGTGAAAGACGGCAATGGATCCCCCTTCACAACCTGCAATCCCAGATACCAGGGCTTATCTGCACCGTCGGCTTCGAACTTCACCCTCGGCATTTCCATCAAGCCGCCCACTAGAGACACGATGACCGGTCCAGGAAGCTTCTTAATATGATCCTCGTCGTCGACCGTCACATATCCGTCGGAGAGGTCCCGCAGCCAAGCTAACGCTCGACCGGCGTCCTTCGTCTCCATTGTAAGGCGCCAGGTCGCAGTCTCTTTCACCCGCTCCATCGCGGTTCCGACTGAACCTTTGTCGAGTGCAAGTTGGACATCCGCGATCTCGCCCTTCCCTATCTCGCACGGCCTAACCGAAGTCACCCAACGCAATAGCTCATCAGCCGCATCTCCCTCGAGCTCGATGACTGTGTAAGGTTCCTCAGGCAAAGGGTCATCCAGGTAATAAAAGTGCGGGTAGCCGTAGACAGACGGCTCAGAGTCGCCAGCGGCCTCGAGCACAAGATCGCGCACCTTCATTTTGACATCATTGAAAACCCCGAAGTCGACTTTGACACGCTTGATCGGCTTCTTCCTACCGGTCAGGCTGTAAGGGACGCAGGCTTCAAGCAGATCAGCGATCAATCCGGCGAGTTTTTCCATCTCCTCCAACCCGAAACCACGCTGTGTAATCCAAGAAGTACCCATGCAGATGCCGGAAGCGTCAGAAGCGGCAGTGTCCCCCGGCAGTGCATTCTGATTAACCACAATGCCGGCTAAATCCAAGATAGTGGCGGCTTGGTCGTCGGACAGCATCGTCCCATCCGGCCCCACAACGGATTTGCAATCCAGGTTCATCAGGTGGGTATTCGTGCCGCCGTAGGCGATCTGAAAGCCTCGCGATTCCAGATGCTCGGCAAGTTTGGCGCAGTTCTTCACCACCTGCTGCTGCAGTTCGACGAATTCGTCGGACTGCGCATACTTGAAAATCAGGCACATGGCCGCGTAGACGTTGACCTGCACTCCGCCTTGCTCGCCCGGAAAAACGGCCTTATCAATCTTGGTCGAGAGCTTGGGGTCTGTGGTCATGATGATCGCCCCACGTGGGCCGTAAAGAGATTTATGCGTCGTCGAGGTAATCACATGGGCATGCCCAAGAGGTGAGGGATATTCACCGGCGATCACCAGCCCGGCAACATGGGCGATGTCGGCCAGTAGATATGCGCCGACGAGATCAGCGATCGATCGGAATTTCGCCCAATCCACAGTCCAAGGATAGGAGGAATAACCGCCGATGATCATCTTGGGTTGATGTTCTAGCGCTAATGCTTTGATCATCTCATAATCAATCTGCCCCGTCTCTGGGTTAATGGCGTAAGGGACGATATTGAAGTACTTGCCTGAACGGTTGGCTGGCGAACCGTGCGAGAGATGACCACCGTGAAGGAGATCCATGCTCATCACCGTATCCCCAGGTTCAACCAGCGCCTGAAATACGGCGTTATTTGCCGGAGCGCCAGACAGCGCCTGCACGTTGACGTAGATGTCGTCGGCAGAAAAATCGTCCGTTGCAAAGGCCTCTGCGCAGCGGCGGCGAGCGAGGGCTTCAACCGTATCGGCGTATTCGACTCCTTTGTAATACCGGGGGTCGGAGTAGCGGCGATAAAATGCCAGCCGAGTGCGGTAATCCAGAATTTCATCTTCGCTCATCCAGCGCGTATCTTCAGTCGGGTAACCTTCCGCGTAAATATTCTGAAAGGTCGATCCTAAGGCTTCCCGAACGGCCACAGGAGAGGCGCTCTCGCTGGGGATGAGGATAATCCTCCTCCTCTGCCTTTCGGCTTCCAATTGAATGAGTTGATGAACATCCGGATCAAGTTCTGCGAGCGCGGTTTGGAAATAAGGGTAGGGCACTGGACCAACTCCTTCGTCACATGATGCTGAACACTTTCATAACGTCGTTCTTTTCCCGAGGGCAGGATGCATGTAAGGGTCATTTGCCTGAGAACGCTTCATCCTAAGCTTCAGTTCGGCAATTGTGTGTTTCATTAAAAATAAACCTGCTTAACCTGTTATTCCTAGTTGCACTTAGACCAATTTAACATGCCAAATAACACTAAAACTCACACATTGTTTATCATATCTTTACTATAATGATATGAACCATCCCCTATCGTTAAGGGGTTGCTGCGAGATCACACTCAGGATTACGCGGAAGCAATCTTCATTTTTTTTCACCTATCCGCTGCCCTTCCAAGATTAAGAAGAGGATAAGAACATGAAAAACAAACATAATTTCTACGCCGGACCATCGATCATGCCTCAATTCACCATTGATAAAACGATTGAAGCCCTTAAGGACTTCGCCGGAACCGGTCTCTCCATCATGGAGATATCCCACCGCAGCACGGAGTTTCAGGCTGTGATGGATGAAGCTCAAGCGCTGATCAAAGAACTGCTCAAAATCCCGGATGGATACTCGGTGCTGTTCCTGGGGGGCGGCGCGAGCATACAGTTTCTCATGGTCCCTTACAACCTCATGAATAAGAAATCTGCATACTTGAACACCGGGACCTGGGCTACAAAGGCCATGAAAGAAGCCAAGCTTTTCGGGGAGATGGTCGAGGTCGCCTCGTCCGCGGACAAGGATTTCAGCTACATTCCCAAGGATTACGAGATCCCTGTGGATGCGGATTATTTCCACATCACCACGAACAACACCATCAAAGGGACCGAGATACTGGAAGATCTGGATGTGGCTATGCCCCTCGTGGCGGACATGTCCTCCGATATTTTCAGCCGACCGATCGATGTCTCCAAATATGGAATCATCTACGCCGGGGATCAGAAGAACCTAGGACCCGCGGGGGCGGCAATTGTGATCATCAAGGAAGACATTCTCGGCAACGTAGAGCGTGACATTCCAACGATGCTCGACTACCAAACTCACATCAGCAAGGGTTCGATGTTCAACACACCTCCGGTCATGCCTGTGTTCAGCGCTCTGCAAACGCTGATCTGGTTGAAGGATCTGGGCGGCATTCCGGCAATAGAGAAAATCAATAACGAGAAAGCCGATCTCCTCTACAACGAAATCGATCACAACAAATTATTTGTAGGCAAAGTCGCGAAAGAAGACCGTTCCAGGATGAATATATGCTTCGTTATGAACGAGGAATACAATGACCTCGAAGGCGCATTCCTGGAGTTCGCTGGCGGCAAAGGCATGATCGGCATTAAGGGCCATCGGTCAGTGGGCGGGTTCCGCGCTTCCTGCTATAACGCCCTGCCCATCGAGAGCGTGCAAGCCTTGGTGGACTGCATGCAGGAATTTGAAGCTGCACATTAGCACAACGCGAAAATCAGGGAGTATACTCCCTGATTTTCATAGCTAGATCATAAGGATACTGACATGACGAAAATTCTGGTTGCAACCGTAAAACCGTTCATTCCTGAGGCCGTTGAAAAAATCAAGAAGATCGCCAGTGATGCCGGCTACGAATTCGTTCTTCTTGAGAAGTATGCCGTTCAGGGAGAGTTTATAGACGCCGTCGCCGACGTAGATGCTCTTATCATCAGGAGCGATAAAGCCACCCGAGAAGTCATCGAAGCGGCGAAGAAGCTAAAGGTCATCGTTCGCGCCGGCGCGGGCTATGACAATATTGACCTTGAAGCAGCCACAGAAAAAGGTATCGTGGCCATGAATACGCCAGGCCAGAACTCAAACGCCGTCGCCGAGCTTGCTCTGGGGATGATGGTTTATTTAGTGAGGAATGGCTTTAACGGTAAAGCGGGCACGGAGTTGAAAGGTAAAAAGCTTGGGCTGCATGCGTATGGCAACGTGGGCAAATTGATTGCCGGCATTGCCAAAGGCTTCGGGATGGAGGTTTTCGCTTTCGACCCATTTATCCCTAAAGATGTTATCGAAGGCGACGACGTTGTCTGCATAGAATCCGCGGAAGAACTATACAGCACCTGCAACTTTGTCTCCTTAAATATCCCGGCAACCGCCGAAACAAAAACCTCCATCAATTATGAACTCCTGAACAAGATGCCCAAGCCTGCTGTTTTGGTCAACACCGCCCGTAAAGAAGTCGTCCACGAAGACGACCTGTTAAGGGTGTTCGAGGATCGGGAAGACTTTTCCTACATCTCCGATATCGCTCCCGATTGCAAAGACGCAATTGCTGAACAATACCCTGGTAGGTTCTTCTTCACGCCGAAGAAAATGGGCGCCCAGACCGCCGAGGCGAATATCAACGCCGGCGCTGCGGCGATGACGCAGATAAGGGATTTCCTGGAGAACGGGGATAACACCTTCCAGGTAAACAAATAACCCGGCGGCGGCGTTTAATACAGGAAATTAACGGTCCTAATTGAATACATCAGGGGAACCCTCGCTTTTCTCAAACGCTTAGAATGGGCAAAATGAGGACACTGACCTGATATTTTCAAATTCCGGGCAATATACTTAGATCATCTGTGAGGGATAAGAGCTATGGCGATATTGAAAGCATTCCGGGGAATACGACCGCCGGTGGACATTGTGGAGGATCTGGCTTGCCGCCCGTATGATGTGCTGAACTCGGAAGAAGCCAGAGATGAAGCCAACCCTTATTCGCTGCTGCACATCACGAAACCCGAAATCGACTTCGACCCGGGAACCGACATCCATATCCAGGCGGTTTACGACAAGGCGAAAGAGAACTTCACGTCGTTTAGAGAGAAAGGGTATTTAAAGCAGGACAGTGAAGAGTACCTCTACATCTACGCACAAACCATGGATGGCCGCAGGCAATACGGTTTGGTCGGCTGTGCGGGTGTAGAGGATTATATGAGTGGGATCATCAAGAAGCACGAATTAACGCGCCCCGATAAAGAGGAAGATCGAATGAAGCACGTTCGCATTACGAATGCGAACATAGAGCCCGTCTTTTTTGCATACCCCGCCGTTGCCGATATTGACGAAATCATCACGGACGTCGTGGAGAACCAGGCCCCCGAATATGATTTCACAAGCGTTGATGACATCGGCCACCATTTCTGGGTGATAACAGATAAAAGCAAGATCCAGCGTTTGATCGAGTTGTTCAACGAACTTCCAGCGACCTACGTTGCCGACGGCCACCATCGCACGGCTGCAGCCGCGCTGGTGGGTAACGAGAAGAAGAACAACAACCCGGATCACACCGGGAACGAGGAGTACAACTACTTCCTGGCAGTGCACTTTCCGGACGATCAGCTGCGCATCCTGGATTACAACCGGGTGGTGATGGATCTGAATGGACTGACACCCGAGGAATTCCTGGGGCGGATCAGTGAGGTGTTTGCGGTAAAGGAGAAGGGTAGCGAGCCCTTCAAGCCGGCTAGCCTTCACACCTTCGGCATGTATCTGCAGGGAAAGTGGTATGCGTTAATCGCCAATGAAGGCTCGTACGACGACAACGATCCCATCGGCGTTCTGGATGTCACGATACTCTCAAAATCAGTGTTGGAACCCATTCTCAACGTCATGGACCTGAGGACCTCGAAACGAATCGACTTTGTCGGTGGCATGAGGGGGTTGGAAGAACTACAAAGAAGGGTAGATAGCGGGGAGATGAAGGTGGCTTTTGCCCTTTATCCTGTGTCCATGCAGCAATTGATCAGCATCGCCGATACCGGGAACATCATGCCTCCGAAAACAACTTGGTTTGAGCCAAAATTGCGCAGCGGGTTGGTGATTCACAGCCTGGAGTGAGGTCTTACTTTTACCCAATTAAAAAGGGGGTGTTGGTAGCTGCTTCTCCTGCGGCTCATCCTCGTAAATCTTGGAAGCGTACAAAACACGGGCCGACACACGGGTCGGCCCCTATGCATTCATGGAATGTAGGAGAGCACCCATGTGTGCTCCCGAACAGTTGGTTGGTTGCCTACAGCTTTGGGAATCTCCGCAACACGGTTGCCGCGGTGGGGATGAAGATCCGATCCCCCGGTTTCAAATCCGGCCTGGTTTCACCATCAGCTTTCATCGGCGTACCCTGGAAGATGAAGAAGGGCGTTCCTTCATCTGCATACTTCTTGTAGATGTATGCCTGCCCGGTCAGATAATTCATCCGATCTGCAGCACAGCTCGTCACGACGCCGATGGTAAGACCTCGCTTATCTAACACAGGATCACCAAGCTGGACCATGGGAATACCCTTCACATCACAGCGGAAACGTATCACCACACTGTCGCGCTCAGCCTCTCGCTCCAGGAAACTCTCTCGTCCAATGAACCATGGTTTATACGTCTTCACGTAACTGCGGAATCCAGCTTCTCCCACCCCCAGCGCTAACTCGCCGCCCATTTCGTGCCCGTATAAAGGCAGCCCGGCTTCGATGCGCAACGAATCTCTCGCCCCTAATCCGATCGGTTTGAGCCCCATCGATTCGCCGATATCCAACAGAGCTTTCCACAAGACGGCCGATTTGTAAGGGTGCACAAACAATTCGAAGGACATATTCTCGCCGGTATAACCCGTTCTGGAGACAACCAGGTCGACGCCTCCAAGCGTGGCTTCACACAGCTCGGCGCGATCCAGCTTGCGGATGCGTTTGCATGTGGCATCATCACATTTTAGGGCTAGAAGGATGTCGCGAGATAAGGGTCCTTGCAAGGCGATATCCACCAGCATGTCCTTACCCTCAGCCGGATCGCTCAGGTCGCGGAGCACAACATTACGTCCAAACGCTCTCGCCCAAGGGCGTTTATTATCCACGAGCACTTCACCATCACGGACCGCACAGAGATAGGACCAATCCTTATCGTCGTTCGACGCGTTCACCACAATAAGGTATTCCTCCGGTCCGCGCTGATAAACAATCAGATCGTCAATTACATTTGCATCCGGATCCAAGAAATGTGTATATACCGACTGGCCCACATCTAGGTAGCCGATGTCGTTTCCACATACGCTGTCTAAGAATATGGCAGCATCAGGTCCTTCTGCCTGGTAGATTCCCATGTGAGAAACATCGAATAAACCGGCAGCGTTACGAACCGCTTGATGTTCCTCTCTAACAGATGAGTACCACAAGGGCATCTCCCACCCGGCAAACGGTGCCATCTTAGCGTCCAACTCCAAATGGATCGCGTGTAGAGTCGTCCGTTTTAATTCGGGTTGCTCCTTGGGTTCCTGCCAATTGAATTTCGGTAAAGGTTCACCTGATCCATCAGAAATTCCGATATAAAATGGCTTATCCTTGGCTGCTGGATCCCCCTCGACGGGTTTTTCAGGCGGCTCCTTCGATTCCCGAACCCACGCCGGTCCCGGGGGCTTCGCAAGGAGATCATCCTCTTTTATACTGACAAAACCATCCGATAGAGCGCGCAGCCAGGCGGCGGCAAGATTAGCATCGCTTGATTTCACACTTAGCTGGAATTCATTGGGAGACTTACAGGTGAGTGTGCCCTCGATTTCAGCCTGCGGCGTGCTTATTCGTGTGGCCTGGCTTTGATCAGGAGTCAGCGCCTCGACGTCGCTGCTCACTGCTGCATTCAAGAATTGGCGGACGCGTGCGCCGCCAATGTCAAAGGCTGCCCTTTGGCCCTTCCCTGGCGATTCGTCATCCATGTAATAGAAGTGCGGATATCCATGGACAGTTGGGTCGAAGTCGATACCCGCCGACTCAGCCAACGCGCACACGCGCAGCTTTGCCTCTTCCATGGTCTTGAAATCTACCTTCGCCCGTCTATTTCGACGTTTACGTGATTTCAATTCGTAGGGTGTTGTCGCCATCAAAACGTCGGCAATGATATCCGCGAGTGTGATCGTTTCCTTTTCTGTAAAGCCGCGCTGGGTGATCCAGGATGTGCCCATGCGAATGCCGGAAGGGTCGAGCGCGGATCTGTCGCCCGGTATGGTATTTCGATTTACGACGATGCCCGCCAGATCCAAGATGCGCGCAGCCATATCACCAGAAAGTGTCGTTCCATCAGGTCCGGCGACGGATCTGCAATCCAAATTCATCAGATGGGTATCGGTACCACCGAACGCGATCGTAAAGCCTCGCTCCTCCAGGCGTTTGGTCAATGTTTCACAATTTTTTATCACTTGATGCTGGAGGACGCTGAACCTTTTTGTTTGAGCCAACTTAAAAGTGAGCGCAAGTGCAGCAATCGTATTAATGTGAGGGCCACCTTGTTCTCCGGGAAACACCGCTCTATCAATCTTGCGGGATATTTCGCGGTCCGATGTAATGATCACTGCTCCCCTTGGTCCATTGAGCGATTTATGCGTAGTCGTCGTCACAACATGGGCATATCCTATTGGAGAGGGATAGGCCCCGGCAACAACCATTCCAGCAACATGGGCGATATCGGCCAGCAAGTACGCACCAACCGAGTCGGCGATCGCCCTGAACCTGGCCCAATCAGCCGACCAGGGGTAGGACGAAAAACCGGCGATGATCATCTTTGGCTTGGATTCACTCGCCAGATCTTGCACTGCCTGGTAGTTTATGCGCTGTGTCTCAGGATCCACTGAGTAATGGACGATGTTATAAAACTTCCCGGAGCGATTGACCGGAGATCCATGGGAGAGATGACCGCCATGCAGCAGGCTCATGCCCATGACGGTATCGCCGGGTTCAACCAACGCGTGATACACCGCATTATTGGCTGGCGCACCTGAAAGCGCCTGAACGTTTACGTACAAATCGTCCGCCGTCAAACCATTGGCAGCAAAAGCTTCAGCGCAGCGTCGACGCGCTAAGGCCTCGATCGTGTCAACATACTCAACACCCTTGTAATAACGCGGGTCAGAATAACGGCGATAGTGTGCAAGGCGATTGTCATAATCCAGAATTTCCTTTTCATTCATCCAGCGCGTATCCTCATCCGGATAACCTTCCGCATAGACATTCTGGAACGCCGAGTCCAAAGCATCTCGTACCGCTAGCGGAGAGGTGCTTTCACTGGCGATCAGGATTAATTTTCGATATTGACGCTCGGATTCCAGTTGAGTTAATTCGTACACGTCTGGATCCAGTTCTTCCAGAGTTCCTCGAAAAAGTGAATCAGGCATTTGCAGCTCCTAATAACAGGGCGGCTTATGAGTCGGTCGCCGCGACATGGGATTATTTGAGGTATGGATTGTAAAACGTATGGGGAAGGAGGGTCAAGGATAGCTTAACCAAGCCGAAATGAAATCAACCTCACAGGGATGCTGGTATCCCGTCCATACCAGGATAATCGGCTAACAAATATCCGTCGCCTACGGTTGTTATGGATTTGTAGGATGCACTCGTATATATGCCTACGCCTGTAAAAAGGTCCTTCTCAAAAAAGTGTTGAAAGATGATATTCGGGAGGGACGGGAGCAGCTCACCGCTGGATAGTTATTAAGGCAACTCCCTTGACGGTAACACTTACTACGGATTGCCACAGCAGATGTGAGAATAACGGGTAGGTGGCTTTCACTCTGCCAGGCACCTGTCGCTTACATGCAAATTAATGCTGTGGAGCTTGCATCCCTTATAGGATAAGGATATCGTTGTAAATTAATGCATGCTACCCAGGTGTTATAGATAGTCGACATTCATTTAGCCCAAATCTTGCATGCTAACATACTGCGATGGAAAAACTCCTTCAATCTCGTTCTTCAAGATGGATTCTCATTGGCATTGCGCTTCTCATGATTTGGAGTCTAGTCTCATTAGGTACCTATCTAGCCTGGATTCATGGCGCGGACCATAGGGATTTTTATCCGCGCTGGGCTGGCGCGCGGATGGTTCTGGAGGGAGAAGAGAAAATCTATTCCTTAGAAGCAACAACTGCCATCCAGATTCGTCTCTATGGGGCAAAGATCCCCGAGGGGCACGATCAGCAAGGGTTTGCATACCCTGCCATCGTGCTCCCTTTCTTAATCCCCTTTGCACTCATCGACAACGTGGAGGTCGCTACTTCCATCTGGGAAGGGCTGACCGTAGTTCTTATCGTAATCGGCCTGTATCTGCTGCAAAAAACGAGCCGGCATGATGTTTCCCCTCTGCCGATACTCCTGCTGATCCTTTGGTCCTACACTCTGCTGATGATATTCCAGGGCCAGATCACCGGTCTCGTGCTATCAGCATTGAGCATAGGGACCTGGGCCTACCACCGTCGGGCTGACTTCATCGGGGGGCTTCTCTTAAGCATTGGATTTGTGAAGCCGGAACTCGTAATCCTTCCCATCGCAACGCTGGTTGCATTCGCGATTATGAGACGCCGCTTTCGGCTGGTTGTAGGAATCCTTCTGGGTTTCTCTACTCTCTTTCTCGCTAGCCTTATCGTCGTGGGATGGTGGGTGGGTGATTGGCTTGACGCCCTCGCCAGATACACGGAGTATGCTAGGATTGTCTGGCCTATTGGATATCTCTGGAGCAGCTCACCCTTGCTGATTGTCGGCCTGTCTGCGCTTGTTATCTGGGGAGTACCCAGGATCTGGAAAGACGATGGAGCAATTATGGCAGCCAGCGTCCCGCTTCAGATCCTACTCTTCCCACAGACGCTTATCTGGGGATTAACAATGTTGTGCTTTCCACTAACGTTCGAATGGAACCGAAACGCTAGCAGGGGAGTCCTTGGAATATGGGCACTGGGGTGGTTGCTGCTCCTCGGCAATGTGAATTCAGAGTGGTGGAAAGTTCAGATTGTCATCGTTTCGGTTGCCACCCTACTCTTGATTTTCATAAGCGCAGGTTGGGAAAAGGATGAAACCGACCTACTGAAATCACCTTGATTCATTGCATTTAATTTAATCAGAGTGATGAAGGGATTGAGCATGACCGGCGGGCTGAAAGTGTTGTAATCAATCCTGTCTTGATAGGCGAACCGGGGCTGCGAACAATATCGATCTCATGTACCCTTAACCCCGATTTGATTATCTTACTAAATACGTTCAGGGCGCTTGCCAATAACACCAGTGCCATTACCAAAAACCGATGGGCTATCCGCTTGCTATCCTTTCTACCATAGAGTGAGCATCCCCCATGTCTATATCGAACTTGCCCCGTCGTTTCCCGCTTGCTTTCTATGTGCTGCTGATTTTGTTTTGCTTGGTTCTTTTCCTGCGAATTGGCTCCCTAACCATCCATAGTGTGTTCCCACTGGGTTACGACGCTCGTTCTTATATCGCCGCGGCGACGGCGCTCCGGCTCGGATACAGCCCTTACGATGAGACGCAATGGCAGCATATACCCATCGATGTGGTCTACTCAAAGTATTTATACACGCCATTGCTTGCCTTATTGCTTATCCCACTATCCTACCTTCCGATTCTTCCCGCTACCTATGTCTGTGTTTTTCTCTCAGCTGTGAGCGCGGCCGTGTTTGTCCTTCTTATGACGCGTTCGGTGGGCTGGAAACTGGGGCTGTTCGCGGTCTTCGCATTTCCTCCCACATGGCATACCCTATACCTCGGCCAAATCAACTTCGTCGTCGCGTGTTTGTTAATACTCGCGATCTACGATATACAATCGAATCAACGTTATCGGCTCGGCATCAACCTCGCCTTTGCCACACTTCTCAAGATCACGCCCCTGTTCAGTATGGGCATGATGTTCATTCGGGGTTATAAAAGAAGCATCCTGTCCTGGTTGATGTCCATCTTTATTATCGTTTTGGTCACATTGCCCTTCGTGAGCATCAAAACTTGGCTCGAAAGCAGCTATTACGCCATCACTCAAGTATGGACGTTCCCTAACATGCTTTCTTGGACTGGGTTTTTCGTCCATCACATACCACGGTACGGCGAAATCCTATCTCTCATCCTCAGCACGGTATTGCTTATCTATACGCTCATGCGTGTCCGGAAAATCCCGCCTGTGTTGGTCTTATCGGCTGCTATCTTGCTGCCATTACTTATCGTTCGAATCGTATGGGAGCATCATGCGGTGATGGCCTTGCCCGCCTTATTGATCTTATGGAATCATTCTTCGCGCAGTCGTCTAGTTGCCGGTATCTCATGGCTGGCAATCGCTCTTTTTGGGGGGATTGCGATGCCCATCGCACTGACACTTTGCTGGGTCATTAGTTGCTGGCCGGGATGCTGGGAGTCCTTGCTCAAAAAAATCGGCAATGTTAATCTGGTAACTTTCTAGCGTTCAAACTCGGGTATTACCCCGCCCTTATATACCCACAGGTTGAAAAGGTCCTGCAAATCACAACGGCAGGTTTCTTCTGCAATAGCCTGGAAATCGCTCCCGCTCGCAAAGCCATATTTGTACTGCTGGTAATACTCCTTTAGGAATTTATCAAAGGTTCGATCGCCGAGCTCGCCGCGCAGCGCGTCGAGGAACAGAGCGCCTTTCAAGTACACAAACATGGCGTAATCAACGTCGGATGTATAGTCCCCGGCAGGCAAACCGATCGGTAACGTTGGGTCTGTGTGATCCCGCACGATGGCGCGCAAGTCGCTCAAGAAACCGGTTGAACGCCCCGATCCCAACGCGTGTTCGTAATAAAGCGCCTCCGCGTATGTCGCGATGGCTTCGTCAAGCCAGGGTTCAGAAATTTGGTCATTACCGATAAGTCCATAAAACCACTGGTGCGCGACTTCGTGGACGGTTGGCTCCACAACCCAGTGTGTCCCCAATGTGCCAATGAAGACCAGCCCCGGATATTCAATTCCGCCGAATGCATGAGGCGCGTCGACGATATCCAACTCCGGATAGGGGTAGGGACCTACAAGATCGCCCAGGATCTGCATCTGCAGAGTCGCTGAATCGAGCACTGTATCAAGATCATCAGCATGATCCTGCAGCGCCCAGACTGTTACGGTAACATCGCCAACCCGGCGGGATTCATCGACGAAGTCGGCAACGGCGATAGCCACATCCCGCATTGGCCCGGTCACATACGTCAGGCGTTGAAGATCGCCCAGGGTCTCATTCAGGATCTCCACTCCGGAGGCAACAAGATCAAAGGAAGCAGGCGCAGTCACTTGCAGTTGGTAGAGAGCTATCTCGGAATTAGTCGTATCCCCGCCCGGCGGCGCCCGGCGGACATCCCACTCATCATCGATGATACGAGGTATCAGTGGATAGAAAGTCGGGGCGATCAATACGCCCTCGGTGATCCCAAAACGGCGAGGGGCCGAAGGACGCATCGAATCCACTTCGATCCGGAACGGCAAACCCAGATCGATCGATTCCCCCGGGGCGAGCGGCAGCGCTAGATCAACCCGCAGGGCCATGCCATCCAGCTCCTGCTTGGGATCGATGACCTTGTCCCCGATAAAGACAGGGCCAGCGACCATCGAAGTCTGATACTGCGGATCGTTCGGCCAGAGCATTAGATAGATCTCATGCAATGGATTATCGAGATGATTCTTGAATTGAATCTGAGCCCAGCCATCGAGACTAGCGGTCCTCATCTCGGAATCAAACGTCACCTCCACATCTATCGTATAGCGAGTAGCGTCTTTGAGGTGGGCGAGGTCACCGACATGATCGAGCAATAATCCTGGATTTTGAGCGGATAGTTGGATCTCCGGAGTCGGTTGAGGGGTAGATGTGGGTGGAGGCGCCGGCGTCGGGGTGTACGCCGGAGGAAGTCCGACCGTGCTTTGAGGACCTGAGGTACTCGACACCCCCTGCACAGGGCCGGTTAGCGGCGCGCAGGCGGTCAGGAGAAACAATAAGATGATGATCTTCCTCACAAGCAATCCTCCGGGTGTTTTTGATCCGTAGAATAAACAGGCTCCCTGACACTCTTGTCGGTTACATTTCGCATCACGTCCTTGCTCCTACTTTTATCCATCAACCGGCCTGGATTGAATTGGGTGCGAGAAAACCCAATCCAAAATACTTCATACCTTAATCATACCGCGGCGGAGGCATAGGTTGTTCTTTTTTTCTAGCAGGAAGATAACAATATGGAGACGATTACCTGCAAATATCGCTCTCGCTTTACAGAAAACGTGTTAATTTGATGGGAAATTTTTGAGGAGAAATAATCTCTTGAGTGAAAAGTAACCCGAGAAGGGCCAAAAGAACGTGCATCCTCAACGCGGGTGTGGTCTTACAGGGTTTCTCATTCTCGTTATCATATTGAGTTTAGGTCACTCGCTTCTTTATTCCTATCGGCTCAAACAAGAATATGAACGAGATCTCGTGTGGGTGCTCCCCGTCCTTTTTATATTATCCCTGGCGACTCTGATTTCAGGGATCGGGATGTGGAATTGGAAGCGATGGGGGATCTACCTTTATGCCGGGGCAACCCTGGTTTCGATCGCTGCGGGTCTCATATTAACAGGTTCAATTTTCGTTGTTTTCTATGAGCTTCTTCCGATCGCCATCCTTGGTTCAATCTGATGTAAAACATCGAAATATTTTGAGTGAATGGGCTCTGCTAGTATTTGGAGTATCGGTTTAAAACTATAAAATCCCGACATAAGCCGGCTGGAATTTCAATTGAGTAATCTGCAGGGACTGGTGAAAATTGCGATGCCTGCATAAGCCCTGAAACGTCGCGCCTGAGAGGACGCTTCGTTTTTAGATAGCGGGGCTCGGATTCCTTAGTCAGCGGAACATAGTGAAGGGGGTCCTGCTCAGAGCCCATCGGGGCATTCAGGTTAATCTCCAGAAGGGAAACTGAGGATCCAGAGATTCTCAGTTCGCATTCTAAACAAACCCTACCCCTCCCCATTTTGCCGGAATTCAGATGTCGGTGTACGCACGTTCCCGCCGGCCCGCTTCAAGGATGAGAACGATTAATTTATCATCCTCAATCGCGTATAGTATGCGCCAATCACCTACGCGCAGGCGATACAGGTTATCGTGCTTTGAACTCCTGAGTTTCTTGCACCCCTGTGGTCGAGGGTTCTCGTCCAGGGATTGAATCTCTCTATCGATCCGCTCCAATAATTCACGATCTCGCCTGAGTTTCTTAAGGCTGCGAGTGGCATGCGGTAAGATTTTAACTTCATACTTCTTACGAGGGGACATGAATAATGATTCAATTACTCTTGAAGCAGCTTAGCTCGGACATCTTCATAGGATTCCGCAACATCCCGCCGCTCAAGATAATTCTCGTAGATGTCATCAGCGAGTCGGGCCAGTCGTAGTTCATCCAATTCCTCTGCAATCTCCTGGTAATCTTCAGCGGGGATAAGGACTGCGATAGCCTTTCCGTAACGCGAGATCGCCACGTCACCATCTCCCTTCATGACAGTATCCAGGATTTCCCGCCACTGCTTGCGCGCATCCCGACTGCTGACTTCTCTGATCTCAAGCATGAATTTGTCTTCCTAATAAAAATTGTAATTGTTGTACTTATTGTACATCTTGTAACTAATATACATCTTTATCGGAAGTTGTCAACCAGCCTCACAAACAATATCATTTGAAATTGAAAAATGGATCTACTTTAAATGGAACAATAACCATGCTAGGAACGTTACTATTGTGGCAAATAGCACATTTCACCTAAGATCATCTAGGAGGACCAAATGAGTAAATCGAATTTTCTAAAGGTTTTAGGAATACTATCAATCACGATTCTCCTCACTTCAGCATGTTCTAGTAAATACTTTGTACCAAACAATCAAGAAGAATCGGGTGAAAACATTGCGAATATGGCAAATCCTTCGGCAGTATATTGTGAAGGGCTTGGATATTCTATGGAGAACGTCATCCGCAACGGTGGCGGGGATGCTGACTGCATCTTCCCCGATGGGTCACGATGCGCTCAGTGGGATTTCCTTTCAGGACGTTGCGGTCAAGAATTCACGTACTGTAAAACGCAAGGTTTTGACCTAGAAGAAGGAACCAATATCGGAATTTGCCGATTCCCTGACAACTCATCCTGTGATGAATTCCTATTCTTTTCTGCCGAATGTTCACCCGGCGATAATCCTGACGCATCAGAAGAAGCTATTCGAATCCTTGATTTTTCTGAAGCGCGTGATTTTATCGCCGAATATTTTTACAGCCAATACGGCATTGGGCAAACAGTACCTTGGATAGAACAGAACATCACCCCTGACGATGCTGTTGGCTCTTCAACGATCCGCTTTGTTTCAGGTCCGTTGACTATCGTAATTTCCGCACCCGCCGCGGCACCGGGCCCTTCAATGTATACAATTGAAGAAGCTTCCTATATCGTAAATGGATTTTATTGGGAAGGTGCGTTGAGTATTGATGGAGATATTACAGAAAGTATCGTAATTCCCCCGGGGACGATTCTCAACGAAGAACAAGCTCGTGATGCTGTCTTAGAATATGCTATTGACACTTACACTCTTCCCTCATTTGGTGAATGGCTCGACAGGGGTTTTACTCACACTGATGCCGATGCGATGGTGAGATCATTTACATCAGGTTCCTGGGTTGCAGAAATTGGATTTGCCCCTTCTGCTCCCTTGATTTCAAGCTACCATGTTAAGGTTTATAACAATTCAAAAGGGATCCGCTGGGAAGGTGACATATCTTTACATGGCAAAATCGTTGAGATTAGTTTTACTAAATAGATAGCTGATTTGCGATGCCCACAAAATGCGATCTGCCAACTTAGAAGAGGAATATAAAAACCGCGGCTTAGCTGCCTGGGTGGTTAATCTACACCGGCCATTAGCTTTGCTAGACTCTCTCTAAAGGGAGGAAGTGCAACGCCGCGCTCAGTAATGATAGCGGTGATGTATTGTGCAGGGGTTACATCGAAAGCAGGATTACCTACAGATACATCATCGGGTGTGATTTGCCAATCCCCGATATGCGTGATTTCATGTGCAGGGCGCTCTTCGAGTTCGATGGCATCGCCGGCGGGGATGTTCATATCAATCGTGGTCGTCGGCGCGGCAACGTAGAAGGGCACACGATTTTCATGGGCAACCACAGCTAAATTATATGTCCCTATTTTATTAGCCGTATCGCCGTTGGCTGCCACACGGTCAGCGCCAACTACACAGAGATCAACGCCTACTGAACGCATATAGTGACCCGATGCGCTATCGACGATCACCTTGAATGGTACTCCATATTGCTTTAATTCCCAGGCTGTGAGGCGGCCTCCTTGTAAACGGGGGCGAGTTTCATCCACCAGGGCAAGCACATCCTTGCCTTGTTCATGAGCCATGCGGATGATCCCCAAAGCTGTACCATAATCCACAGTGGCCAAGCTGCCAGTGTTGCAATGATGGATGATTGTTGCACGGTCCGGAACCAGGGGCATCGCATTCAAACCGATCTGCCTATTGATTTGTCCATCTTCCTCGGCAATGGCATTTGCTTCGGCTAATGAAGCTTTCTTCAGGTCTTCGATGGTGTTCAGATCGGGATCACTCAGGCAAGCCATCATGCGGTCAATGGCCCAAAACAGGTTAACTGCTGTAGGTCTGGCCTGGCGCAGAATCTCGGCAGCCTGCTTCAGTTCAGCGCGGATGGCTTCAACATCTGTGTTTTTTACGTTGTGTGGAACAAGAGTTAAACCATACGCCGCGGCTGCACCAATAGCGGGCGCTCCGCGTATTACCATATCTGTGATCGCCTGGGCAACATGTTTGTAATCAGTATAGTGATTATAGACA
The DNA here is from genome assembly GCA_964385355.1 of uncultured Anaerolineaceae bacterium. Classification (GTDB taxonomy): domain Bacteria; phylum Chloroflexota; class Anaerolineae; order Anaerolineales; family E44-bin32; genus E44-bin32. The sequence goes on from CAYLOO010000011.1 coordinate 41,230, forward strand.
GTTTCATGCGGCAGTTTACGCTGATCTAACATGCGCACAGTGCCGTCTATCCATTCAATGCTGCGAAACGCATTCACACAATCACCCTTTCTGGTTTCGTGTGGATACTTGTATGACCAAGGAAACCTTGCTTATACCGTCAATCAAGGTCTTGCTGATGCGACCATCTATTGCTCATTAATGGAGTAATGGTATGGCTGCTCGTAATCCAAGACAATGCAATTTCCAAACCCAGATTCTCTGCTTTGGCCCGGGGATAAAAACAAGAAGGGTATGCACACATATGCATACTAGGCACTATTGTACACTATCGCAATAGCTTCATCTAAATTTCTTGTCAATCTCTTGCTGTTCAAATGTCAGGGGCAATCGAAAATTGGGTCTTTTCCACTTTAAAAGTGGACTCGCATGTGCGTTAAATCTACCTACGTTCAGTAAGTAAATCAGCAGCCTCGCTTAGGCTGCTGATCTTTGCCTGATGGCAACTACAGTGCATCCGTTAATTATCGAGTCAGAACACCGTTCACAAAAACATCTGCTTTACTCCTGGTCTACTCGATGTATTTAAGGAAAAATTCCGAATTCTAGTCTTGCTTCGGTGATGCAAATAACTCATCGTCATCAAGCACATGGTTAGCCAACGAAAGTTGGTCCCGGACGATGGAACTGCATTCTTCATTTGTAAAAACGGTTATTTTATCCCCAGCGTGGATGATTGTATTCCCATGCACAGCCTGCTGTTTTTTCCCGCGCAGTACGGAGACGATCAGGCAATCTTCGGGGAAATCAATTTCCTTCACCCGCATTCCAACAACCGTTGCATCTTGAGGAATCACAAAGTGTAGGAAGGTGAAATCATCAAGTTTCTCAAGCTTAAGCGTTTCGGCCATATATTGGTGGTGTGAGCGGTTGATGATGGCGACTTTGTAGGCTCGAATGATATCGTTTCGACGGACGATCCCAACAAGGTGGCGAGAGCCATTCCTCACCAGTACAGGCAGACGCCCCACATCTCGAACGCTCAGACGCCGCAAAGCTTCCCAGACAGGCTCATCCGGATATGTCACAAGAAGATCATCGCATGTCGCGATATCACCTACAGTACGACCTTCAATTCGACCTTCTTCTAACGATTTATCGAAATCCTGAATAGTAACAACGCCCACCAGATCGCCATCCGATCCTACAACAGGGAATCCGTGATGGTGGGTCTCTAAGAATGCTTCCGCCAAAGATAAGAGAGGCATTTCTGGAGGAACAACATGTACATCGGTGGTCATGATCTCTCCAACTTTCACACCTTGCATCACATCAATGTCACGGCCCTGGTCAAGATGTACACCACGCCGACTGAGCTTGAGGGTGTAGATCGACTCCTTGTTCAGCAATCTCGAGAACAAGGTGCTAACCACCGTCGCCAGCATCAGAGGCAGAATGATGTTGTAATCACCGGTCATTTCAAACATGATCAGAATCGCGGTTACCGGCGCATGTGCGGCTCCACTGAAGAACGCGGACATTCCCACCAGTGCATAAGCACCTGCTGGCGCTGTGATACTTGGAAAGATCGTATTTACAATTTGACCAAAGGTAACGCCCAGCATTGCCCCCATGAAGAGCGATGGGGCGAAAACACCTCCTGAGCCTCCTGAACCGAGTGTAAGGATGGTGGCAAGCATCTTAAGAAAGAAGAGAATGAGCGTAATCTGAAAGGCGATATTATTCGAAAGTGTCTCCGTGATCGAGCCGTAGCCAATTCCGAATATCCTAGGATAACCTGACGCTTTATAGGTGACTATCCCCAGTACACCTAATAGTGCCATTCCTAACGCTGGTTTGATATAATCGGGAAGGTTGACACTTTCCCAGAGATCCTCCGAAGCATAGAGTGATCGGATGAAGATCACTGCCCCGATTGCAGCGAACACGCCAAGCAAAGCATACAACACGAGCTCCCAAGGACTGACAAGAGAATACTCAGGAACAATAAAAGCTCGGTTATTGCCTTCAAAGAATTGGGCAACGACATCTGCCGCGACAGCTGAGATGACAACTGCACCGAAGGACGTTGCATGAAACTGGCCTAGAATGATCTCAAGAGCGAATAATGCACCGGCGATGGGGGCGTTAAACGTAGCTGCAATGCCGCCTGCCGCCCCGCAGGCGACAAGGTTCCGCACCCGGTCGTCGGAAAGATGGAGTAGTTGTCCTACGGTTGAACCAATCGCCGAGCCAATTTGGGCAATCGGTCCTTCACGCCCCACCGAACCACCGGTAGCGATACAAACACTCGATGCGAGGGCCTTCACAACAGCCACACGCGGCCGAATTCGTCCGCCTCGTAAGGCGACCGCTTCCATCACCTCAGGAACCCCATGCCCTTTCGCCTCTCGAGCGAAATAAAAGATCAAGAGACCAACAATCAACCCTCCGACCGCCGGTATTAAGATATATTGAAATGGCGAGATCAGCTCAAAAATACCGGCGATTTTTACGAAAGCAAAGGTTTGGACCCCATCAATTAATCGTCTGAAGATGACTGCACCTAGACCCGCTCCAACACCTACGACGAGTGCAGTAAGGATTATGATTGCGGATTCCGGCAGATCGGTTTGATCCAGGCGATTTGATAGACGACGACTCCAATCCGTAAGTATGGAGCTTTGCTTAGTTGATGTCGCGTGAGCGGGTTTAGACATCGTACCGACCTATACACAATGATGATAATTACGAAAGTTTAATTATCTTCCTATTCTACAACCGTTCGTCCATTGTGGCGCTTAGTAGTTGAATCCAGGTAGATCTAAACAGGAGAAAACCCCCATATATGGGGGCTTCTCGAGTGGGCGGAACAGGACTCGAACCTGCGACCTCTTCTGGGTAAGTGATTCCATACGGTCTTCCATAGCGTCCATGGCCTACATATTGTTGCATGGTTTCTACAAACCCGCATGAAATAGAGGGCTGATTGTCCAGGCTGTCTGTACTTTCCATGGGCTAGTGCGTAAACTGCACCCAAACTGCACCGCTCATGAAGCTAGGAAAGGCGACTCGAATGCCCTTGTCTGATTAGAATCCCTCACATGCAGGACTAAAGTTCTGTGGGTTTCATGAATAAGTTCTTCTCCTGTAATGGTTGGATCGAATGTGTCAGCAAGGAGGCAAGTTCTTGCGATGGTTAAGTCGTTGCACAATTGTATGCTTGGTTCAGGAAGCCAGTAGGAGGAAACATGAGTGAAGGATTCATTCGAGATTTTTTGGATAAGATGAAATCACAGTCTGCCTATCCTGATAGGAATTCAAGACCGTGAATGTATCGCTCTGTGTGTGTCCAAGAACATTTTCTAGAACGGATGTCCTTTTTCGGCCACTACAACCTCCCTTGTCCTCGCTACTCGGGTTTTAATATAAAAGGCGTCAAGAACGGCTAGACCGGTTTCGGTTCGCGGACGTCGACAACTCGCTCGACAATGGGTTCAATAGCCTCGCGCAAAACC
>CAYLOO010000012.1:0-37515 GCA_964385355.1 uncultured Anaerolineaceae bacterium
TGGATCGTATGAAAGGAGAGAAAGTGATGAAACGGCAAATCTGTATCGGATTGGTGCTCTCTGCGACGTTGGTAGCCCTGGGGATGACAGCAAGCCTGACGCAGGGCTCACAGTACAATGAAGATTGGGCGGTGATCAGTGCAAATACAACCTCGCCCGCCTCGGCCCCGTGGCTCATCAACACTGTAGACTCGACCAACAACGTCGGTCAGCACGTGTCGGTGGCGCTCGATCCGGCCACCGGCGCCTCCTACATCAGCTACTACGATGCGACCTACGATGACCTGCGGATGGCGAAATACGTCGGCTCTGGCGGCAATTGCGGCCCGAATAACGACTGGTCGTGTGAGACGGTGGATAGTGTTGGTGATGTCGGGAGGTACAGCTCTATCGAGGTGGATCCGACTGACAATTATCCCATAATCGCCTACTACGACGCCACCAACGGCGCACTCAAGTTGGCCATTGGGTCAGGCTTGGGCTGGATCATCAAGACCATTCATGACCCTCTGTTAGGGGGCGCCGGCTTGTATGCCTCGCTCGAGCTCGACTCGACGGGCAAGACGCGCATCGCCTACTATTTCTCCAACTTTTCGAGTGCCGATAGCCTGTGGTATGCGAAATATGTTGGCGGAGGAACAGGAAATTGCGGAGGAAATGATTATCAGTGTGACTTCATCGATAGCGGCGACCAGGTGGGCAAGTACGCCTCCCTGGCCCTGGACGGCTCTGACCAGCCGCGCATTGCCTACTACGACGGGGGCAACGATGCCCTCATGTATGCGTATGAAAATGGCGGAAACTGGACGATCCGCGAGATTCTTCCAATCAACTCGGGCCAATATGCTTCACTGTACGTGGACGTAGACAACGGAAACCTCCCGCACATCGCCCATTATGACAGCACCAACGGCAAGTTGGGTTACGCCGTGTATGTGGGGTCAAACGGCAACTGTGGGTTTGACAGCGGCAGCGCGACATTCCTGTGGCAATGCGACGAGATCGATTCCATCGGAAGCACAACCCCGGTGGGTGTGTCACTGGCAGTTGACAAGGCTGGCTACCCAATCATCGCTTACCAGGATACGGTCGGCATAGACTCCATCAATATCGCGCGACCAGACGCTGCGCTGGGTCTGCAGGATGGCGGCGGGAACTGTGGCCCTATCCCAAGTCTTTTCTACACCTGGTATTGTGAGACGCTCACCCCCCTCGGCCCCTATTACGACATCAACTACAGCCCAGGCGACTATATCGCCATTGATGTCAACCCTGCCGGGCTGGCTACCATCGCATTCTATGGAGGAAGATTAAACGGTGATGGAAGTCTCAAGATCGCCTACCAGCGGCTTCAGGTCTTTTTGCCACTTGTCCTGCGTCAATCCCCGTAGGGGGAAGAACTGGTAGTTGTGAGGTGTTCTTCTGAAAGGGAAGCAGACCTAACCGCTCCAAGGGACGGATCAATTGCGCCTAACAATACGCTCGAGCTGCTCAAGTTCAGCGGGGACTGCCTTTCTATCCTCAGCATACTAATCTTCTATGACGCCTTATGACGAATACGCTCTTGTATTCTCTGATTGATGACAATCGTGCCCCAGAATACACGATGCAAGAATCGATACCTTGCGGCCTCTTGATGTGCTAACTTTCCTCGAAATAACCGCCATCATTCAAAGCATGATAATCACGCTAAAACAAATTGCATGTTGTAATGGCACCACAAATGTCATCATGGGCATTCAAAAAACTATTTTGAGAGACTAACATTGCGAAGGAATTATTGTCCATCGGGAATGGGAAAAAGCGAGCTACGTACTCATAGTCTAGATTGAACAACAAAGGCGGAAATCAATCGATTCTTCTTTTGCTTACCCAATTATCATTGAACGAGGATCGGTGCTCTACTACAAAAAACCGGTGTATTAAGGCCATCAGGAAATTCCCCACAAATATAGTAACTACCAGGTGAGACATCAGTCGTGTCCCAATAGAACAAGGTGTCCCCACCACCTGCCCCTATTCCGTCCATAAGGAGCGGAAGGTAGAGAAAATAGGGACCTTGGGGGCTAATACCCGAAGTAATAATAGCAAGGTTCTGTTTCGGAACATCAATATCAGAAGTATAGAACAGGGTCACCGATCCATCTTGGATTGCTTCATTGGACTCGAACTCAATCGGGTACCTATTGCCAACTCCAACCTGATTACTCTTACTTAACGATATCCAGTCAATGGATTGAACCATTGAGGCAGTTGTATCATTCTCATTAGGATCGAACCTGAGGAAATCTGCCGAATCGGTCGTCCAATGTTTGAAGAGGCAACCGTCTGGTGCAGAATCCTCAGCTTGCCCTTCAAAAGGATCGTGCAGGTCAACTTCGAGGGTTTGCCACCCTGTGTCAAAAGGAATATCATTTGTAACCTCAAAGCAATTATCAGATGTTTGCCAAATCCACCTCGCGATCCATCCCTTATTGACATCCTGCCATGCACCTGTCATATTCATCCTTATTGACAAGTAACGGTACTCATTCGTATCTATCGAGCTAACGGGTATTGACAATCCGATCTGTGGATCGCTGTATCCCTCAATCGTGGTGCAACCAGACCCGATGGAGGAGGGAGGTAACGTTGATAGATCGAGGTTGCCCGAATTAAATGAATAATCTACACAACGTGTCTCACCGGGCAAGATGTCACTCTCACCGAGCATTTCCCAGCGGATTGAATCACCGCTCACATAGGATGGACGCGTAAAACTCACAATTGGAGATGCATCGATCGTAAGTGGCTGACTGGCCCAAACAATAGAACCCCCACTTTGGGATTTTACCCCGATGTAGTAAATACCCGGTTCCCATCCTTGAACATCGAGGGTACAAGAATTTCCGCTGCAGTTTTTCAAGGTGAGGACTCCTTCAGGGATCATGAAATCCGGCTGCATTCCATTGATTCCTACCCACACCTCAATCTCACCTGCTATTTCAGCCCAAGATATTTGAACCGGGACTTCCGCGCAATCCGTTAGGCGTAGCCAATCCACTTCAAAATCGACACCTGTGTATTTTGTTGGATCGATCCGTAATCCCTGCCATTCTGCACGAGCAGACCAATCGAGAAGCCAATCAGCAAATCCATTCAAATCGACACCATAAAATTGCCAATCGCTGGTGAATGGGAACGTACTGATTCGACCTGAACCATGTTCCTCAGAAGCAAGGCCATCGTCTGCGAACCACCAAAGTCTTGTTTCATCCGATGTCTCGCTGCTGTTGACCTTGATACGAGTGAAAAGACAATGATATTTCGTGGAATCGATTGGGAAGCGCTCCCCGGTTTTTCCTGCATGGATGGAGGATGGGTATCCCGGAAAAAGGACGTGAAACTGTGCATCGCTACTCTCCGGCTCCAGCAGATTGGTATTCACAGACTGTGCAGAGAAAATCCCATTTGCGACTTGAATGTTCTGCAGGTGAATTGCAGTTCCAGACTCATTGATGTACATTGAAACATCCGAGTATGCATCCATGTCCCAAGGATCGGACAAAATTAATGTGGAGAAATCATGCCCTTCAGCGGTGACGAGAGGGGATATTACAACTGAAACAGCAGCTTGAGATGCGCTGCCTGAAGTCAGCAGCAAGAGAATTGCTAGGATAATGTAAGCCGAGATTCGCAACCAATTCATCAATAATCCCTTGAAACTTAATCCATCAAGAAACTTACCAATAAGGTCGGTTCTACTTACAGTTCTGATTTATTATCAATAAGAACTCAAGATAAGCTATGGCAAATCAGTCCCAGATTAACCTCATGTTTTCCTTGATTCAACATTCGATATTACGGCGTGTCGATTCCATCTGAAAATCAAACCTTAACGGTATTAGGTGATTCGAACCTAAGCTTTCCCCGTTCTGTATTAATAGGGCGCACACGTTTTGCGCGAGGCACTATGCAGCGGAATAAATGTTGAACACCCTAAGATGCAAAATGGGTAGGGCAGCGCTTCAGGGGGAGGTATCGGGTGGGCGAAAGCCACCTAATTTAGCTGTGATTAAATATTCTCTTCTTAAAGGATTTGGCTCATCACGATAGATTCTTCTCAATTCGCCAATCTGATTGTTGATTTCATCTTCAGTTGCTTTTCGAGCTAATCTAAGGTCTGCCCCTTCAACCGGATAGCGTTGGTACAACTCCTTGAGTGTTGAGAGTGCTTTCTCTCTCATTTGTAATGTACTATCATCTTCACCTTCACTGAAACGGAACCGATACTCACAACTGGTTCGAGGCACATGCTTGAAAACGGCATTACGTGATAGTCGAATTAATAAATCCCAATCTTCGAAGATTTCCATATCCTCATTAAATCCCCCCTCATGATCAATCCATTCCGATAAGTGCATCATTGAATTCAGTGGGATCCAATTGTCTACTAACAGCCAATCCTTTGAGAATGGACGACCTGAGAGCCTTATCCGTTCAACGAGAGATAATTGCTGGCTATTTTTATCAAACCAGTACAGGGCTTTATTCACGCTAGTGTAGACAACCTGCGGAGACTCTTCTGAGAACATTGCTGACATCATAGATTCTAAATGGGTTGGATAATAAATATCGTCATCATCGAGATATGCGATATATTGACCCCGCACCTTTGAAAGCCCGAAGTTTACAGCTGCGGCTCTTCCTTTGGCTGATTCATTACGGAAATATTGCATCGATAAATGCGGCTCAAACCTAAGAATCAAATCATCAATATCACAGCCACCATCATTGATGAGAATAACCTCGAATTTCTCATACGTCTGGTTTGCCAGGCTCGATAATGCATGCTTCAAAAAATGAGGCCTGTCTTTTGTCCTGACGATGACTGAGACATTAATTTCTTTCTTGGATTTTGTCTTGATGAAAGGCGGGGGATTTGTTGAGAAATCAACAACGCGATTATAAAATATTTTCTCATTCCTCTCCATCCAATCTACGTGTGAGACTCCCTGCTCTTTGAAGGTTCTTGTCCCGTAATGGAAGACAAAAGCACCCGGAACAACACCCAGCTTATAGCCTGTAAGACGAGTTCTGAGGCAAAAATCATCATCTTCATAATTGCCTAATCCGTAAATCTCGGAGAGACCTCCTAGCAAATCAAAAACACTCTTGCGGACCAAGACACAGAAGAATACTAGCCGATCAACAACGGTTTGCACCCCTCGCCTTGACGCGATTTCTTGAGCATAAGAGGGCGCAGTTTCAGGCGTTACGTCCACAGCTTCCAAATCCAACTGTGGTCCTTCTCCGACATAGTTGGTTACAGGGCTGACGATAGCGAAGCCAGGGTCAGATTCCAGTGGTTTTATCAGGCGATCCAACCACCCCGTTGTAAAAACTAAATCGCTATTACAAATCGCGAGATATTCCCCCTTTGCACACAAGGCACCCTGATTAATTGCTTTCGTGAAGCCAACATTACTTTCGTTCTGAATGAGTCTAAAATCCGGGAAACGTTCAGCTGCCAACTTCAGGTAATCCAATGTGCCATCATCAGATGCCTGATCTATTACCACAACTTCAAACTGCACCCCTGTTGGTGAATTATAGATACTTTCGATGCAAAGAGGGACGAACTTGATCCCATTCAGAATGGGAATAATTATACTCACCATCGGAAGGGATTTGAATCGCCCAGATTCTTGCATTAAGTATCCATCCCAATCACTCGATCTCCCCGATGTCTTGACTGACTTCCGCATCATTTTCCTGGTCTTAGAGCGGAAACCAGATGTAATCCTCCGCCGAGATTCTGAGAAGACCGCAGAAATGCCCCCATCTTGCCAGACAACAATTATCTTCTTTATCAAACGGAGCAACGAATATCGGAAATACTTCATCTATCACAAGCCATTCTTTCCCAAAGGTTCAATTTCAGCAAAGTCAAACAACCTGGCGTAATTCGATCTAACCTGAGAAAGCTGCCGCAATTGCCGATCGATAGACTGTACCCCACTCATGCGCGTGATTCGAGAGCAGTTTATGTTGAATTACCGTCCGTCGTGCTTCTTGCCCCATTCGACTTCGCATTTTTCGATCAGATAGAAGCCGAATCAAGCACTCCTCCCACTGCTTTGAGTTTGACGCAAGGAATCCATTCGTGCCATGAACTACGTCGTTCGCATAAGGCGGGAGCTTACTATATATACCCGGCACTCCCAAAGCACTATATTCCAAGAACTTGATTGAGCTTTTGCATCGATTAAAGACATTGTCGCGAAGGGGCGCGATGAATGCGTCACATTCCTGCTTGATAAAATATTGAGCAAATTCAGAATAATTCGGAAACGATTCTTCAATATATTCCACATTCGGGTGCCCAAGCAATTCGGGGTGCACAAGTCCCCAAAATCGTAAATAGAACTTATCCGGGTATTTATTGAGCATTTTAACTAGCACAGAGACGATCATGTCTAGATCCGGCAGATGGGTTTTAGTAATTCCACCCATATATCCAAAGGTTACTTTCTCTGAGTCCCCGAATTGGTTATTCGTTGTCAAATCCCATATCTGATCATCTAAGTAATTTGGAAGGTGCCATGTATTCAAATTGTGCTTTCGAATGACTTGTACGAGTTCACGACTGCTCACAATTACAGCATCCGCTTGAGCCATCGCATCGATCATTCCTGTTCTTGCTTTCTCATAGTATGAATGCTCAGGATGTTCGGTCGGCAATTGTATGAGTAAATCATCGATTTCAAATACTACGAATTTCGATGATGAGCGAGCCCAATCTACGACCTTCTTATAATAATCCTCATGTCTCGGGAAATCCCGTTGAATCACGACGCCATCAACATCATCCGGTAAATTAATGACTGATTCGTTTTCCCACTCGGTCCCCTTGACCACAGAAATACCTGATCCAAAATGCTGCGATGGACCAATTAGACGAATCCTCGCACTTGCGGAATACCATCGATCTGTTGTGAAAAGTGCTAGCCGCAATGAGCCGGATGTGGAATGTATGCTTGATCCGGATGTTTTTCTATTCTCAGGACTCTTACGTGGTTCATCAAGTGGTTCAAGTTCTGCGGGGGCTATATCCGAACTTTCCTCATGCATACTAATCTTCTGTGACGGCTTATGCCGAATACGCTTTCGCATTCTCTGCTTGATGAGTAACGCGCTCCAGAATACTCGCTGCAAGAAACGATGCCTCGCTGATCCTTGAGGTGCTAACTTTCCCCGAACGCGTTGTAGGGCACGGAATATTGTCCAGCCCATACTGGTTTCAACTTCTTCCCATCTTGCATTCCATTCCAAGACATTCATATGTAGAGAAGCCAGCTCGGATTCCTTGCTTTTTAATTCCTCTCGGTAAGAGCGGATATCACCATCAGATGCTGATATCGTATCCCGCATCTCGTTAACTAATTCACGTAAGTCCGTATTTTCCTTCGAGAGCGACCAGTATCGTCTTTCGAAATCTTTTACTGTTCGGTGCAAGGGTTGCTGCTTCTTTACAAACCTAACTGCCCACTCAGTGATGAAGGAAGCATCGTAATCAACATCCCGAAGGAAACCATATCTAGCAAAATGCTCAGCCCAGACTTCTGGTGCCTGGACGTTGAAATGTGTTGCTTCTTTGAAATCAAACGGTGTGGATGAAAATAAAACATCCTCTGTAAAGGAGCAAATATTTTCGATAGCTTTATACGAGTCTTGGGGTTTTAGATGTTCCAATACCTCGATGCAGACAATGACGTCATATTTTCTTGGAAAAGGATCGGTCACCGAACCTAATTCACAATAATCTTTAATACTTTGGTGCACGTTTGATATTGCATACTCAGAAATATCAAAACCAAACGCCTCAACGCCTCTATCCCGGAGACCTTCAACTAAGAAGCCTAGCGCACACCCCGCGTCTAACACCGTCTTTGGTTGAAAGTCCTCCACAATTCGTTCAGCAATGGAATCAAAGAAATTGAGCCACTCATCATCCCGCTCGTAAGGACGACCGCAACCATGTTGAAAGTAATATGAATCGAATGCGCTTGATTCTTTGTTAGCAGTCATCATTATCTTTCAATATTCTCCATTTGTGCCTGCTCTTTGCCCAACTCTACGACCTCATCGATACACCAATACAATTACTTGCTTTTAACCCGCACCAAGTTTTGTGACCCGTTTATTCAAAGAACGCAACGGTTTTTATATCATATTTATCTATGCAGGACAGGTTGATGATTGCTATCTCCTGATGTTAATTTTCCTGTATGAAACTCCTGTAGTCAGCCAAGACCCCAGACACATCACCCAGACTCATTACATCTCCTTGATGCAACCACATCGCTCTTTGACAAATTTGCTCGATTTGACCAAGACCATGCGAGATAATGACGAGGGTCGTTCCCTTCTCCTGAAAACTCCGGAATTTCTTCCTACACTTCCCCTGAAATAGTTCATCTCCGACCCCAAGTACTTCGTCTATTAGCAATATATCGGGTCGTTTAACCATCGCTACGGCAAATCCTAGCCGAGCGACCATTCCCGATGAATATGTCCGGATGGGTGATTCAATGAAATCCTCCAGCTCGGCAAAAGAGACGATTTCATCGAAGTGCTCTTCTGTGTAGGATTGCGTGCGTCCAAGTAACGCCGAGTAGAGAAAAACGTTCTCACTCCCTGATAATTCGGGGTGGAAGCCCGCGCCGACGCCTAGAAGCGAAGATACCTTACCCCACACTCGGAGTCTTCCGGACGTAGGATGGATGATCCTCGAAACCACCTTCAACAAAGTGCTTTTTCCCGCTCCGTTCCGCCCAATAATACCGAAGGTTTCCCCAGTGCGGACATCTGCGGTAATGCCGTCTAACGCGGTGAGATAGGATGTGCGTATATCGCCTTTCAACCTACGAATAAAATACTCTTTTAACGAGGTGGCGCGATTCTTTTCGTAAGGATATCGAACAACAACTCCTTCCAATCGAACCGCGATTTGATCAGGATCAGATACCTTCTCTGTCACCTAGCCCTTCCCTTATACACGATACGCATACTCATCCGATAGCCGTGTAAAAACATACAAACCAATGATCAGCATCACTATGGTCCAAGCCGAAAAATACATTAATGATTCAATTGGAGGGATTTCACCATAGTAAATCGGATAACGAAAAATCGTCACCATCTGGAATGTCGGCAGAAAGGATACAATTGTCTGGAGACTCTCCGGCAGTGACTCAACGGTGAAGAAAACCCCCGAGAGGAACATTAGAAGTTGGAGCGACAGAGTGAAAAGATTAACCATATCTGCAAAAAAGACAGCCAGCGAGGAAACCAGCAAGCCCGCGCCTACTGTAAAGAGTGAAACAAGCAAGAGCGAAACCGGGAGAAACAAGATAGCAGGTGTGATTGGACGGCCGATGAAGAAGTCGATTAGAAACAATGGAATGCAAGCCAATAGGAGATTTACCAGATGAGTTCCAATGGCCGAGAACGTGAAAACGCTCTTCGGCATATAGACCTGCGCCACCAATGACCCGCTGTACATAAAATCCATCATCGCCTGGGTACTCGCTTGGGCGAAGAAATTCCAGATCACGATCCCTGACAGCAGAAAAACCGGATAACCTGGAATGGATTTCGCGAACAGTGCGGTGAAAACCACCGCCATGATCATCATCGTGAGCAACGGGTCCAGCAGCGTCCAGAAAATACCGAGCACGGAACGCTTGTATCGAGCGGTTATATTCCTTCTGACAAGGTTCCGCACTAAATCCCGGTAGCACATCAACTCACGGATTTCATCGACTACGCGATTCCGCTTTTTCGCAGAGTCATAGAAATATTCTTGTGTGATTTGTATATCTGTACTCATACTTCTGCTCGATTTTCTGGTAAATAAGCTGCGATATTTTACGAATGAGCTTTTACTGGTTTGCTTGGTAATATTCGGCCGAACATGCTGCCAGTTGATCCCTCCAATCTTCTGATATCACTCCAAACTCCGCCTCGACCTTCCCATTCGCCAGGATCGAAATTCTGGGTCTTTTCGCCACAGCGCTATACTCTTCACTGGAAATCGGCGAGATTTTTTGTATGACATGCTCATGCCGAAGCGAGTCGGATCGGATGATCGCTTGAGCAAAACCATGCCAGTTGGTGGATCCGCTTGAGCTGTAATTATAAATGCCAGCAAAGATTTCTTTGCTCCGATTGAAATTTCCTCTCTCAGAATGAAGAACACAATTGAGCATCTTGTACGTCGCTTCCGCAATCGAGCGGCTCCACGTGGGACAACCGACCTGATCATCCACTACACTAATCTCTTCTTTCTCACGAGCAAGTTGCAACATCGTCAAGAAAAAATTTTCCCCACGCACTCCATACACCCAGCTCGTTCGCAAAATCAAATAGTCGCACCCAATGGCTTCGATCGCTCGATCGCCAGCGAGTTTGGTTTGGCCATACACGTTGAGCGGATTAGGCTCATCCTCTTCCGTATAGGGCTCGCCCTTCGTGCCATCAAATACATAATCCGTTGAGTAATGCACCAACCCGGCTTTCAAGCGTTTGGCCTCTTCGGCCAGCACACCCGGGGCGATCCCATTCACGGTCATTGCCAGCTCGGGTTCGCTCTCTGCCCGGTCAACGGCGGTGTATGCCGCGGCATTGACGATTAAATCCGGCTTTCGATCACGCACAATCCCGCGCAGCCCTTGCAGATCGGTAAAATCCACCTCGGGTTGGTCGAGAGCAATGACCTCCCCTAATGGGGCAAGCGTACGCTGCAGCTCCCAACCCACCTGACCGTTCTTCCCTAAAAGTAATATTCGCATGGCGACCTAATCGATTTCCTTATTCGCTAATCTCAGCAAGTACTCGCCGTATGAATTGCCTGCCATCGTGCCAGCGAGATCCCGCAGCTCTCCCTCGCTGATAAAACCCATGCGGTAAGCGATCTCCTCCGGGCAGGAGATCATCATCCCCTGCCGCTGCTCCAGTGTCTGCACGAACGTCGCCGCCTGCAGCAAGGATTCGTGCGTCCCGGCATCGAGCCAGGCCACGCCCCTTCCAAGCACTTCTACATGCAGCTGCCCACGCTTCAGATATACTCGATTCAAATCCGTGATCTCCAGCTCGCCGCGAGCTGATGGTTTCAAATTACCGGCGATATCCACTACCTGCTTATCATAGAAATAGATTCCCGGAACCGCATACTGCGAACGCGAATGCTCCGGCTTCTCCTCGATGCTCAGCACGTGCCCATCATGGTCGAACTCGATGATGCCGTAGCGCTGGGGATCGCGCACCGCGTAGGCGAAGACCACTGCCCCCTCTTCCAATTGCGCCGAGCGCTGGAGCTTCTCGGGCAGATCTTGGCCGAAGAAAATATTGTCGCCCAGAATCAGACAAACCGGCTCTCCGTTCACAAACTCACGCCCAACGAGAAAGGCGTCCGCCAGGCCGAGAGGATCGGGTTGTTCAGCATAAGCAAAGGACAAACCCCACTGCGATCCATCCCCCAGAAGTTTTTGATACATTGGAAGCTGGTCGGGCATGCTGATGACCAGGATCTCCCTGATACCCGCCAGCATCAGCATGGACAGTGGATAGTAAATCATCGGTTTGTCATAAACAGGGAGCAATTGCTTGCTCACGCTCAGCGTTATTGGGTGGAGACGCGTTCCTCTTCCTCCGGCGAGAATTATTCCCTTCAAGGTCTACTCTCCTCGTCGCTCATAGTTGGTGGACAACCAAGATTGATAATCCTTTTCTAGGATGATAGCATCAAGCCAATCCCTGTTCTCTAAATACCATAGTACAGTCTGGCGAAGACCACGCTCCATATCGTACCGCGGTCCCCAGTCCAGTTCGGTCCGAATTTTTCTGATGTCCATCGCGTAGCGGCGGTCATGTCCCGGCCGGTCGGCGACGAATTGAATCAACGATTCGCGGGGTGAGACGCCGGTATCAGGAGCCAACTCATCGAGTAAGGCGCATATCTTCTGAACGATCTCCAGATTGGTTGGCTGATTGTCCCCACCGATGTTGTACGTTTCACCCACTTGCCCCTTGTGCAGCACGCAGAGCAGCGCTTCGCAGTGATCTTCAACATGCAACCAATCACGGATCTGCTTGCCATCGCCGTAGAGCGGCAGCGGTTCACCTTGCAGGGCGTTGAGTATCATCAGCGGGATCAGCTTCTCCGGAAACTGATATGGGCCGTAGTTGTTCGAGCAATTTGTGATCGTGAATGGAAAATCATAGGTGTGACCATAGGCGCGCACCAGGTGATCGCTGGCGGCTTTCGAAGCCGCATAGGGCGAATTGGGATCATAGGGAGTCTGCTCGGTAAACGCCGGATCATCTGGCTCGAGCGAGCCGTAAACCTCATCGGTGGAGACATGGTGAAAGCGGACTGCATCGCGGGGTAAAAGCACATCCTCGAGCCACACTTTGCGCGCAGCTTCCAACAGCAAAAACGATCCCTGGATGTTGGTGCGCACAAATGCCCCCGGCCCCTCGATCGAGCGATCGACATGTGACTCGGCGGCGAAATGGACGATGGTATCGATTTTGTGGTCGCGCAGGATCCCCTCCACGAGCGGCTGGTCGCAGATATCTCCCTCGAGGAAGGTATGTCGTCCTGAATCCGGGAGGTCTTTCAGGTTCTCCAGGCTACCGGCGTAGGTCAGGGCGTCGAGATTCCAGACCTGCGTCCCTGGTTCCTTCTCTAGGAGGTGACGAACAAAGTTGGAGCCGATGAAGCCCGCTCCGCCCGTGATGAGTACGTTTTTCATGTTCCTCCTGTTGCCATTTCAATCAAACATCTCTGCGTCAGAGAATGAGACACCCTTCGCATCTTTTTCAGACACCTTGGGCGGGTCCCCCTCCATCAACGGCCATTTAATTCCGAGCTCAGGGTCATCCCACCGAATCGTACAATCCCACTCTGGCTCGTAGTACTCGGTCACCTTATATAATAGATCCGCCCAATCGCTGAGCACGTAGAACCCATGAGCGAAGCCGGGTGGGATCCAGAGCTGCTTTTTATTCTCCGCCGAGAGGACCACCCCCACCCAATTCTTGAATGTCCGCGAGGATCGACGCAGGTCGACAGCGACATCGAAGACATCTCCCTGAACTACGCGCACTATTTTACCCTGAGGTTGCTGGATCTGGTAATGCAAACCGCGCAGGACACCTCGCACGGAACCTGAGTGATTATCCTGTACGAATTTGGATGTGATACCAAGTGCTTTGAAATACTGCGCCTGATACGTCTCCATGAAGAAGCCGCGTTCATCCTCAAACAGATTGGGTTCCAGGATGATAACACCGGGAATGGACGTCGGTTTAGCTTTCATTCGTTATTATCTCCAAATGATAGCTCTTCGCTCCAATGTGTAAATATCATGGTTCAGGTTCAAGGAAGAGCTGAATATGGCCATAATCTCCCGCAAGCGGCACCCCCTGGAGCAAACTCTTGCCCTCACATACACTACAAATAATGGCGCATGGTTGAAAATCTGAATCGAGGTATCGCTCCAGTTCGGGAGGTGCCGTCACATAACGCAATTGTATACCGCTCTGCGGCGCCTGCAGCAGCCACCAAAAGCCGTACTCCTGAACTTCAGGATGGAGCCATAAGCCAACTTTAGTGCAGCCTGCTTCCTTAATCACATGAGCCACATATTCATACTCGTCACGAAATTCGTAAGACATAGCGAACAAAATTTCTGATGGATCTGTCTGGAAAACACTCCCAATCCGCGTCGGCCAGGGTGTCAGGCTGATTACCGGACGCAGATTGCTTATGAATACATAGGGCAACGCATAGATCAGAAATCCTATTGTCGCAAAGAGCGTGACGTTTTTTCTGTTCAGTCGCTTAAAAACGTGCCCAACGAGGGGCGCCCCCATCACAAAAAAAGCAAGTTGATAGCGAATGCTCCATATCCAAGTAGCATGACCAATAAATCCGACGAACGCAAACCCGAGAAAGGCAGCCACAGAGTATTCAGGCAGGATTTTTTCTTTGCCCTTGATACCCCTCGCCACCCCGTAAATTACCGCAATAAGGATCAAAAGCATGTGAAGTGGGCTTCCCGCCATGTTTTCTTGATTCCAGGCAATAATTCTGAGAGAATCGATGAAAGTTGACGTGAATACACTCGGAAGTAAACCCAGTAATTTAAAATACTTTTGATTTATCCAATAGACCGGCGTAACGAAGTTCATGGCGATCATGTGCGCTACTTTTGTGAGCCACTCTTCAATTGCTCCAATAATTCGGCTCAGGAACCCACTTTGATGGCCATCGAATATCTGCGGTTCTACTTTTGATTCATACCCAATCGTTACAACCTCTGCTGATCCCTTTCCCGCGGATTGTTCGGCTGGGATAGTTGGCTCCACACACCCTTGCTCTTGTTCTTGCGAAGGGAGGATCCTGACGGGGATCTCGTTGCCATAAGGTCCGCCGTATGAGATGATGTTCCGGGTGTAAAAAGGAACATTGAGGGTGATGGCGATAAATGCGATAACCATTCCCTCAGCGGCTGCTTTTTTGAAGCCTATATCGATGAGCCTTGCGATTAGGTACCACGCCATAAAGGGCGCCGCAAAGGGGATGAACGTGCCCTTCGTCAGCATGCCCAATCCCAGGGTAAGGGCAAGACCTACGAATTCACCTCGCGATAATTCCCTCTTCCTGCTCAGGACGACGAAATAAGTGAGACAGATAACCCAGAATGCGGAGACGTAATCATTCTGAGCCGTTGTGGACTGCAGCACGCCCATCGGGATGCTTATCACGAATGCGGCGGTCAGCCATTGCATTGTCCGTTTACCGCCTAAGAGGCTTGTTATACCTGTTGCACCAATGACGGAGGCTATCATGCTGAACCATTGAACGAGATTAACAGGTCGATCGCTCCCAAACAAGATTCTTAAGTGTAGGATGATCGCTTCCGCAAAATATGGTCGAATGTTCTGGCTAATTCGCGCTGCGGGGTAGTGCTGAAGAGACTGATTCTGAGCCCAATGCAGAGCTCGGGGGATGTGATACATCAGGGCATCGATATTGTTCGACGGGGAGACGACTGCAACCAGAAAAAGTGTCGCGGCGATCGCCCCCATCGCCATAAATAATCCGATCTCCAGCCTAGTCTTCAGATGGAAACCTTCCTTTATACGAATCCAGCCGAGTTTAATCCTGCCTGTTCTCTTGTTAATCAGCAACACAACGATAAGAACGAAGCTCCAGGCTAGTGCTAACCACGCCCTATTGATCGCGGAGAAGAGGCTCAGTCCTTCGGTGATGACAACCAATTGTCCTCCCCACAGCGCTGCAGCTATGAGGAAACATCCTTGCCAGAGGTTGTAGCGATCTGATGCCTGCTTTGCCGACCCCAGTCGATAGAGGAAGATTTGGAGAAATACAAGAGGTAAAAGCAGGATTAGGACAGAAGCAATTATCATGAGCTAGACACTGGCAGGTTATTCACGCTCAAATTACCCGTAGGCGTGAACAATTATTCAGAATTGATTTATTAGGAATTGTCAACATTCGGGTCAATAGTCCTGGTCTGAAGCATGCTGATCGGTCCGCACGAGATGTCTAAGGGTACACTTCTTTTCCGCTTCCCTAACCTTTAGCCCATCTGTGAGATGGGCTATCCTGGCGCCCTCGGTATCGCTCGCACATACAACTATCGAATTTGTGTCTAGAATCCGGAAACATAGTTTTCCAATATTGAAAGACCCTATATATATAGTACATTCTCTATGCCGCTTAAATCAACTTCACATAAGTCCCCGGTGAGGAAAGGTTGATATCCAGGCGATAAGGCACCATTCCTCTACTCATGACAAAACACATCAAAGTCCAATAAGGATTATTTCACTTGCGCTCGAGATGAGATTTCAACACCCTTAATTAACTGTGGTCAATAAGCATCTAGCGTGGATAAGAAAAATTGGTAAGTGATTAACAAAAGAGTTAGTACGCGCCAATCCCGGCGATCACTACCCAGACAGAACGGATGATAATTAAGAGATCGAGCCAGATAGACCAGTTTCGTACGTAGTGCGCATCCAGCCAAACGCGATCCTTGTAGGGCAGGTCTGAGCGCCCACTCACTTGCCAGAGGCCGGTTAAACCCGGGAGTACTTGAGTATATAGATCAAAGCTTTCGCCGTACTTCGGGATTTCTTCTTTGATGATCGGCCGCGGTCCAACCAGACTCATCTCCCCTCTGACAATATTCCAGAACTGCGGCAGCTCATCGAGGCTCAAACGGCGGAGTATGGATCCTATCTTCGTCAGCCGTGGATCGCTTTGTAGTTTCTGCTTGTCAACCCACTCATCTCGAAGCTCCGGATGCAATGCTAGGTGCTCTTCAATGGCCTGCGCTGATGCATGGATCATTGAGCGAAATTTCCAAGCTACGAATGGCACGCCCCCCCTCCCAATCCGCTCATGTTTGAACAGAACAGGTCGCCCTGATTCGATGAAGATGGCAAGCATTATGGCCCCTGCAACCGGTAGGACCACCACCGATCCCACGATCACCAGTATCATGTCTATCAAGCGTTTTAGCACACGGCTAGAATGGACAAGCAGGTTCTTGCGCAACTTGAGGGCGAGCACGCTCTGCAGTTCAATAGCGTCAACATTCGCCACCGATATCCCGAACAAATCAGGCACAATGATGATCCACTGGAAAGCCTTGCTTTGCTCCTCGATAATCGGGATTAGCCGCTGACGCGAGATCCCGGGCATGGCAATGATAACCGTATCGATCCCGCGAGACCGAGCCCAGTCTGCGGATTGATCTATTGGTCCGAGGACTCGAACACCTTTGATTTCAGTCCCAATCCTCACGATGTCATCGTCGAATATTGCCTTGAGCGACAGCGAAGGCGGCATTTGATTCTTCAGTCCATCAACAAAGATGCGACCTGTAGCACCGGCGCCTAACATAACCGCCGAGGGTCCCGAGATCCCGACATTGGTGATCACTCGGCGGATAGCATACCGAGCAACTGGAATTAGGACCAGGGCGATAAGCCACCCACCGATGATGATCGGTCTTGAGAAACGTAGGCCGGTTTGGGTCAGGAAGGTTCCCGTCATTAGGATTAAACCCGCCAGGGCTGTTCCAGTTGTTAGGCGTTTGAGTTCTTCACGTCGAGAAAGCCAGTAACCTGGGTAGAGGCTTTCCCGTAAGAAGAGCAGGGGCCATAGTAAGATGAAAGGCCATGCTGTGAGGTAGAGATCGAAACCATGCGCTAAGGGCGGGAATAACGGTGAAAATTTGCGAAGCTGGAATGCCAGCGAGAAGCTGAGTGCTACACTAATCGTATCGGATAGGAAAAAAATCAAAGTCGGGATCCATGCTGGCACGAGACCCCGCAACCGGGATGCAAACAATGCCCCATTGCTAGGCAAGTTGCTACTAATGTTGCACTCTCCTCAGGATTTCAAGAAATAGCGCCTTCGACGGCGAGCGTTCCCAGGTCATCAGCATGGTATCCGGGCAGCAGACAGGTTATTATACTCCGCTCGAGCAAAGAAACGGTAATGTAATACATGCATGAAATTGATCCATCCTCACACTGTCCGTGCGGGCAGGTTCATATAGCGAGAATACATCTGCTTTGTGGCGACATAGATAGTTCTATTTATGCCAATACATCTTCTGTCGGCTCAAGTTTTCGCTAAGCTGGGTTGGAAGGTAATGCCCACGTACTCCGATCTGGAATGCCACCACCTTGATTAACGATGAAAGCACGCTGCGCGGGAGCCAGCGCCAAGCACCTGAGCGGATCAAATAGCCGAGCTGCCCAATGGCGAAGCGCAGTCCCCTACTTCCGAGATCTCCTCCTCTAAGCTCCTTGCCTGCCTGTGAAAAGAACACCCCGATATCAAAGTAGCGTTGAAACAACTCCTTGAAGTTATAATTATGAGAATGGTAGATAAGGGCATCCGCCTGATATGCCACACGGCAGCCGGCTTTAAGTAGACGAGCGCAGAACAACATATCCTCGTTTACGACAAGGCCAACAGGGAACCCCCCCACCGCTTCGAATGCCATGCGGTCGATGGCCGATGCAGCGTTTGAAAAGAAGTACGCCATCACCCCCATGGTCTCTACGTCGCTCCATTGGCGTACGTGGTTCTCAGATGGATAGTTTGTCCTCCGGTCGAATACTTCAAGCGGCGAAGCCTGTGGATAGGGAATTTGCCGTGCCGTGACAGCGCTGGCTACCTCCCCACGGATCGGTGCTAGGAGAAGCTGGAGAAAGTCCAGGTTGACTGGTAGCGCGTCCTGAGTGAGAAACACAAACACTTCACCGCTGGCGAGCCGAGTGCCCCGGTTCCGCGTCCCACCGTGATCGAAAGCCTTTTGTGGGATAACATCCACTATGCAGCCCATCCGTTGAGCCAGATCCGCCGTACCATCATCTGACGAAGAATCGACCACGATGATCTCAAGTGGTTTCTGCGATTGCTCACGGAGCACAGAGATCAGCGGTGCCAGAAGCGTGACGGCGTTCAGTGTTGGGATAATGATTGATGGACGAAGCTCGGTTTTACTCATGAATGCGATTCACATCTAATCGAATACGAATAGAATATCAGGGAACCCATTACTCTCCAAGTGGAGAATATTACTGCGGTCCAAAGAAGCATCTGGACTTTTAGTTCAGTAGATGATCGCTTAAGCGGCTACCCTTCGTTACCTGGATGTCATGTTGTCTCAGGCAGAATCTCTCCTTTATCCGAAAGCGCAGCCGATCGACCAAGCCTTAGATGCTAGAATACCAGCTTGCTCATTCTCCGGTCTTCGAAAAGCAATATTCTCAGGAAGATAATTGGGGTGGAGACAATCTCAAGTAGAAGCTAACGCGGGAATATTCAAGCGTATAAGCTGAGCATTTAAAATATTTGAATTATTTTACCGGTTCTATAGCGCAAGTTCAAACCCTACCCATGAATTTGGAATGAATGAATTCTTATCCCACCTTATCTATTATCGCCGTTATGCGTTCGTAGCTATCTTTTATCATCTTCTCCAACTCATCCGCCGCAGCGCGATATCGTTCCAAGGATCCTCCAACAGGATCCGCAAAATCACCTTCCTGGCCCGCTATCTCACGCATCAGATAGATACGGTCCGCCAATTTAGGGTTCTGATCCTTAAGCACTGTTTTATGCTCCTGCTCCATGACTACTGTCAGATCAAACTGTTTCAATAGCGTTAAGCTGGTAGGTTGAGAGAGATGCCTTGAGAGATCCAGGCCGCGCTCCGCCATTGCCTTCTGAGCATTCGCGGTTGCCGGGGAACCGTCATATGCCCAGACTCCGGCCGATTCGACCCTCCACGCCTCACGCTCTCCCATCTCTACAAGAAATACTTCGAAAAGCACCTGCGCCATTGGCGACCGGCATTGGTTCGCAGAACACACGAATAGGATTGAGGGCATGACGGTTCAAACTCCTCCGCTATGGTCAGAACTGACCCAGGATATGGAGATGGCGATAGAGCTCAGAACCGGAAACGAGGGCGAGGCGTCCATCAGAATCATCAGCGAATTTCCTACAAGAGGAAGTAAAGTCGGAGGTCGTAATGAGGTAGGCACCCACACAATCACGACGCATCTCCATGGCTTTCAGGAGCGCTCGCGCCTTGGCAATACCGATATTACTATGAGTGCTCATCGAACGAACCAACACCTGCTCGACCTCACCTTCACTTTCACGCCAGGCAAGCATGTAACCGCCACCCTCACCCCCTTCGTCGAGAGGCTCAACCTCCGGATAACCAAGGGCTTTAACAAAAGTCTCAACAGCCGCATTCAACGTATCTGGTGATAGTTCCGACAAACGATCACGAAGGATCGCCGTGCCCGGGAGAATCCCGGTCCCGATCGGATGCTTTATAGGGATTCGCTCTGGTTCTTTCCCGCTTGGGGTCCCCAAGATGCGGTGAAGCCACTCATCGAGTGTGATCCGCCCCTCCAGTTCGGTGGGCCGCGTCTCCTCGGGAACATCGGAGGGGAGAAGCGCTTTCTCCGCTAACAGCGCGTGGATTCGCTCGTCAATCGTCTCCGCTACCCAGAACTCATATATGTTTAAGGGAATCGCACGGAAAATCTGCGGGTGGAGCCTCATCTCTGCCCTAACGCGAACCGCAGGATTCCATTGGTGGTCAAAATGGATAATATAGGTCGCCTCAACCAACGACTCATCTCCCGTTCGCGTACCCATCTCGAGCAGGAGAACATGCCAATGTTCCTGCGTCCGAAATGCATCAAGAATCTTTGCTCGTTGTTCTTCCGGAGCTTTCTTTACCAATTTCAATACCCCGTAGGGCTCGAGAACGGGCTGGAGAAGATCAACCCCTCCTTCGCTGAATTGGCTAAACACCACCATTTTCAATTCCGCCGCAGCGATTTGCTCGACAAGATCGACCAGGGCTCGCACCTTTGCTCCACCGAGCGATTCGGGAGCGAAATTTGATGCCCGTTTCAAACGATCAACCATAGTTTCGATATGGCTTGTAGAAACAACATCTCCAAGCTGAGCCAACCGGTATCGCTCCTCAGCCAGAACATCCTCATAGCGCCGGGTTTGCACATCATCAAGGTCTACCCATATCTCCTGTCTGGTACGCTTTGGAAGGTCATCCTTCAATTCATCTTTTTCTCTACGCAGGATGTAAGGTCGGAAGCGGCGTCTGATATCCGGCAGCGTAATACCAGCCGCTCCACTGACCAGGTCTGGAGTTAAGAACGCGAACAACCCCACCCAATCCTCAACTTCCTTTGGAAATGCACCCGCTAGAGCCCAGCGAATGGGAGCGTCAAGCCGCTGGTATGCACCGGGAAAGGATCGATATCGCAGGCCCGTCGTCTGAATCTGGTCAAGAAGAATGAGATCATATTGCAGCAAATCACCCGTAAGATGTTCCTGCTCGATTTCCACAGTCAGTGTTTCATAATCCACAAGGTACACGTGCGCGGGGGCATCCCACTGGCGTTTACGAAATTCAGGATCACCCTGGATGACTGTGATTAATAATCCTGGTGCCCACTGCGCAAGATAACCTGCCGTCTGCCGGAGTCCGCTCTTGTTACAGACGTAGAGCGCTCTATGGATCTCTCCATTTTGGAACTTCGCCATCAGCGCAACACAAGCCGAGACCGTTTTCCCGGTGCCGGGATCATCCGCCAGCAGGAACGCGTCCCGGGCTAACAGCGCATTAACCGCTTCGATCTGATACCCGCGCAGCTCCCAGGGAAGAACCAGCTGCGCCGTCTGAGCGTTGAGCACGCTTGGCTCAAGAAACGGCAGCAACATTTCTACCCGCGGGGCAGGACCCGACGCTTGTGTTTGACTTTGCACGCGATCGGAGCGGACAGAGTGAGGCAGCGCTGGTGGTCCATCCCCAATTGCGTTCGGCAAGGCGCGGTAAGCGCAGCCCGTCACCTGGGGCTGATCTAACATAACCGCGATGGATTCTATCTGATGAGCATCCACCAATCCCGCTGTAATTTGGCTGGGTTCAGATGGCAAGAGGGCTGCTTGAACGGGTGTAATCCCTAGAGAGGCTTCCGAGAGCAAGGGTACAGAAAGCGCACCCCCTCTCATTTCTGGTGAAACCTGCGTTGGAAGCGGAAAGGGATGTACTGTCGTTGGCGTGATGCGTGAACCTCGAGCGGGATACGCTTGAGCTGGCTTCATCCGCGAAGCCTTTTTAGCAGGTTGAATCTTTAGCGGGGACAAATTAGTCTTTCTTCTCCTCGCCGACTTTCAGGTTGTGGGCTTCTTCGACGGCAGTGCGAATACGCAGGAAGGGTTCCATGATATTGCGCCCTCGCAACCGCCGAGGCAGCAAGTCCCTTCCTGCCTCGGCTTCATTCTCATATCCAGGGAGCGACTGCAGGACATACTGACCATCGACAGTCGCCCGCACCCATAGGACGGGAACTTCCATGCGCAGTCGGATTTTTAGGAATTCTGCATCGCGAACGAGGATTAAATCGGGGGTTGTTTCCAGCTTAGTGAGGAGCGGAATCCCAATCAGGTCTGTACAGATGTATTCGTGAAGCGTATCTCCGTACAACATCTTTTGAATGCTGTTCGGGTGGATTCCGCCACTGACCCAGAATTCGAGTGGGCGCGTCATCGCGTCGGTGACCAAACAACCACCGCGTGTTACTGCGCTATCATCGAAGTTGGCAAGATCCAGAAACGCGATCACCCGCTTTTCTTCCACGGCTTTATCCAGTGATTCTGTCATTGAAACACCCTCTGTGTTGATACACCTCGCTCGAATCGCATTCTTACAAGACCAAATGTACTAATAAGATGAATTTCATGCAAGGGGCGATAGGTACCGTCGCGGCAAATGTTGGCGAGAATATCGATAGGTTTAAGGGTCCTTTATAGAAATCAAGGTGCATAGGGATGGTGCTCGTTTTATAAAAGAAATACTCACAAAAACCATCAAAGGGATTTCTCGGTCGCCGTTTCACAGCTCTCTCGAAATGAAAAAATTCGGATTACATGGGATTTTCCGGAGGAGACGTAGGCAGGGGAGGCATTTGCGGTCCATCAACGCCGAGCAGCTCACTCAGCGCAGCACGCATTGCCACCCTGTCATCCCATGGGTATTCGATCTCGCCAAAACACATCGATTGCTCATGCCCTTTGCCACAAGAGATTACAAGGTCCCCTGGTTTAGCCATTCGAACCGCAAACCTGAGCGCCTCACCGCGGTCCAGAACTCTCCAGAAGGTACCCCCCTCAAGCCCCCCTTCACCAAGAGCTCCCTGTGCCATCTCGTCCAGAATCACAGCCAATGACTCTGTGCGCGGGTCCTCAGCGGTAAGGATGGTCTTATCTGCAAGTCGGGCAGAGACCTGCGCCATCATGCGCCGTTTTTCTCGATCGCGCAGCCCGGCAGAACCAAAAACCACGATCACCTCGCCTGGTGTTAAGCAGCGTGCGGATTCAAGCGCTCTTTCGAGCGCGTTGGGTGTGTGGGCGAAGTCGACGATGGCGGTAAAGGGTTGGCCAAGATCGATGACCTCCATCCGGCCGGGGATGGCACTTAGCCGTGCAAGTCCATCAACTGCGGTCTGAGGTTCTATGCCAAGCCCTTCCACGGCAACCGTGAATGCGGCGAGGCAGTTCATCACGTTATATTCACCAATTAAAGGACTGTGGACCGCAACCTCACCTCGAGCGCTCAAGATCTTGAACGCCAGCCCCTCCCGACTACTTGATGTCTCATGCGCGACGAAATCCGCGCGAGTGTTGCGACCATACGTAACCTGGCGTGCATTTACCTCTCGTTGAAGGAGATCGTACGAGCGATCATCCAAATTGAGTACAGCCGTCTTTGCGGAACCGCCCGTTTTTACTTTGTTACAATCTAAGCTACGGAATAAGCTAGCCTTGGCATCGAAGTATGCCTCGTATGAGCCATGGTAATCCAGGTGTTCATGCGTGATATTCGTCACGACGGCAATATCGAACGCACACGCAGATATTCGATGTTGTGCGAGCCCATGTGATGTCGCCTCCAGAATGCAGTGCGTCAGACCTGACTCGACCATATCTTTCAGGTAGCCCTGCACTTCGAGCGCGTCAGGAGTCGTCACATGTAAGCCGGTGTCCAGCACTCGATCGCCGATCACTGCATTCACCGTCGTGATCATTCCGGTTTGTATCCCGGCTTCGCACAGGATCTCAAACAGCAAGTTGCAGGTCGTCGACTTCCCATCCGTGCCCGTGACGCCAATCAAGGTGAGTGACCGGGATGGGAAACCGTTCCACGCCGCCGCAAGCTCCGCCAGTGCCACGCGCGTGTCCGCTACACGAACAAACCCAATATCATTCTGTTCAGGGTCAATTTCACACACGACGGCCCCTGCCCCCTGCTTCACGGCGTCGGCGATATAGTCGTGACCGTCGTAGTTCTCCCCGCGCACAGCGATAAAAAGCGAGCCAGGGACCACCTGGCGCGAATCGGCGGTCAATGCCGTAATATCCATTTCCGGCAGACCGCCGTGTTCTGCTTCTGATAGATTATCGATAAGCCTCGAGAGTTGCATGTGCAATTGTTCGCCCAGAAGGGATCCAGACGATCAACTCCTCTCTTTGCTTGAGAAATGCAGTCCTACTGTAAGCTGCGGCTCAAGCTCTCGAGTTTTCCAGCAACGGAACCGTCGAGGATTTTATCTCCAATGCGTATGATCAAACCCCCAAGGATGTTGGGATCGACGGTAAAGCTGATCGTTGCGCTGTCACCGAGTTTGCCAATCACATCCTTGCTGACGATTTCCTGTTCTTTCTTCGTCAGGGGCAATGCGCTCGTAACTTCGGCGCTTGTCCCGGTGATGCTTTTACCCTCGAGTAAGACAACTTTCCCGGTTTTTACCCCACTGAAAAAGTCATCGATGAGCGCACGTTGACGTTTCTCGTCCAGCGATTCGCCGATTACTTTCTGTGCAGCGGCGATGGATAGGGCGGCAACTTGCCCGCGCAGATCACCCAGGACTTCCTCTTTTTCCTGCTGCGCATCAACGGCTGCGTCTTCGCGCAATTGCACAATCTCAGTTTCAGCAGCCTCTTTTATTTCCACCCGAACTTGTTCCCCACGTTCCGTTGCCTCGCGTATGATCTTACCGGCGTCTTGCTGCGCCTTGGCAAGGATCCCTTCCGCTTCTTTCTCGGCATTCGCCCGAGCTTCAGATGCTATGCGTGCATCCTCAAGACCCTTGGCAATTGTTTCGCGACGTTTTTGCATCATATTGAGCAACGGTTTATACATCCAGGCAGCCAGGATCACAAAAACAATCAGGAAGTTAAAAACCTGGACCAAGAGGTAGCCGAGGTTGATACCTAGACCTTCCAAAGTAATTCCTCCTCTCGATCGACCGGATTACCCGCCGACGAATAAGATCAGCATCGCCACAACGAGGGCATAAATTGCCACCGCTTCGGCGAACGCGATCGCCAGGATCATATTGATCTGGATTGCGCCGGCAGCGTCCGGGTTGCGGGCGATCCCCTGTACTGCCCCGCTGCCCAAGATGCCGATTCCAAGACCCGCGCCCAGAGTTCCTACCATTGCCAGGCCTGCCCCCAAAAATTTTAATCCTTGCGCGATTGCCAATGCAGCTGCTTCATCCATTTCAAATTTACCCTCCGTGTGTGTCACCTTATCGGATAATTTCGTAAATAATCTCTCTAAACACCCTGATGTGTTTCAGCGTGCTCCTCATCATGATCGTCATGCGAAAGGGTTGCCATCGACATGAAAACCAGTGTGAGCATTCCGAATACGAGCGCCTGAATCAGGCCAACCATAAACTCCAGAAGCAAGAAGACGGATTGTACTAATACAGGAACCAACGAACCGATAACAAATAGCAGAACCGCTCCGGCGAAGATATTTCCGAAAAGTCGGAAGGAAAACGAGATAATCTTCGCAAACTCCGCCACCAATTCCAATAAACCAACGAAGATATCCAGGAACGGCATCATGACGTCAAAAGGTCCCAGTCTCTCTTTTGTCCACATTCGACCGAAATTTTTAAACGCCAAGAACTTTGAGAAGTAGCCAGGTCCTAAGGCTTGGACACCGATGACCTGTGTCATCACAACTGAGATCAGGGCAAGTGTAACTGTGAAATTCAAGTCGGTCGCCGTCACGCGGACAAATGGCGTGAATCCGACCGCCGCTGTCCCGGATGAGCTATGCTCCCCTTCCCCATGCTCCTCCGCCTCCACCTCATGCGTAATTGTGCTGACAGGCAGTCCACCAATGGAGAAAAGCTCTTGAGTTTCATAGGCTGGGGCGCCGTGGTGCGGCTCATGGAATGTGCCGATACTATCTACCCCGGGGATTAATTCCATCCAGTTAACCACGAGTACAAGCAGGACTATTGTCGCCATCCAGGGGAATATTCGCCGAGCCCATTTACCCGCCGTCGATTCAACAAGACTGTATAACCCCTCGACCAAAGCCTCAATCGCGCTGGGAAAACCCTTCAGGACCAGATCGCCGCTGCGCGTCGCAAGACGAACACTCAGCGCCATCAAGATGAGAACCAGATCCGCGATGAGCATGGCGATAATCGTGTTGGTTAAATACAACTTGCCGACGATTGGTAGGCTGAAAGGTCCGAGGATATTCTCAGCCGGGACCTGCACATGGGGCATAATCGGCGCGAAAGCTCGCGCGGCAAAGATGTTGCCGGCGATGATCAACAAGATCAGCCAGCGGTAAAAGCCTCTTCTGCGTTTATGAGGAATCTTATCGGTGTTCTCCACCTTGCGCTTCCTCCTCTTCACTTGGTCCGATCGTTTTACCAGACAGGTTCTGAATCCGAGGGGCAAAAGATAAGACCACGCGGAACATCAAGAAGATCGTTATTGGCATACTGACGATGACCAGGACAATGGTAAACAGCGGCCGGGTCTGAAACTGGTTGTCCAGCCACAGCCCGGCGACCAATGCAACCAAGATGATCACAAGTGTTAGGCAGCCAACTTGTCCGATCACGCCCAGAAGGGCCATTTGCAGCGCACGGAGCGCATGGTCCTTGTTGGGCGCTGTACCATCCTGGCTCATGGTTCGGAATTGTAGCACAAGCGATTCTGAGGGTCAATCAAGCCCTCACACTAAGGCTTTTAAAACAGACTTAACGCCGATTTTATCGACCAATCGAGCCAGGGTGCGCTGAGCGTACCGATCGCCAAAATAGCGATGACGCAAATCACGAGCACCAGGGCGTATGATCGGGGTATTGCGATTGGCTTGTCATCATCATCCGAGCGGTATAAATAGACCACCTTCAAGATCGTCATGTAGTAGTACAAACCGATGATGGCGTTTAACACGCCAACGAACGCAAGCCAAATCCACCCACTCTCTACGGCAGCGGCGAAGACATAAAACTTCGCCACGAAACCCGCAAGCGGCGGCATTCCCCCCAGCGAAAGCAGCGCCACGAGAAGAACCAACGCCAGCCCGGGAGAGCGGCGGCTCAAACCTGCGTAATCCACGATCTCATCTGAACCTGCCGAACGGGCGAATAGGATTACAACGGCGAAAGCGGCGATATTCGTCACGATATAGCCGATCAGATAGAAAATCACGCTGGCCGTCCCAAAGGAACTCAGGGCAACCAGACCGATCATGGCATATCCAGCATGTGCGATGGATGAGTACGCAAGCAGCCTCTTGATATTGGTTTGCGGCAGAGCGAGCAGGTTGCCAACGGTCATCGTCACCGTCGCAATAACCGCTACAAGTGTGGCCCATTCTGTTTCAATTACCGGAAAGACCGCGAGCATGAACCGCAGGAGAACCGTAAACCCGGCCGCCTTTGATGCCGTTGAAATAAATGCGGTGATCGGTGTCGGTGCACCCTCATAGACATCCGGTGCCCAGAATTGAAATGGGACCGCGGAGATCTTAAAACTGAAACCCACCAGAACCAGGACCGCCATCCCCCCGATCATCCAGGGGGAAATGGCTCCGGCGCGCAATGCTTCCGACAAGCGATAAATATTCGTATCGCCGGAGAAACCATACAGCAGGCTGAACCCATATAACATCACGGCCGAAGTTAAGGCACCAAAGAGGAAGTACTTCAAACCCGCCTCGGTCGATTTATCGTCACCTTTCATGAAACCGGCGAGGATGTAAAGCGGAATCGAAGTCGTCTCGATCGCTAAAAACAGCATGATCATGTCAGCTGAGGAGGCCATCAGGCTCATGCCCAGCGTTGCTACAACTATCAGGGCATAGTACTCGCCACGATCCTCTACCCCTTCCACATCGATCGACAACAGTGCGGTCATCGCCGCGGCGAAGAGAAAAAGCACTTTGAAGCTGAAAGCCATCCAATCGTGGCGCAGCATTCCGCCGAAGATCAACACATCATTCTCACCGGGTCGGCCATATAGAAGCGTAATAATGAGGATTCCTGTCAGACCGAGGGCAGTCAACCATGCCAGCAGCATGTCGCGGCTACGCTTCGAGGTGAGACCCACGACCAGGATGATCCCGGCAAGCACCAGGAGCAGGATTTCAGGAAGTACGATAAGCAAGGTTGAAGATTCGAAGCTGGCGATACTCACTTAGGCACCTCCGACCAATGCCAGGACTACCTGTGCTCCCGATTCGACCAGCGGGGCGATGATTGAAGGATAGACACCAATGAGAATTAATAATCCGGCCAGGATGACGAGTGCGATTTTATCAAAGTTAGTGATCGGTGTGATATGTCCTTTGAATTCTTCAGGCATCTCTCCAAAGAAGACCCGTCCGATGACGCGCATGATATAGCCCGCGGTGATCACAATTGAGATCGCGGCGATGATGGCGACGATCGGTTGGCTCTGCCACAATCCCATGAAGATCGGGAATTCAGCGATGAAACCGGAGAAACCAGGCATACCCATCGACGCAAGTCCGGCGACGATGAAAGCGATCCCGGCTAAGGGCATGACTTTAATAAAGCCTCCCAGTTTGGGGATTTCGCGGGTATGCGCGCGATCATAAACCATTCCAACGACAGCGAACATGAGCGCTGTCATTACACCATGCGAGAACATCTGGATTCCCGCACCCGTTATTCCAGTCAAGTTCAATGTAGCGAAACCCAGGATCACAAGGCCCATATGCGAGACCGACGAGAAGCCGATGACGTATTTAAAGTCGGTCTGGATTGAGGCGATGAAAGCGCCGTATACGACGTTGACCGTAGCCAGCCCCAGGATCAACGGCGCCCAGAACCTCGCCCCCTCGGGAAGGAGCATGATTCCAACCCGTAGCGCTGCGAAGGCGCCGACCTTCATCAGCACCCCAGCGTGAAACATCGATACAGCCGTTGGCGCAGCCACGTGACCGTCCGGCGACCAGTTGTGTACCGGGAAAATGCCGCCTAGTACGGCGAAACCGAAGAATACAAACGGGAACCAGAAACGCTGAAAGTCTACCGAGAAACCCGCCTGCTCGAGGGCGAATAGGCTGAAGGAATGAGTCCCACTGGCGAAATACATTGCCAAACCACCGATAAGAGCGACGACAGAGCCAATGAAGAGATAAAGCGTGAGCTTCATCGCCGCGTATTCGCGTGTGACTTTCCATCCCCAGATAGCGATGAGCAGGTACATCGGGAAGACTGCTATCTCGTAAAAGAAGAAAAGCTGAAACAGGTCCAGTGAAACGAAAACGCCGAAAACTCCCGTGGCAAGGATGAACAAGAACCCGAAGAACTCACGTGGGCGGTCGTCGATTCCCCAGGAGATCAAGACCCCTGTGAACATCACCACACCCGTGAGCAATACCAGCGGGGCGTTCATCCCGTCTATTCCGACGTGGTAGGAGATCCCGAGTCTAGGAACCCAGGTGTAGTGTTCGATTAGTTGATATCCGCCAACGGCTAGATCGTATGTGAAATAAGCCCAAAGTGAGAGGACGAGCGTGATCGCCGCACCGGCCAACGCGAAGATGCGAATCTCGCGGTGTCGTTCCGCTGGAAAGAAGAACAGCACGACCCCGAACACGATCGGGGTGAACACTACGATGCTAAGAATTGGTGCTTCCATATAAAGCTCTCAAAGTCTCTATCAACCGAACAGCAATTTCACGGTCTGGTTGATGACATTCAATATCCAGGCAGGCCAAACGCCGATCAGGAGCATCAGAAACATAAGCGGGGCGATGGCAATGATCTCACGGCGATTAATCTCCATCTTATGACCAAGCCACTTCTCGTTCAGCGGGCCTTGCAGCACCTTGGCGATACCCTTTAAGATGTAAGCACCTGTGATCAGGAGACCTATCATCGAGAGTGCAGTGTAGAGTGTGAAGATCGGCCATGAGCCCCTCACGACAAGGAACTCCGATACAAACCCATTCAAACCCGGGAGTCCAAGTGAAGCCATCGCGGTGAAGATCAGGATGCCACCGTAGATCGGTGCTATGGGGAATAAACCACCAAGTTTGTTCAAATCACGGGTGTGCGCGCGATCGTAGATCACACCCACAAGCAGGAACATCCCCGCCGCAGACAGCCCATGGTTGAACATCTGCAACACCGCGCCGTTAATTGCGATTATCGCATCATCCGCCTGCATCGTTCCCTGGGCGAACGCCGCGGCGGCGATACCGAGAACTACGAATCCCATGTGATTAACAGAGGAATATGCCACAAGACGCTTGAAATCGTCCTGCCCCCAGGAGGCAAACGCCCCCAGAACGATGGCCAGTACGGCAAGCAATCCCAGTGCGCCAGCGAAGTATTTTGCTTCGACTGGATAGAGCGGCAGCACCAGACGCAGGAAACCATAGGCGCCCAACTTGAGCAGCACCCCGGCCAGGATCATCGACCCCGCAGTGGGAGCCTCCGTGTGAGCGTCTGGAAGCCAGGTGTGGAATGGCCATATAGGGACTTTGATCGCGAAAGCGACCACGAACGCCCAGAAGGCAATCTTCTTCACCGTGCCGATCGCAAGCGTGATCGGCAGTCCAAATAAGGTTAGAGACTGGTTCAGCGTAGACCATTTCTCGGTGATCACGATCAGGTCAAATGTCCCCGAGGTGACGCCAATCATCTGGATCGCCAACAACAAGCCAAGTGACCCAGCCATGGTGTAGATCAGGAACTTAAATGAGGCGTACTCACGATTCCCACTTCCCCACTGGTTTATAAGGAAATACATGGGGATTAATCCAATTTCCCAGAACACGAAGAAAATCAGCAAATCTAACGAAATAAAAACACCGAGCATCCCTGTTTCTAGAAGCAGGAAGAGCGCCATATAGGAGCGAACGTTATCTTCAATACTCCAGGAAATCAGGATCGCCAGCGGGGTGAGTAAAGTAGTGAGCATCACCATCGGTACGGATATGC
Organism: uncultured Anaerolineaceae bacterium; assembly: GCA_964385355.1. Classification (GTDB taxonomy): domain Bacteria; phylum Chloroflexota; class Anaerolineae; order Anaerolineales; family E44-bin32; genus E44-bin32. The sequence goes on from CAYLOO010000012.1 coordinate 30,952, forward strand.
CATCTACGCCGAGGTGGAAGCTCGAACCAATCGCCTCATACCAGATCACCTGCTCCACGAATTGGTAGCCTTCTACGCCGGGTTGATAGGCAAACCACAGCCATAACGCGAGTCCGAACGGGATCAGGCTTGCGAGCAGCGCAGCCCAGCGGATGGCTTGCAGGCGTTCACGTGGGATCAACAGCAGCAATACCGCGCCAGCCAGCGGCGAAAAAAGGATGAGTGTTAGCAGATGCGCTTGCAGAAATGCCACAGACGTGTCTCCGTCTAAGTTTCCGATCTATGTCCTAGGGTCGCAGAACCAGGATGTACGACAGCACGATCCCAACGAATACCATGCCGATGATCAAATACTCTTGCACGCGCCCGGTTTGAATAACGCGGAAGGTCTTGCCGCTTTTCTTCACACCCTCACCGACGTAGTCGGCGACACCATTGACGATGGGCAAGTCGATGAAGTTGCGTAAGAAGTCGCCGATGCGAAGCGTGGTCCGCGCGATCCAATGCAGGAAACCATCGATCACGCCGCGGTCGATCCAGCGATAGACGACCGTTTCCGCTAACCAGTAAGCAGGGCGGATGAGTACGGCGCTGTACAGTTCGTCGAAATAGTATTTATTGCGCAGGACCGAGTAAATCGGACCTAGCGGTTTTTTCACCGGATCTTCCCCGCCGGCTGGCACGCGTCGATAGACCAGCCAGCCGAGGAGCAAGCCGCCCAGAGCCACGCCGATTGAAACGAGTAGCGGTACGGGATTGAAGGCGACCGCCTGTGGATGTTCGAGCAGCGATCCGGAGATGAAATCATGGAACCAATTAGGAATGACCCCACCGATCGCAGGGAACCCCTCCGGGATGCCCACCCAACCCGCGGCGATGGCGAAGAAGGAAAGCACGATCAGCGGTAGGGTCATCGTCCAAACGGATTCGTGAGCGTGCTCCGCTGCCTTTGTTCGAGCTTCACCGAGGAAAGTCAGCGTGATTTGACGCATGGTATAGAAGGCAGTCAGGAAGGCAGCCAGCGCGAGCGTGATGAATACTGCCAGGTGCCCGTGAGCGAATGCGTCGGCCAGGATCTCATCCTTTGACCAGAAACCAGCCGTGATCAACGGAAAACCGGAGAGCGCGAGCCCGCCAGCCAGGAAGGTGATGAAAGTGACCGGCATTTTCTTGCGCAGTCCACCCATATTGAACATATCCTGGGCGTCGGTGTGTTCATTTGTATGTTGAACACCATGCTCCACACCGTGAATGACGGAGCCCGAACCCAGGAACAAGAGCGCCTTGAAGAAAGCGTGGGTGATCAAATGGAACGCAGCGGCGACGAAAGCTCCGATCCCCACAGCCGCGACCATGTATCCCAATTGAGAGATTGTGGAGTATGCCAGCACGCGTTTAATGTCGTTCTGCGCGAGCGCGATCGTCGCCGCGAAGAGCGCTGTAAACGCACCGATGAACGAGATCACAAGCATCGTGGGCGTTAGCGGGCTCCCCTCGTACCAGCCGGCGGTGATCAGCGGGAAGAAGCGCACAATGAGATAGACACCGGCGGAAACCATCGTCGCCGCGTGGATCATAGCTGAAACTGGAGTTGGTCCTTCCATCGCGTCTGGAAGCCAAACGTGAAGCGGCCATTGCGCTGATTTTCCAATTGTTCCGATGAACAGCAGCAGGCCAATCAATCCGGCAGTCGAGAGGGCCGGTATCACCGAAGAGGTATTCGCCAGCATCCCGAGAACATGCTCATTGAACAAGATTTCCCGGTAGCTGAGTGTGCCGGTTACAGAGTAAAGGTAGGCCAGACCCAGCAGCATAAATACATCGCCGACGCGCGTCGTCATGAAGGCTTTGATCATCGCATCGCGGGCGGAGGGTTTTCCGTACCAGAATCCGATCAAAATATAGGAGCAGAATCCCATGACCTCCCAACCGATGAACAGTAGAAGCAGGTTATCAGAGATGACCAGGGTCAGCATTCCGAATGCGAAAAGCGAGATGAATGCGAAGAAGCGAGCATACATCGGCTCAATTCCGCCGGCGCGAGGGGGAAGACCGGCACGATCCTCAGGGTCGCGCGGTTTGCCGAAATTGTGATAACCGACGCTGTAGAGGAAGATCGCCAGACACGTCCATGCAACAAAGAAGAGAGCCAGCGCACCAAGAGGGTCGATAAGCACCCCAATTCGCAGTGCAGTATCGCCTGTCGGCATCCACGCAATCGATGAGTGGAAAGGATGGTGTCCGAGACCTTCGATCGTGACCGCGTTGAAGAACACCACCATCGCCAGGCCCCAGGAGACAACCATCGAACCTACTGCTATGATATGGCTCAAGCGGTTGTTGCGATTCGTCCCCAGCACGATCGTGAAAAACGCCAGAATCGGCGGGAGAGGGATGAGCCAGATTAGGGTCTCGATTTGCATAAAACCTCGTCTACCACTTCATCATGTCGACCTCTTCGACGGCAATCGTGTGACGGCGCCGATAGATCGAGATAATTAAAGCCAAACCGACAGCCGCCTCAGAAGCTGCCACTGCAAAGACCACCAGCGCGAACACCTTGCCGGCAACCACATTCGGTGTCAGGTGACGCCAGAAAGCAACCAGGTTCAGATTAACTGCGTTTAGCATGAGCTCGATCGCCATCAGGATTGCTATCGCATTCCGTCGCGCCAGTGCACCGTAGATACCGATGCTGAAAAGCGCTGCACCCAAAATGATGTACCAGGACAAGGGGATCATGACTCATCCTCCTGATCCTGGCTCTTCTGTCCGGGCCAGGCGACGATGATCGAACCAACCAACGCCGCCAGCAAAAGCACCGAAGCGACCTCGAAGGGAACGATATAGCGGTCTACATCAACCAGCGCCAGTCCAAGTTCCTCAACCAAAGCCTCCGGAGCCATTGTGAGAACAGGTGCTTCTATACCCAGCATCGGAGCTTGAGTGAACATCAAAACCAAACCGCCAAACAACAGAAGAGCGGCGATCGCAGCCGCCCACCAGGTCTTATTTGTCTGTTGATCTTGACTTCCCATCGAGCGTTGGGTGAGCATAACTACGATGATGATCATGATCGCAATGGCGTCGATATAAACTGCGACCTGCACAACCGCCAGGAAACCTGCGTTCAGTAGGACAAAGAACACCGCAACTCCAGCTAATGCCATGATCAACCACAGTGCGGCGTGCACCATGGAACGGGTGGTGACCACCATGAAGGCTGCGAGTAATGTAATAGCTGCTGCGACGAGAAATACAATTTGAGTCAGTGTCAGCATGCACACACTCTCATCGAATTAATCTCCCGGTGACGACCCGCTGGAGGCCGCGACCGTCTTATTCACGCTGCTTGCTTTGACTCGTGAACGGGCCATGCTGGCGTATAGGCGAATCGCCGCCATCATGATCATAAGTAAGAAGATGTTAGCGCCCACGTGAATTCCGAGCCGGTTGATTCCATACTCCGCGGCCACCTTCTCGGCAATTGCTGTAACAATCAAGCTCGCCAGCGCTAACGGTGTAATCAATTTCCAATTGAGGTTATTCATATGGTCGATACGAATACGCGGGAATGAACCACGGATCCAGATAACCACAAAGTATACGATGGATGTTTTAATAATGAAGTAGAACAGCCCAAGCAATGGGTACAGCTCCGCCCAGGGGCCTCTCCAACCGCCGAGGAAGAGCGTGCTGGTCAGAGCTGAGATCGTGAAAGCATGCAGGAATTCCGCCACGAAGAACATCCCGAACTTCAATCCTGAGTATTCGATATGGAAACCGGCAACGATTTCTGACTCCGCTTCGAGCAGATCGAACGGCGCTCGGCCAACTTCTGCAAGCGAGCTCACGAAGAATATCAGCGCTGCGATCGGCGCCAGAATTATGAAAGCGATCGGGCTCTGCGCGTCAACGATGGTCTCCAAGTCCATCGACCCGCTCAAGAGAACCGGGATGAGCAAGGCTATCATCATCGGTACTGCGTACGAAACCAACATTGCAACGGTGCGGAATGCACCCAACAGCGCATATTTATTGTTTGAAGACATCCCTGCGAGCATGATCCCAAGGGTCCCGATCGCACCAATGGCGACAATGTATAAGACACCGATGTTGATATGCGCGCCGATGAGTGTTGGCGCGAGTGGAATTACAGCCCAAATACCGACAACCGCCATCACTGCCATCAGCGGCGCCAGGTTATACGGAATGATATCTGCCCCGGTGGGTGTTATGAGTTCTTTTGTGACCAGCTTTAGGAGATCGGCGACGGTCTGAAACACGCCAAAAGGTCCTACACGGTTTGGGCCCAATCGATCCTGGATCCGGGCTACGATTTTTCGCTCAGCCCAGATCAGGAGAAAGGTCAGCATCAGCATCGCCGTGCCGAGAACGAGCGCACCGAGCACTTGCAGCAAAAAAGTCACAAGATTAGGCGCCAGCCCAAGACCTTCCAGCCAGCTACGCAGCAGGCTGCCTGTCCAGGTAAAAGGATCGTTTAGAAATGCGACCACTCGTTGCTCCCTAATTACCCGTCCAACCAAACTGGATGATTATTGATAAGCGCTCATTCGGTGTTTGTTTTCCGCCGTAGTCTGATTGGAGATGCACCGACAAGTTAAAAACAAATGGCTGATGAAATCCACATCAGCTAGATCGATCTAAATCTCCGCGTTATACCCACTCAAGAACGCCCTTGCGCCAGGCATAGACCAGGCCGGCGGCGAGGATGAGAATAAAGAGAATGCCCTCAATGACCATATAAAGCTGTAACTTGTCGTAGGCCACAGCCCAGGGGAACATGAAGACAGCTTCGATGTCGAACACCACGAAAATAAGTGCGTAGATATAATACGCGCCCTTTAGCTGGATGTAAGTCTCCCCCACGGTCTCAATACCACATTCGTAGATCGATTGTTTTATTGGGTTTGGCTTTTTAGGGGCTAGCAACCAGTTGGCAGCAATTGCAACACCTGGCAGGAGCATTCCGGCGCCGAGCAGTAGTACGATGAAAATCCACGGTTCGAGCATCTAGGACCTTACTAGTCTCTTGACATAGATAGAATGGATAGAACGGGCGAAGTTTACCATGCCGGTTTTGAAGCGTCAAAGAAAATAGCGCTAGAGATTGTGAATAACGCCACAAAGAGAGTCGCATTAATCGCTGGGATGGCGCTACAGGCCTTCCTGAATGTTAGGAAAACATCCAAACAAGAAATGATATTAATGTCTGGAGTAGCCCCAATTATAAATCTCGTTCCAAAAAAATAAGATATAAATGTCTCGGATTCAGTGCAACCAGTTTATTCCATCTTGAGGATACGATACTGCTACCTGGCTTGGTATATAATCCGATCATGGATTTTCAAATGGACTCCACGGAGTGGGCCAACTACATAGAAGGATTTCCTCAAGCCCATTTACTCCAGACATCAGAGTGGAGTACGTTAAAGTCCTCTTTCGGTTGGAGGGCACGTTGGGTCCAGGCAAACGACGCCGGAGCCCAAATCCTGTTCAAGAAGCTCCCGCTCGGTTTCACGCTGGCATATATCCCGAAAGGGCCTATCGGCGAGTGGCTTCCCGAATTGCTCACGGCCATCAACCAGGTTTGTGAAGAAGAGCGTGCCTTCATTCTCAAGATCGAACCGGATGCAATCTGGGACAACGACCTCGCCGACCGATTTCTAGCCCATGGCTTCCGTCCTTCTACCCAAACGATCCAACCACAGCGCACGATCACTGTAGATCTTACCCCGGATGAGGATGAGCTCTTAGCGCGCATGAAACAAAAGACACGCTACAACATCCGCCTCGCCGATCGCAAGGGAGTAACAGTGCAGCCCTGGAATGACGTCCAAGCGTTCGCAGCGATGACACTTGAGACCGCCGAGCGCGATCAATTCGGCACTCACAGCCATGCATACTTCCAGCGTGCCTATGACCTCTTCCACCCATCCGCAGGATGCGAGCTTTTCGTCGCTGAGGTCGAGGGTGAGCCGGTTGCAGCTTTGATGGTCTTTGCTCGCGGTCAGCGAGCCTGGTATTTCTACGGCGCTTCCCTATCGATCCACCGCGATAAGATGCCGACTTACTTGCTCCAGTGGGAGGCGATGCGCTGGGCGAAAGAGCGCGGTTGTACATCGTATGATCTCTGGGGGATTCCGGATGCCGATGAGAAAACCCTGGAAGATCAATTCACCAACCGCAGCGACAGCTTGTGGGGCGTCTACCGCTTCAAGCGCGGCTTTGGCGGGAAAATCCTCCGCAACATGGGCGCCTGGGACCTACCGTACAGCCCCATGCTCAACCAGCTACTCCAACTTGCGCTTCGCCTGCGGGGTCATGGATAAGGTTTATGCTCACCTTCACGATTGTTGATAATCAAGAGACCTGGGACACTGCCCGGGGCACCCTTGACGGCGGTCACCTGCTTCAGAGCTGGCAGTGGGGTGAATTAAAAAGTAAATATGGCTGGAAGCCATCGCGCATCCTCTGGAATGATGACGCTCAAACTCCCATCGCCGCCGCCCAGCTGCTCTTCAGGACCACCACAGGGAATCT
>CAYLOO010000013.1:0-37376 GCA_964385355.1 uncultured Anaerolineaceae bacterium
ATCTCGCCCGTGCCTTTTTTCTTGGGTGTTTGTTTCTCGTCCAATTAAGAACCTCGCTGCTAACTCGATTTCTCAGCCGACTATTTCTTAGGTTCCGCCTCTTTATCCTGTGTAATACCCGCCATGAGCAGTCCAACTTGCTCCTTGGTGGCTTTCTCGCCGGGTAAGGTATCCATAATTTTCCCCCTATACATGACCGCGATGCGATCTGAAAGCGCCAAGATCTCATCCAGCTCTGGTGAGACAAGTAAAACCGCCACGCCTTCATCGCGCTTGTCAATAATTCGCCCATGGATGAATTCAATCGAACCTACATCTAATCCTCGCGTGGGCTGTGAGGCGATTAATAGTTTGATCGGGCGGGAGAACTCCCGTGCCACAATTAATTTCTGCTGGTTCCCTCCAGAGAGAGATCCTGCGGGTGTTTGTGGACCGGGTGTGCGGATGTCGAATTCTCGAATCCGCTCGACGGCCGATTCGACAATCGCCTCCTGTTGCATGATGACGCCTTGCGTGAATGGGGACAGGTAGTAGGTATTCAGCACAAGGTTGTCTGACACCGGAAAGGGGAGGATCAAGCCGTCTCGCTGCCGATCCTCGGGCACATGGGCAACGCCTAATTCCGTGATTTCGCGCGGTGCAGATTTTGAAATATCATCATCCAAGAAATGGATCGCACCATCCTGCAAGGGACGCAAGCCAGTAAGGACCTCAACGAGTTCGGTTTGTCCATTACCTTGGACACCGGCGACGCCAAGTATTTCACCCGCATGGATATCAAAGCTAATCCCATCCACCGCAACCTGCTTGCGATCGTTCATAACGACGATGTCGTTGACTTTCAATACCGGTTCGCCGATGTTGGGTGGTTTTTTATCAACGCCCAATTGAACTTCCCGTCCCACCATCATCTCCGCCAGCTTGCCCTGGCTCGCTTCCTTCGGCGTTGTCGTACCTACCATTTTCCCCCGGCGCAGAACGGAAATGCGGTCGGCAACATCTAACACCTCACGCAATTTATGCGTGATAAAGATGATCGATTTACCCTGATCCGTCAGCGAACGCATAATCTTGAAAAGCTCATCCGCCTTCTGCGGGGTCAACACAGCCGTTGGTTCATCAAAGATGAGAATGTCGGCTTTGCGGTAGAGAAGCTTAATAATCTCAACCCGCTGCTGCACACCTACGGCGATGTCCTGCACATGAACATCAGGATCCACCTCCAGGTGGTATTGTTCCGAGATCTCACGGATGCGCTGTGCTGCGGTGGGGCGATCCAGAAAATCGCCATAGCGGAGTGACTCCTCACCGAGCATCACGTTCTCCGTCACCGTGAAAACGGGGATGAGCATGAAGTGCTGATGGACCATGCCGATACCTTGGGCGATGGCATCTCCCGGATCGCGAATCGCTACCTTCTCGCCACGGACGATCACCTCACCCTCATCCGGTTGATACAACCCATAAAGGATGTTCATCAGCGTCGTCTTGCCGGCGCCATTCTCGCCAAGTAAGGCGTGAATTTCACCCTCATTCAAGGTCAGATCGATATGATCGTTTGCAAGGACACCGGGGAAACGTTTCGTAATACTGCGAAGTTCGAGGACAGGCTCCATGATCACTTCACCATAGCGTAATTATAAGGAGGGGCAATTAAGGCGTGATTCTACCATTCTTAACAAGATGCACAAAACGGTAGTATCCCCTCTTCCGCTTGCAGGAACTGTATGAATCTCTACGTCTGTTGTCCCATTCTTGGGATACCCAAGATTAGAGACCGTCGACTATCGTATGAAAATCGCTGGGGCAGGCATAGGTCTGCCCCAGCGATTCGTAGTACTTGTTATTTCTCGGGCGTAATACTCCGCTGTCTACGGGGAGGTCGCGATTTCGCCCGCGATGATCTGTGTCGCTAGGCCGTCGAGCTCTGCCTGGAGGTCTGCCGAGACCATGCCCGCCAACTCGTGATAGTCGGCAAGCCCTACGCCACCATTCTCGAGCGTGCCCATGATCAGGCCCGCTTCGAAGGTGCCGTCGATGACCGATTTGATAGCTTCGAAGGTCGTCACGTCCATGAACTTCATGACCGAGGTAAGCGTGATGTCGGCGTACGCCTCATTCACTACCGCCCAGTCGTTATCGACACCAACGAGGTAAACGCCTCCGCGCTCCTGCGCAGCGGCTGCCGTGCCTAGTCCAACCGGTCCGGCCACTGGCATAATGATGTCAACACCCTCATCCATGAGCTGCTCGGCCATCAGACGACCATCTTCGAGGCTCTCGAAGTTGTTGGTGAAGAGACCCGTCTGCGACCCAATGTCCCAGCCGAGAACTTCCACACTCGTCCCATGAACTGAATTGTAATGAGCTGCACCCAAGGCAAAACCGTTCATGAAAATGGTGACGGTCGGTATCTGGATGCCACCGAAGGTGCCCAGTTTGCCGGTCTCGCTCACACCGGCCGCCAGGTAGCCCGCCAGGAATGCGGGATCATCGGTCTGGAAAGCTTGCCCCTGAAGGTTCGGAGCCTCCAAATAGCCAACATCAACGATCGAGAAGAACACATCCGGATTGGCAGCCGCTGCAGCTGCAGTGGCGTCCGCGAGGAGGTACCCGACAGGGATGATCAGGTCACAGCCCTCTTCGATGAAGGCGTTTAGGTTCTTCTCGTAATCGGTCTGCTGCTGTGACTCGAGGTACTTGCCCTCAATCCCGAGTTCGCTCACTGCATCCTCGACACCCTTCCATGCTGTGGCGTTAAAGGACTTATCGTCGATGCCGCCAGTATCCGTTACCTGGCAGGCCTTTATAGCGGGCTCATCGGGCGTGGCTGGAGCACACGCAACGAGCACAAACGCTGCGATGATGAGAAGCGACAGAACGGCGAATAACTTCTTCTGCATGTTACATTCCTCCATTTGAATGTTGCGGCGCGGACAATCTACTCTTCTCCAAAATTACCTCTTTCACAAACGCTAACATTGCCGCAGTGGTACGTTAGATTTATGACCTTTGCAATGATAGCATGAGACATCGCTAGCTGCAATGAATTGCCACTCACTTACACGATGATTTCATAGGCTGTTGCAGTGATGATGAACGGTGATCACACCCTCTCACTTGGCGAGGTGAGATCGCCAAAGTCAAGGACTTCTCTTGGCTGCGAACCGCTTTTCGCGGGACCGATAATGCCGCGCTCTTCGAGTTGATCCACAATCCGCGCGGAGCGCGTATATCCGATCCGCAGATGGCGCTGCAACAGTGAAATTGAAGCGCGCCGCGCCCCGCGAACGACCGATACGGCTTCGTCATAGAGCGGGTCGAGGTCATCATCTTCTTCAGCCGTCTCGTCCCATAACGGCGCCTGTTTTAGATCGACGCCCGGCGGAACACTTTCAACAGGTGTCAAAGGCTGCCCCTCGATCTCTTCTCCCAAGTTGGCGATCTTCCAGTATTGGATTAATCGGTTTAGTTCATCCTCGGAGACATACGCTCCCTGCATACGGATGGGTGCTGACGCGTCTGGTGCCTGAAAGAGCATATCCCCTCGCCCCAAAAGTCGTTCAGCGCCTGGTTGATCCAGGATGACACGACTATCGACGGAGGATGCCACCGCGAAGGCAATGCGTGCCGGGAAGTTGGCTTTAATCAGGCCGGTGACGACGTCCACGGAAGGACGTTGGGTGGCGATGACCAGATGAATGCCAGTCGCCCGTGCGAGCTGCGCCAGGCGAGTGATCACCATCTCCGTCTCATGGGGCGCCAGCATCATAAGGTCTGCCAGCTCATCAATCACGACGACGATGTAATGCATCGATCGTCCCCCAGATTGTTTCACGCGCCGGTTGTAGTCACCAATATTGCGTACACCTACCTGGGCGAAGAGATGATAACGACGATCCATCTCGCGCGAGACCCATTGCAGCGCTGACACGACACGCTCCAATTCAACAACCACTGGAGCCATAAGATGAGGAATGCCGTTATAGTATGTCAATTCAACCCTCTTCGGGTCGACCATGACAAACTTAAGTTCATCGGGTGTGTTCTGAAGAAGCAGGCAGGAGATGATGGCATTCACACATACTGATTTGCCCGAGCCCGTTGTGCCGGCGATAAGCAGATGCGGCATCGCCGCGAGATCCGCAATGACTGACCCGCCCGACACATCTTTGCCTAACCCAAGCTTAAGCCTGGAGTGCATCTTCTGAAAATTCTGCGCTTCGATCACATCACGCAGCGCAACCAACGATACCTCGGTGTTGGGCACCTCAATGCCAACATACCCTTTGCTCGGTACGGGCGCTTCAATCCGAATCGAGGAGGCAGCTAGTGCGAGAGCAAGATCATCCGCCAGAGCCGAAATCTTGCTCACTTTAACCTTCGTGCGTCGTCCTCCACGTCCTTCTATAAAATCCGGCTCGACCCCGAATTGCGTGATTACCGGCCCGCGATTAATCTCGACAACTCGCGCTGGCGCACCAAATACCTGCAGTGTTTCTTCGATCAGCCGGGCGCGCTCACGGTCGACTGTCTCATCCGCCCGGCTTACCGCTCCCGGCTCGAGTATCTCCACAACCTCCGGCACCATCCACTGCCGCTGTGGAGCAATCTCTACTGCTTCAGTCCGGAGAGATGTTGGCAGATCCATTCCTTGCTGAGTTTGAGCCCCACCCTGTTGGATCGATGGCGCGGTGTCCAGGGGGGGCGTAGGGGTATCTGCAGTTGAGGCACCAGCTTTAGATTGAGATAACGCTGGGCTGATCGTGAATTGCCGCAACACCCAACTCCAACCGCTTAGCGCGTAATCTACCAATTCAGGAAGCGAGATCCCGATTATGAAAGTGATCGAAACAAGCAGCCATGCCACGATAACAACAATCGCTCCGCCAATACCCAGGCTGCTAACCATAAGAGCAAAGATCGCAGCGCCGATGATCCCTCCACCGCGTCCCTCTTGAGCGATAGCCCTTCCTATCGTAAAGGTCGTTGCCCCAAGCAGCGCATGCATGAGGACCAGGGAGAGCAGGAATAATGATGCCGCACCAACAATTTTTTCTGGTTCAAGCCCCGGTAAGCGACCACGAAGTTTCCTTAAAAGAATCCCTGCTCCACCAATGATCAGCGCTAGGGGTACGATGAACATCCCCCAGCCAAAGGTCTGTTGAAGCAGTTTTACCCACACGTTTCCGATCAAACCCTGATGTGTGGTAAGTAGGCTCAGAATCGTCAAGAAGCCGACCACGAGCAGAAAGAGCCCGAGCAGGTTGGTTTTCCGCTCACGTGTGAGGATGCCCTGGGGTGAAAAAACCGCGCCAAGTGTATTGCGAAACGAGGTGATGAATTTTCCCGAGGTGCGTTTTTTCGCCGTTTTTTTACGGCTCTTTGACCTCGAGGTACTTTTTCGTCGACTTCGAGTGGATGTTTTTTTCGCCACTTCCGTCTCCAAGCGTGGCGATTATAGCATAGCGACCCGCAAATGTTCGCGCTACATGCTAAAATCTAACCATGGTGAACTCCGAGCCAATTGATCTTCTCAATCGTGTCCACTTCCTTCGCCACTTGACCCCCGAAGAGCGGATTGAGCTTGCAGAAGTGCTGCCGCGCGAGATGTACGCAGCGGGTGAAACCATCGTAGCACAAGGGGGACCTCCAGATTCCCTGTATATCATCCTGGAGGGTGAAGTTGAACTTCTCCATGACGAGGAGGAAGGTGCGTGTGTTTCCCTTGGAAACCTGGTTCCAGGAGACACAATCGGCGCGCTCGAGATGATCTACCGTCAGCCGCGCCCGGCTACAGTCCAGTCAGTTGAGGCCACCGTTGTTCTGCGCTGGGATCGCCTCCTCCTTACACAATTCATGAAGACTCAACCGGTGGCGCTGAAAGGCCTGCAATTCGTCGCCCATAGCCACAAACTCGCAAAAAAGCTTCGCTTCTCCTGGCTCAGAGAAGGCGAGGTGATCTACGCTCTTGCCCGTAAACATTCTTTCGTCCTCTTTCAACGGTTGACCATCCCCGTGCTTATGATCGGCGGCGCTTCCACACTCATCCTGTGGGCGCTTCTGAGCGACGTCCCCCTTGCCCTGTGGGGCGGATTTGGTCTTGGATTAGCCGGAATCCTCTTCGGTATTTGGCAGTGGTTGGATTGGACCAATGACTACTATATCGTAACCGATCGCCGCGCTGTCTGGTTAGAGAAGGTGATCGGCATCTACGACAGCCGCCGCGAGGCGCCGCTGCATACAATCCTCTCCATCAGCGTCGGAACAGATGTCACAGGGCGTATGATGGGATTCGGGGACGTCGTGATTCGTACCTATACCGGAAAAATCGTTTTCCGCAATGTCGGCGAAGCCCAAACCATCGCTTCCTTGATCGGAGCGAACTGGCAGCGTCTGCGCGCAAAGCAGGACTTAACTGACCGCGAGTCGCTGGTCGAAGCACTGGATCAACGTCTGCGGGATGAAGAACCGCAGATCGTTGAAGAGAGCCTTACATCGCTACCAGATCAAACCGAGTCCCCTGTTATTCGCGGGGTGGACCGCTGGGGGTTTAAAGTCCGCTTTGAAGATGAAGGTGTAATCACCTACCGAAAACACTGGGCCGCCCTGCTGCGCGAGATCAGTATTCCCTCATTATTAGTTATAGTTGTGATCGGGTTTCTCGGAGCGCGTCTTGGTGGTTTGATATCCTTGCTCTCTACCAGTATCTTCCTGTCTCTAAGCATCGCCGCTATTGTGGCGCTTTGCGCTTGGTGGTTATACCGATACGCAGACTGGGCGAATGACATCTACCAAATCACCGCCCAGCAAATCATCGATATTAATAAAAAGCCTCTCGCCCGGGAGCAGCGCAAAGTGGCTCCAATTGAGAACATCCTCGGCACAGAGGTCGATCGCAAAGGCTTGTTTGGAATCCTGTTTAACTATGGCGATGTGGTTGCGAATGTTGGTACGGCCCAGTTTGTCTTCCGGGGGGTTTTTGACCCGGTCACAATTCAACAGGACATTGTCCAAGCGCAGGAAGCCCTGATGCTTCGTAAAGCAGAGCAGGCGCGCTCCAAGCGGCAGAGTGAAATGGTAGAATTATTTGATATCTATCACGATAAATACACTCAAGGAGACTCCGAAGACAAAAACGGAGATTCGCAGAACTATGGCAATTCGAGAGATCGTTACCCCACCTAACCCGACCCTGCGCCAACGCGCTCAAAAAGTCCGCCAAATAACACCTGAGATTGCGCAACTCATCGATGATTTAGTTGATACGATGCGAGTCGCTCCGGGCGTCGGTCTTGCCGCACCCCAGATAGACGTCGGTTTGCGGGTGATTGTCGTCGAGTATGCTGAAGGCAGCGAAGAGGACGACGCGCCGGAAAAACCTCCGAAACTCTATACGGTAATCAATCCCGAGATCACACGCACATCAAAAGCCAGGGTGCTTGGAAACGAAGCCTGCCTATCTCTACCGGGGTATTTTGGCGAAGTCGAGCGGTACGAGCGAGTCACGGTAAAGGGTATGAACCGACACGGCCAGGATTTTAAGTTAAAAGCCATTGGATGGCTGGCGCGTATTTTCCAACACGAGATCGACCATATTGAAGGCATCCTCTACATCGACCGGGCGACGCAGGTTTGGCGGGTTGAAGAACGGGATGATGAAGAGCTCCCCGCACCAGCGTAATCTGCTGCCAGACTCACTTCCAATTCTTCTCCATCGCCCCTCCTCCCACATGCTGCCCTTTCCGCGCATGGATAGCGATCGGATTGTTCTGAATCTCCTCCAAATACCGCCGAAAGAATCCATTGTCGCTAGGTGACGACGATGCCATCCTGAGCGACTACTTTTTTCGCCGGGAATCCCAGTTTCTTGCTGCAGGCGCAGCCGACGTATTGAGGTTCACGGGTTCAACATCCCATAGATTTTGAACCCAGGGGGAGTTGAATGCATGAGGGCAGCGGGCTAACAAATGGGTCGCTCCCACCATCTATTGATGTGGGAATTGTTCAAATCAGCTTTGTCTCACTCAATTTGGACGAGAATCCATAATCGCTGTTAACAGTTCGCTCCTTCGAGCTATGCTACAATCGCGACAGCCATGCATTTGAACCACTTATCCCTGACGAACTTTCGGAACTTTATCCGCCTTGAGACGGATTTCGCGACGGATTCTACGATATTGGTGGGCGCCAACGGGCAAGGAAAGACCAGTCTGCTGGAGGCGATTCACTACCTCGCTGGGGCAGCTTCATTCCATACCGCAAGCGACCGCCATCTAATCAACTTCCTCTCCCTTGAGGAACCGGTACCGTTCGCTCGTCTTGTCGCCGAGATCGAATCACACGAGCGCATCCAGCGCATCGAAATTCGCATCGTAATCGAAAGTAATTCTCATTCCAGCGAGGGCCGCGTGCGAAAGGAAGTGCTGGTCAATGGGCTCAAGCGCCGAATGCGCGAGTTGGCCAGCTCCTTTACCGCTGTTTTATTCCTCCCGCAGGATTTGAAGATCATCGAGGGCACACCTGGCAATCGCCGCCGCTTCCTGGATTCCAGCCTTGCACAGGCGGATTCGACCTACGCAGCTGCACTCTCGGAATACCAAAAAGTGCTCACCCAGCGAAATGCGCTGCTTAAAAAATCTCAGGAAGGCCGCAGTCCGCTAGATCAGTTGACTTTCTGGGATAAGCAGTTATGTGATTTGGCTGCATCCCTAATTCACGGCCGGTCGCTCGCGCTGCGCGAGCTGGATCAGCTCGCTGTACCGCTTCACTCAAAGCTCACCCGGAAAAAAGAAACTTTGCGGCTGGATTACCAACCTTCCTACGACCCCGCCCCTCAGCCGGATGGGCAGCTAGGATTACCGATCGATACAGAGCTGGACCGCACGGGGATCAGTAGAGAAGAGATCCGAATGGGAATGTTGGAGGCGCTTGAGCGCAATCGGGGTGATGAATTAGCTCGAGGGGTAACACTCCAGGGACCTCATCGGGACGATTTCCGCCCTCGCTCAAATGGTATCGACCTTCGTTTGTACGGTTCCCGAGGCCAGAATCGCACCGCGATGTTGGCTATGAAACTTGCGGAAATTGAATGGCTCAAGCAGCGAACCGGCGATTGGCCAATCTTGTTATTGGACGAGGTGTTAGCGGAACTTGATCTCGAACGGCGAGAAGATTTACTCTCCCACATTTCTTCCGTAACGCAATCCATATTGACAACATCAGACCTTTCGATGTTTACCGAACCATTCCAAGACCGCGCCACGATATGGCAAATTAAAGCAGGGACAATCGCTCCTCGACCCGAGTAAACCCCGGCAGTGAGACCCTTCACCAACATGGGAGCAGCCCACGATGTACATCCCATGAGCACGGCTAAATGCTACTTAGAGACGTCCCTTTGAAACATGAAGTTGAAACGATCGTTGTTAGGGGGTGGGGACTAGTTAAGCGGCCGCTTCGCGGGGATCCCCGGTTTGCGGGGGTACTTCTCCGGAGTGCAGGCGACTTTATCGACCACGATCAAATAACGGGTTTCAGTAACTCGTGGAATCTCTACGGGTAGAACCTGCTTGATCTCTCCCCCAAGGACACTCAGCGCTTTCTCCACCGAATGCGCTTCAGCGGGACCCGTTTCTCCCTTCTGGACGACAGCACCACCTCCCAATTTTATTAAGGGCAGGAGGTATTCCAACAAGACTGGCAGGACTGCTACAGCCCTGGCAATTGCCCAATCGTACTGTTCGCGATGCGCCGCCTTCTTGCCAATGTGTTCCGCTCGGGCTTGGACAAAGTCGATGCCATCCAAACCAAGCGAACTGATCACGTGGCGGCAGAACTCCATCTTTTTGCCGATGGACTCTACAAGCGTTATCTTGAATTGAGGATAGACAATCTTGAGTGGGATGCCCGGGAAGCCTGCGCCGGTTCCAACATCGATGACGTTCCCCGGTGGTCGGAAACGCTCAACTTGAAGACATGACAACGAATCAATAAAGTGTTTGAGATAGATTTCGTCAGGATCTGTAATCGCGGTTAGATTGTAGCGTTGGTTCCAACTGCGCAGTTCGTTCGCATACCATTGAAAGGCTTCGATCTGATGGGGAGTGAGGTTTACATCCAATAGGTCTCTAGCAGTTCGTGAAAACGCATCAACCTCATTCATTGGCCAGGTTAAAAACGTCCCGAACTACCTGGGGTGATCGGATCTCCCCTACATACAACCCGCTCTGGTTTTGTATCGGTCGGGAGTCAAATTGCTTAAGCTGCTGCCGCTCTCCAATTGACAGAACACCCAGCGCCTCGAGCATTGCAATCGTCGCTACCGACTTTGCGCGGCCTCCTAAATCTCCATCGAGCACTTTTATTGCGACGCCTAAAGCGGGAGATCCAGAGCCAAGAGAATTGGGCGGAATCCCAATTCCCTGAAAACCCTCCGCCCCACCTTTCGAGAGCAGTTGAGCGGAAGTCACTTGCATGAGAAGCGTGTCAAAACGCCCTTCGCCCGAGACCATCTCGGGATACGCAGTCATCGCCTTCACGATCGCCCTGCAACTATCCGCTTTCTCTGTTGAGAACTTCCCTGGATCCATCAAGCGGGCATAAGCAGCCGCAGCATTCCGGATGGGTACGGCAAAATTCGGCGCCGAGCAGCCGTCGATGCCAACAATAATGTCGTCTGCAGCCATCGAGACCATTTGTGCAAAGTTATGCAAGATCTGCATCTGGACAGGGTGATCTGATTCCAGGTAAGTTGACGTCGACGCATCAAGATAACGTGCTACTACCAGCATCCCTGCATGCTTCCCGGAGCAATTGTGGCGAATGGGCGAGGGGTTTTCGCCCGCCCTTATCAATTTCTTAGAAGTCTTAGCATCGTATGGGGTATGTGTACCGCAGCGTAGGTCTGCCTCGCTGAGTCCGATTTTTCGAAGGATCGAATGGACAACTTCGATGTGGTCATCGGTGCCGGCATGTGAGGCACATACAATCGCCAATTCCTGTTCGCTGAGCCCAAAATGAGCTGCAGCCCCACTCTCAACCAGCGGCATTCCCTGGAATGGCTTGGCGCTTGAGCGGAGAAAGGTTAATAGATCTGCACTTCCCCATGCTGCCAGAACTTCACCGTGCACATTCGCCACGGCTGCTGCAACTTGGTGGGATGACTCGACGATTCCACCCCGCAAGATATCCACCATCGGCTTATCACTCATCGATTGAAGTACCCCCGGGTATTCTGCCAACGCAATTTAAGAGGATGAGCATCATCTATCTAGGCGCCCTCAGGGAACTGCAGCAAACTTTGGTCCAGCAGTCCGGTTATTAGACGCTTGAGTATCAAATCTTCGCGCGAAGGCCGAATTTTAAAATCTCCCATGAGATCTATCGCCAAGCGCTCTATCTCCTCGTCGCGATTCTTGCCATTCTCCAGCTTCGCGACTCGACTCTGTATCTTTCTCAGAAAACGAGCCATATGGTTGATATCCTTCCGATCAATTCGCCCCCCGCAAGACGAGATCAGAGTATACGATTTCATATCGGAACCACGCAGTTCATCCAGGCTATTCAGCCATGCGTCAAGAACTGAGACTCCAACATAGGGGGGCTCATCCATGGTTACAGTATCCCCGATAAAAACAACGGATAAATCGGGGATTACCATCCAGATAGAGCTAGGGCGAGGTCCGGGTCGGTGCAGAAAAACAATTTCCTTTCCTCCCATATGGATGATCATTCTCTCGGAGAAGGTTATCTCTGGAAGGGCATTGTTCACCCCAGTAATTCTTTTCAATTGATCCGCTTCAGCCCCTATCGGATGCGCATTGCCCTTGAAGGTATCTGCCCATTCGTGGATGTTTTCTTGGGTTTGGTCTTGTGCAATTGCTGGTAATGTCAAGATTCGCGACCCTAACACACGGTCAGGGTGAGAATCAAGCAAGACCAGGAATTTGGGCCGTCCACGCTCGCTTGCCACTTTAAACCACTCTTTCACATCTTCGTTATGGAGAGGTGAATCGACAAGCAATAGCTCTTGCCCTAACACCACCAAGCCTAGGTTCACGCCGATATACTTATTCTCAAGATAAACATTTGGGGCTATCTTTTGCATGCAGGCTCCCTAATCTTCAGTTCCGAGATCAGTATACCGGGAGCGTAAAGGTAAATGTCGAACCCTTCCCTTCTTCGCTCTCCACCCAGATCCGACCTTCATGTGCCTCCACCGCTAAGCGGCAGAAAGCCAAACCAAGTCCAAGGCCCTTGGGACGTTCCTGCCCCCCGATGCGGGTGAACTTCTCAAAGATGCGTTCCTGATCTCTCGGCGATATACCCACCCCGCTGTCCTTAACTGCTATTTGCAGATAATCTCCTTCTTGCCTCACTGAAGTTTGGACCAAATCGCCTCCCCGGGAGAATTTAATCGCATTTTCCAACAGATTAATTAACACGCGGCGGACCATGTCCACATCCATATGGACCTTGGGCAACGCGGGGGCCAATTCCATTCGCAGCAGCTGGCCCTTCGCTTCTGCCGTCGGATGAACCTCTTCCACGGCTTCTGCGACCAACGCTCCAATTGAGGTCTTGGATTTGTTCAGGACTGCTTGATCCGTCTCCAGGCGGTCGAGATCAAGCAACGACTCGACCAGTCGTGAAGCGCGGCGGCTGGAGCGCGAAGCAATTGAGAGGACCGATTGAATCGTCTCGTCGTCCCCAACTAGAGATTCTTTTAATACTTCAAGACTTGAAATGATATTCCCCAGTGGTGAGCGTAAATCGTGAAAAATCATCGAAGTCAAATCAGAACGCAGCTTCGCAAGCTCCAGCCGCTCTGAAATATCCCGCAGGATCCACTGAAGGAAGGAAGCCGCCCCTATATCAATCCTTTTAACATGCACTTCAACTGGCAAGTATTCCCCCGGTTCATTTGTAATTTGACTATCGTAGGAGACCGTTTCTCCAAGAGAAAGTTCACTAAAATCAGTGGATAAGAAATCCTTATCTATCGTGTGGAGATTGGAGATATCCAATCCGAGCAACTCGGTACGCGGTAAACCTACTATTGTCTCGGCACGGTTATTTGCGTCGGTTATTTCTCCGGCAAGGTCCGTGATCAGGATAGTGTCAATGCTGTCTTCGAACAGGCTTGCGTAACGTTGACGGGCAGCTTGAGTCTCCTTGAATAGTTGTGCTCGAACGATCGCCGTTCCTGCCAGGTCAGCAATCCCCCTCAGCAACTCGATCTGTTCAGGCGCCAGGTCATCCCCGCGTGGGTTGATCGCTTCGATCACACCGATAATTTTATCCTGAACCTGTATCGGCACGCTTGCCATAACCCGCGTTGTATAGCCGATAAGTTCATCCACTTTCGAATAGAATCGTGGGTCGGATTGCACATCTGATACAAACACAGCTTCCTTATGCTCCACAACCCAGCCCGCTAGACCCTGGCCCTTCATCAGGCGAAGACCAACAATCTGCTCAGCGCCCTTTCCGCTAGCTACCCGGAATTCAAGCTCGCCGGTCTTTTCATCGATCAAAGCTAATGATGCTGCCTCGACTTCGAGACTGTCTATGGTTCGCTCGGTTATCCGCTGCAGGACCTCGCCAAGATCAAGGCTGGCAGTTACTGAGCGTGCCGTCTCGGTTAGCGCCGTCATGGATTGGACACGTCTCTGAATCTCGCCATAAAGCTGGGCGTTGGCAACAGCCGTAGCTGCTTGATCCGCGAAAGCAGAAACCATTTCGGCATCCTTAAGCCCGTACGCACCGACACGACGGCTGTCCACGTTCAATACACCTACAACTCGGTCTCGCACAACCAGTGGAGCGCCAATCCATCCCCTGATCATTCCTGAATCCTGAAGCTTTCCGCGCCCTACCCATGCCGACTCTTGTTGGACATCCGCGACGACCATGATCTTGCCAGCCTTAAATACCTCCACTCCCAGCCCACCTTCATCAATCCGCAGCGAATGGTTAAGCACCGCTTTTACATCAGTAAACCCGAACGCAGCAACCGGTTGTAAATGATCGTCGTTAACCAAAAATATACTGGCGCTATCATACTCAATGACGAGGCGCAGCTGCTCGAGGACTTGCTCGAAAACGCTTTTGGGATCCAAAGTTGAACTGATCGTTCGCGCGATCTCTTGAAGCGTAGAGGCAAACCGCCTTCGTTCTTGCTCCGCCCGGAACAGATGCGCATTACTCACGGCGACCCCTGCCTGATCCGCGATAGCCGTTGCCAAGGCAAGATCTTCTTCAGTGAATCCATTTGGCTTGCGTCGCGCTAGCGTTAATGCACCGACTATATGCTCCCTTGCAAGCAAGGGCACACTTATAACGGAGCGCGGGGCCCCGTCTGTCTTATCATCAGGTTTAACCAGCCACCTTGTGTCCTTGGATGTGTCTTGTATAAGCACCGCCTGGCGGTTCTCCACCACCCACCCAGCCAGACCCTGTTCATAGGTATCTCGTAATTGTTCGGCCGAATGGTCATGGACCTTCCCGTCGTAGGCGATGGCTCCTTCTGTCACTTCTCCATGCTCATCGAGCACAAGGATACTTCCCGCGGGTGCTCCCACAGCTTCGAGCGTAAGTTGCAATACGCGCTGCAACAGCTCACGCAGGTCGAGCTGCTCAGTGAGCTCTCGGCTGATCGAGTATAAGAGGTCAAGCGAGGCTTTCGTACGCTCAGTCACAGATCACTTCACATCACACTCATTTGTTTCAATCCGGTGCCGGTATTGAAAAGGACAACCCGTTCGGCAGAATCCACTTCCCCGGCGGCTGCCATCCGGCGTAAACCAGCCAGCGTAGCCGCCCCTTCTAAGCAAGCATGAATACCTTCCTTCTGAGCCAGTTCGGCTTGAGCTTGAATTAACTCTTCATCAGTTACAGCAATTCCTGTGCCGCCGCTTTCACGAATTGCGCTCAGCACCAATCGATCGGCATAGACTTGAGGGACCCGTATCCCATGTGCTATCGTCTCTGCATTTTCCCAGGGAGGGATACGCGACTCTCCTTTCTCGAGCGATTTCACGACCGGTGCGCAGCCTTCAGGCTGGATACACACCATCCGCGGTCTATCCGCACCGATCCAGCCCATCGCCTCCATCTCAGAAAATGCCTTCCACATCCCAACCAGCCCCGTACCGCCGCCGGTGGGATATACAATGACTTCTGGCAGCTCCCAATTGAAGGCTTCTGCCAACTCAAACCCCATCGTCTTTTTGCCTTCAACGCGGTAGGGTTCCTTGAAAGTCGAGAGCCCAAACCAACCGTGCTCCTCGGTCTGCAGTGCGGCTTGCCTACCCGCTTCATCGATCAAACCATCAACAAGGATCAATTCTCCGCCGTGCACAGTAACCTCGACCTGATACACGAGAGGCGCATCCGCGGGCATGAAGACATGCGCTTCCATCTCGGCGCGTGCGGCATAAGCAGCCATAGCGCCTCCAGCATTACCAGCAGTCGGGATCGAGAGTGCTTTTGCCCCGAGTTCTTTGGCTCGCGAGACTGCAACCGCAAGCCCTCGAGCTTTAAATGTACCGGTAGGGTTGCCCCCTTCGTCTTTAACAAAGACTGGTCCGAGCCCCAATTCAGCCACGATCCGAGGCACAGGAAGAAGAGATGTATCGCCTTCCCCCAGCGTTAGACAAAAATCATGGTTATGTACCGGAAGCAGTTCATGCCAGCGCCACAGGCCTCTAGAGCGGCTTGATATCTGCTCTTTGTCTAAGCTGTCGGCGTAATCCGCTAAGTCATAGTGGCAGAGCAGTGGCGAATCACATTTGGTACATATGGTTTGAAGCTTCTTATGATTAAAAAGCTCCCCGCATTCAGGGCACTCCAAACTTGTCAATTCACTCATGTTTTTTGAGTATAGCATAGCATTCCAGCTTGAAACCACATTACATAAGTTCCGTTTACCGCAGTGGAACTATCCAAGAGTTTTAAGGGCCCATCCTGTTCAAGCCCTATTGAGTGACTGAATCGTCTGATCTCAAGCAATTTTTACATTGCAGGCTCCTCGCCGCATTGTCATCCCTTCGGCGATGCTCCTCAACACCCATTGCCCCATTAGACACTCTCAGCAAGCTTTACCACTGAACGTGTGAGTGAGCTGTTATAAAAAGAAAACGCGCCATCTTGACAGCGCGCAATAAATGATTTGTCCTTGATTGACGAATTTAGGGTTACGCTGTTTTTAGCTCCTTTCGGAAGACCATCGTGAGGACAGTATTGACGATCCCGACCAGCAGCGCACCCAGGAAACCTGCCCAGACCTTTTCAATTTCGAAGCCGAAGCCACTACCGATCAAACTGCCAAGCCATCCCGTCACGTAGAAAAGTAATGTGTTGATGACCAGCGTGAACAATCCCAGCGTAAGAAAAATCAACGGGCACGTCAACAGCTTCAGCAGAGGTCCAAGGACTCCGTTGACAATCGCAAAAATCAACGCCATGACGAAATAACCCCACCATTGGGTGTTCTCTGCGTGTATGTAAGGGATCCAGCCGGTGCCCACAGCAAGGTAAAGGGCAAGGGCGTTAATCGCCAGACGCAATCCAAATTTATTCACTACCACACTCCCATGGGAATTTTACCATGACTGCGCACCACCGATGATCGGGGTTCGGATTCAGCTCGAAGGTATAAGAGTTCGGGTCGAGATGATGCTGCTTACTCGATAAATATCTCGACACGTTCACCATCTGCTTCATCCACGATATCGATGATTTTTCCAGCCATACCCTGAGTTAGCGCTTCGGCCAGATCCTCCATAACGGCCTCTTCCTCAATCTCCGGGACGAAGCGGGCCCCCATCTTCATACCAATATTAACCAGGCCTATCGGGAGGCTAACCTTAACTGTCTCCTTCCCAGAATTCAAGTCACTAACTCGAATACGCAACCACTGCGCTCCACCTTCAGTGGACACGCTCCTGTGCTCCTCCTGTTTCTTCAAGGCTCCAAGCAATTGCGTGCCTTCTTCCGCCGTGATCTTTCCTTCGTCGATCATTTTTAGGATTTTTAGTCGCTCTTTTGATGACATCTCATAGGTCTCCTTGTCTAACCCAGGATAATTTTTACTTTTTCGCCCGACTCGTCCTCATCAACTTCAATGTAGATCGGTTCATCGGTTGACAGATTTGCTTCGAGTGCAAGTATCAGATCGTCGATCGCGGTCTCATCTAACCCGCCAAAGGACAAACCTCGCCATCTTAGAATGCGTGCGGTGAGACCAAGAGGAAGTGGCAAGCTGATCGCAATCCTGCGTGGCCATTTAGCTTCTCCAGTTTTTACTCGTACATGGATCCAGGGGGACTGACACGTGGCCGCGGACAATATCATAACGCCGGCTCCAAGCACCAGCAAAGGTCCTGCACAGACCCACCACCACCCGCCTAACTGGCTCAGACCCCACCCCGTGACACACATTGCGAACCCTATGGAGAGTGGGATCGTCCACCAATATCGCCAGCGGTTGGGAAGGCTTGGAACTTCAGCCTGCTGCTTGGGTTGTACACCCTCCTCTGAAAGTCGGCGGGCGGCTTCACTGGCATCAATCTGACCGGCATCAAGCTGATCGAGTATCTCCATATTGTTTAAATTGTCATTCATCTCGGATCTCCACCTCAAAACTCATAGATCCTTTAAATTTCACTTTCCTCGAGCTTCATCCCCATCCATGTGAGCTCGCGAATTGCCTTGAAGCCTAGCCTCTCAATTTTTTCCCGGGCGACGTCGGACGGATAATCCAGGATGAAGCTGCCAGCCAACGCCGCCGATCCCTGCATCGCTTTGCAAAGAAGACTGCTTTCTACTTCTCCACGCCATTCAGGTTCCACAACCATCATCAAGCGCAATAGACGGCGCTCGAACCCAGGTCTGATGCTCACCGCACCGGCGAGTCTCCCAGCTTCTTGCCATACCCAGTGCTTTGGTTTCCCCAATCCGAACAGGTTCTCAAATCCTGATGGTCGAAAGAGGCTCGCAACTGCAGGGAAAGGCCATAACAACCCTTCAGGGTGCAGCCGTTTTGCCAATGCCCAATGGCCGCGCCATTCGCCGCTTGTCCGTGGCCGAACCTGACCTTGAGTATCAGCGTGCGGCCATTCTCCGTTCCCTTTTCTTAACCACGTGGTTCGCGTTGAGAGAGTCTTAAACTCGAGGTTCTCATACAGAGTCCTGGCCCCCTGGTTATCACGGTCAACTTGCAGCATGATCCGCTGGCCCCCACTACGTCGTACATGATCGATCGAGGTCATGATCAGTTCCCGCGCAATGCCATGCCGCTGGTATTCCGGTTTGACCACAACGTTTGCCATCACCCAACGTTGCTGGAAACCACTCACGGGAAGCAGGCTTGCATTACCTACCACCTCGCCATCTTCTTCCCACACATATCCCTGAGGGTAGGCGGCGGGGGGTAAAAACCAACGGCCCAAAAACCAACCAAGACTCCCCGCGCGTGCAAACATCTTCATACCCAAGATCATCCGCCGCCCGGAGGTATCTAATCGCTCGGAAAACGCTTGTTCGATCAACCCGGCTAGTGCGGCCATATCGCGGCGCGGTTCTACGAGTCGGATGCCATGGTGCACAAATGGTTTGCCTGCGGCGATGGCAGCGGTCAAGATTCTCCCTCCAGAGCCTTGAGTAAAGCCTCAGCTTCTGAAACCGAAACCTTGCCTTCTTCAACCATGCGCAGGATTGTTAAACGCTCCTCATCGGTCGCAGGTTCTCCCGCTGCAGCGAATCCCGGCGCTGTCCATGAGAAGGACGAGCCCGTCTTCCTTTTTTCCTTCGCCGCTTTACGTTTTGCCTTTCCGCTTGCCTTGCGCTCTGCACGTCGAACCGCACGGCGGACGCGCTCACCTATTCGATCTGCATCGAAGCCGTACATCCCCGTGCCCATAACATTGAAGCGCGCCTCCACTTCTGCCAGCTTCGCGTCTACCTCAGTTAGTATCTCTCCGACCCAATCTTCTTCTGAATCATCCTGCCCCAAACCCGTTTGAAGGCAGAGATCTCCACCAGCTGTAAGCTCAATTTCCGCTTCGCCGTCACCAAGCTGAAAAGAGACACTATCACCCTGCTCTTTAGACTCCTCTACTGATGGATAATCCAGGTTGCCACCTGCTGATAAGGACACGTTCACCGATGACTCAGGAGATATCCGGCAGGAAAGATCGCTGCCAGCCTGCACTTTTGAGATAGAGCCCTCAGGAGTCGCCAGAGTAACCAAAGCATCTCCTCCGACGAATGCGTTCACCTGGCCAGCGGTATCGTTAAGCATCAGGTCCCCCCCCACTCCTCGCAGATGGATAACACCATTGACTTTCTGGATCACGGCGTCCCCGCCAATACGGTCGACGGTTAAATTGCCCTCGATTTGCCTGCCTTGAAAATCCCCGCCGATCATTTCAAAGGTCGCCGCCCCAACTCTGCGCAAGCTCAAATCTCCTCCGATCGTCCGTATCATGAACTCGTTTCTCAAATCGGTAACTCGACAGTCCCCTCCGACTTCGCCGACTTCGAGACGCGCCTCTTTCGGTAAGAAAATGATGCAGCCTGAGTTCGCACTGATTTCTACTCCATCTGCGATCTCGTCTACTTGTAACTTCCCCTTATCAGGTGCCTGCACTTCCAGAATGGGCTCATCCCGCCCTGAAAGACGTAGATCCCCGCCGATCGTCGTGATTTTCACCAGAGGGCTTTCGCCAATCTCAAGCGTCACTTTTTCCACAGTTCCAACCTCCTCCCACTTACCGTGTCTACCTCTACTATTCAGTCAACTTCCAGAAGCTGCATTGCCTCTTCAGAAGTCAACTTCCCGCTTGCCAAGTCATCGAGGATCTTGTGCCGATCTTCATCATTAATCAGTTTCGTCTCAGGCCCAACCTGGAAGCCCAACGAACGAATAATCTCTGTCAAACGTGCCCTGAGTGTAGGGTACGACATCTCCAATTCAGGTTCCATTCGACTTAGCTTTCCCTCGCAGCGTACGAAGACCTCAAGAAAGTTCATCTGCTCAGCACTCAGTCTCCCGAAGCGGCCAATATCGAAATGTCCATCGATCGTGGTGTCGCAGTTGCGACAGTGAAGACGTGTGATCGAGAGCCGTTCATCACAGACCGGGCAGGTTGTAAGCATTTGATTCATTTCTCACCAATTCCTTCATGAAAATCCATCACCGTCTATCAGACATCAACGGGTGAGTTATTCCCTGTCGATGCGCTCGGTCCACCCGAAGAGCACGGGGGTGTCTCACCGTGCACCCCGATTCCTTTTAGC
The DNA here is from genome assembly GCA_964385355.1 of uncultured Anaerolineaceae bacterium. GTDB lineage: Bacteria > Chloroflexota > Anaerolineae > Anaerolineales > E44-bin32 > E44-bin32. Next base: position 20,305 of record CAYLOO010000013.1, read on the forward strand.
GTCTCGCCAGTTCGAATCAAGAAGCTTCCACCCGTCACGATCACTCTTCGTAATGCAGGGGAGGCTATGCGCGGTTGCCCGGAGTGGAGATGCCGTTGCACCCCATCCTCTAATAAGCAACCCTGATGCACTTCAGCAAGCAGCTTTAAATAATATGTGTTGTCTATTTTGGGACTCCATTGTAGTTTTTAGTAATGATCATCAATTATCTCGCTTTAAAATAGCATGTTTTTCATAATTGTCAAGCCTTATATTAATATTATTGATTTTTTCGTGCATTTTATTGAGTTCGGCGTTTAAAGGGCGATAAAATCCCCCGCTCCACTGCTGGCAGAGCTCGTTTGCATGTTGAAAACATAGAATCGAGGTCCTTAGCGGTCTGCATCTTGTGAGGGCGGGACTATTTCACACCTTGACAAAAGGCGTCAGTTGCGACGTGCAAATTTTGAGATGTTGGCGCGAATCCCCTGAAACAAGATACACTTCCAGCGTGCACTTATGTCAGAGACTCTAGAACTCACACTAACCGGCAACGCATACGGGGGCGAATCCTTCGGCCGTGACGTCGATGGGCGCATGGTCTTCGTCCCCTTCACCATCCCCGGGGAAGTGGTGCGCGTGCGCCCGGTGGAAGAACACAAGCATTGGGCCAGAGCGTTGCCCGAAAAATGGGTCGAAACCTCAGATCAACGAATCCAGCCGCGCTGCCCACACTTTCAAACCTGCGGTGGGTGCCATTACCAGCACATTCCCTATGCCCTTCAACTGGATCTCAAGGCAGAGATCGTGCGCGATCAACTTGAGCGGATCGGCGGGTTTAAGGATCCTCCTATGCGATCACCCATCGCTTCGCTGGAACCATGGAATTACCGGAATAACATACGCTTCCACATCACCGAGGATGGCAACCTTGGCTTCGTCACCTTCGATAAGCAACGGGTGTTCCATGTTAAGGAATGCCACTTGCCCGAGCAGGAACTAACCGATCTCTGGGCTCAGTTCGATCTCGACCCCACCAGGGCAATGGAAAATATCTCCCTGCGCAGCGGAGGCGAGGGCGAGCAGATGGTCATCATTCACGGGACGGATACTCCGGATCTCGAGATCTCGATCGAATCCCCCGCCTCCGTGGTGTGGACCAGCCCCCGCGGGGATTTTATTCTAGCCGGTCAAGATCATCTTTATTTTGACCTCAACCGACATCAATTCCGCGTCTCCGCCCTTTCGTTCTTCCAAGTGAACACGAAGATAATACCCGATCTCGTTCAACAGGCAACGGAGCTGCTATCCATCCAGCCTGGCCAAACCGTCTTCGACCTTTATGCGGGTGTGGGTTTGTTCAGCGCTGCCATCGCAGAATACGACGTCCATGTTGTGGCGGTCGAGGAATCTCCCCACGCTTGTCGTGATTTCAGCTTCAATCTTGATCATGTTACACACATCGATCTCTATGAGGGGGCTGTCGGTATGGCGCTACCTCAGATCAAGCCCCAACCCGACGCTGTGCTCATCGACCCGCCCCGCGCTGGCTTGTCGAGAGCAGCGCTCGATGCACTTCTCGAGCGCTCCCCATCTCGCATCGTCTACGTCTCCTGTGATCCCGCCACACTCAGTCGCGATGGGAAACGTTTGCGAGCAGGCGGATACTCACTGGATAGAATTACACCAATCGACTTATTCCCCCAGACATTCCACATCGAAACCATATCCCTTTGGACCCTCTAGGCTAGACTTGCCGCCCTCCTGTTTCCAGATACTCAAATTTCGGCCCCCCTCTCTCTGGGGATTGCCTTCCGTAAAACTCAGGTTACAATTAATAATATGAGCCAACAGCAGGGTCCAATCCTCATCGTAGAAGACATCCCTCACATCCTCGAGTTGCTCGAAGTCACACTTAAGTTTAAAGGCTATGATGTGATCACGGCTCGTAACGGCGACGAGGCTCTGAATGTTCTCCTGACGGAAAAACCCGCGTTGATTCTTACAGACATCCTCATGCCAAGGCTCGATGGGTATGCACTCGCCCAGGAAGTTCGCAGCAACCCAGGGACGCGCAACATTCCGATCATATTCCTGTCTGCAACTTTCATTACTCCTAAAGACAAAGAATTCGCCATGAGCTTGGGCGCAGTTCGATTCTTGGAGAAACCTATTGAGGCTTCCGAGTTGCTTTTATCCGTAGCGGAAGTTCTTACCGGCGAACCCTCTGTACAACCCAAACCTCTCCCTGATCAAGCCTTCCAAAAAGGATATTCCGATCGGCTGCAAGAGAAGCTGCTCCACAAAGAGAATCAGATCCTTCGTGCCCAGCGCCTGGTAGAGACAGTGCCCACTGAACAACGCCCCGCTTTTGAGGCGCTGCTGGCGCAAACAAAATTCCAGCGCGATCAGATAGAGGAAGAACTGCGTACATTGGAAGCGCTTTTGGATCAGCACGAGAATTAATCCCCCGACGGATCCCACTCCGCGATGAAGTAAAAAGACGTGGTTTCTCCTCCAGTTACTTATGGAAGATAACATAAACGCGGATCCCCCAAAGGATGGACCTTTTGTATACCGGAACTAATTCATCAAATGTCATAATCTGACTGTAATTTCTATATCTGTCGGTTGAACGATCCGGTGGCTATCTCCCTCGCCTCTCCAGAATATGGAGACGGGAAGCTCTGCTTCCCATCGCAGTCGCAGCCTGCGTAATATTTTCCACTCGGTAAACCGCCCGCATTTTTCATCCTGCGGGAGGTCATACAAGTGAGCCCGGAGGTTCAGCTCCGGGCAGAGAAACGTAGCGCAAATCCGTTTGATTACACACAATTTAGAGCAGAACCAAGATATAAACAGGGCTTGCGTTCTTTAGCCCTGCTCTCCTTTAGATTTCAGTTGTTTTTTTAATTCAGCGAAATCCACGCGAGATGTTGTATCAAGGCTTATTGGGGTTACAGATACTTTGCGATCAATGCGCAGCGCATAGACGTCTGAATCCAGCTCTATTTTATCCCTATCTAACTTGATCTCGAACTGGATATTGGCCGGATCTTCGAGCCGCGCCCTTGGTGACACCACCGGAATATAGTATTTATGGCGCGAGAGTCTTGTCATGCACCACTCGGTGGTCTCCGACGCATCAGATGGGATATCCACTTTCAACACATCAACGTCCTTCAGGGGTTTCATGCCTATGAGAATCCTGGCGAAATATGCTGTGAAATACTTAGCGACGCTGAAATCGAATGTGTCTGAATGGGATAAGTAATACTCCGCAGGCACCTCAAGTGATACTGCGAGCGCAGGCACACCGAATGATGCACCTTCTAGCGCCGCTCCGACAGTCCCGGAGACTGTGACGCCGGTCGTGAGATTCTCGCCGTAGTTAATTCCTGCGACCACAAGATCCGGCTGTCGCGGCATCAATTCCAGAATGCCGTGCTGCACGGCTTGCGCAGGCGAACCGCCAACGGCATAGACTTTCCACTTCTTCCCCCGTACATTAACCTGTTCTTCAGCCAATTTACCATCCGAGGTGACCGGCATGCTGCGCCCCGCGCCCGATGACTGCTCCCGAGGAGCTGCAACGGTGACGAACCCGATCTCTGAAAGCGCCTCAGCGGCCGCCCACAAAGCGGGGGACTGGATTCCATCGTCATTGGTTAGCAGGATTAGGGGGCGGTCGTTATCTGTCATCACGGCGCGGATAATAACAGGTGAATGCTAGCGGGTCAATTCCCGGCATCTTACGACTTAAGATTATGGACAAATCAACAAATCACACGAGCCTCGACGGCCAATTGGTCAAAAAATGCCGTCAGCACAGCATGCCGTTCTTCGGCCAAACGCAGGGCTGGTCCGGTGTGAAGCTGGTCCTTCACCTTACACAATTTGAAGAGGTACTCATGATATGCGCTGTGAGCTTCACCATCCTCGGTCTCACCGCTGCGTAGAAAATGTTCCGATGGCTCAGCGAAGAAAGGCTGCCCAGCCTGCAAGGCATAGCCGATCGTGCGCGCTGCTCCAAATGCCCCCATTACATCCAGCTTATCAGCATCGAATAAGATCTTCGCCTCCAGGGTCTCTGGCGGTTCGTTGCCGCGGAAACGGTGAGCGCGAATACAATGCTGGACGGCGTCTATTCGTGCCTGTTCCCAACTCTCTTTTTTTAAAACCTCGCCTGCAAAAAGCGCCGACATCTGCTCATGAGATTGGCGATCCGCACCCTCACTAGGGTGCGCTCCAGAGGCATCGTGAAGAAGGGCGGCTGCCTGCAGCACTTCAAGGTCGGCGCCCAGTTCTTCGCCCATCCGCTTGGCCAGAGCCAGAACCCTCCGGATATGGCCTAGTCCATGGACCGGGTCGTTGGCGTCATACCAATCTCTGGCCTGGTCGATTGTCGGCATTTTCGACTCCTTGAGAATTAATTTTTGAATTACCCGGATAGAACGAGTGGTTTGCCATCCAACGGATGGGGGATTACGTGAATGCGGATCCCATACACCTCGGCCAGTTCATCGGGAGTTAGGATTTCGGCTGGGACACCAATTTTACGCACCCGGCCATTCGAGAGCAAAGCTACTCGATCCGCGAAGCGCGCTACAAGATTCAGGTCATGGAGCGTGATCATTACCGCCAGGTTATCAACGAACGCTAGATCGCGGACGAGTTTGAGTAAATTATCCTGGTGTCTCAAGTCAAGATGCGCTGTTGGCTCATCTAACAACATTACGGGTGTCGACTGCGCCAGCGCCCGGGCGATGAGAACCATCTGCTGTTCACCGCCGGATAACTCACCTATAGGGCGCGCGGCGAGGTCGATCGTCTCAGTACGTGCCATTGCCTCCAGCGCGATCTGGCGATCGCGATCGCTCTCCTGCTCCAGCCATCCGAGATAGGGCGTGCGGCCCATCAGCACAACATCTAAGGCGCAGAATGCGGGTGGGAGATTCACAGCCTGTGAAACGACCGAAACCATACGGGCCCGCCGGTCCGGCTTGAGTTCTCTCAGGTTTTGTTCCCCGATCAACACTTCACCGCTCATCAACGGTAGGCTCCCACATGCGCCTTTGACCAACGTCGATTTACCAACCCCATTGGGTCCCACAATGGCAAGTATTTCGCCCGGCTGCACCACGAGGTTTACATCCTGTAGGACAGGGTCCATTCCGTAACCCAGGGCTGCTCGTTCGATGCGCAATTCGTTTCTCACCAGACCCGCCCCCTCCCTTTTGTTCGGTACAGAAGCCAAAGGAAGAATGGCGCCCCGACCACGGCAGTGATAACCCCCACCGGCAGCTCTCGAGGTGCAAGGATCACCCTCGCCACAACATCAGCCGCCAACAAGAAACTGCCACCTACCAAGATTGCAAGTGGGAGGGTGCGTCGATAATCCGGCCCCCAGAGCAGACGCACAATGTGCGGCACGATCAGTCCCACAAATGCAATAATGCCCGAGAAAGCCACCGCTGTCGCCGCTACCAATGAAGCCGCCACTACGATAATCAGCTTGGAGCGTTCGACATCCAAGCCCATTTGGCGCGCCTGTTCATCGCCAAATTGGAGTACGTTAAGCTGTCGCCCGAGGAGCGCTAGTACGGCCAATCCGATGAGAAGGTAAGGCAAAGATGCCAAAACGGGCTCCCAACCGCCCAATGCAAATCCGCCAACCATCCAATTCACGGCTCGATGAAGTTCATCGGTTGAAAGCAGCATGATTAAGCTCGTCATCGCCGTTGCGAAGGAGCTGACCGCTACTCCAGCGAGGATCAAGGTGGTCACCGGCGTGGATCGGCCCACGCGGGCGATGGCGTAGACAATGGCAACCGTGATCAGCGCGGCGATGAAAGCAGCAAGCGGAACCGTCGCCATCCCTAACAAGCTGACCGGCCAGTTTGCAGCCATGGCTAACACCGCCCCAAGACCCGCTCCGGAGGCCACACCGATGATATAAGGATCGGCCAGTGGATTCCGGAATAACCCTTGATATGCAGCTCCACTTCCGCCAAGAGCCATGCCGGCCAAGGCCATCAGGGCTGTGTTCGGCAGGCGGATCTGGTACACGATCGTCGCGAATGTCCGCGACCAGTCCGCCTCCAGTTGTAGTCCGGGTACTAGATCGAGCAGCATCCGCCCGAGATCCGGCAAGGGGATCGTGATAGGACCCACCGCCACACTTACGAACAGCATAACGATCAACGCCGATCCCGACCATATCCAAGGTAAAAAACGCCTAACGCCCTGCGGCTTCACTGATTCTGGTGATGCGCTCGTTCTTGAGTCTCCCATGTTTATTCAAAGAGCTCCGGGTGGATCATTAGCGCCATTTCTTCAAGTGCGTCCACTAGCCGCGGCCCGGGACGATCGACCCAATTCGTGTCGATTCCATAGACACGACCATCTACAACAGCAGCGATCTCCCCCCAACCGGAACGCTCTGAGAAGGATCCGGCCGTCGTCGGGACCCACGGTCCTTCACCGAAGATGACGACCCGGGGATTGCGGGTGACGATCTCCTCCAAACTCATCTGCCCCCACCCGGCGATGTCGGCGGCGATGTTCTCACCACCGACGAGTCCGATGAGAACGTCCTGGAAAGTTCCAGTTCCCGTTGTCCACGGCGCGGTCGGATCCGTGCCGTCTACTTCATAAAACACGCTTGCTTTCTGCGCGTCTGCCGTCTTCTGAGTCACTTCTTTTATCCTCGCATCAAGTTCCTCTGCGAGAGCTTCGGCTTCAGCTTCGCGCCCGGTCAGACCGCCTACAACGTTAATGTTTTCAAGCAAGCCTGGGAAATCATCCGGGTTTGCGAGTAGAAAAAGCGGAATACCAAGAGCTTCTAAGGTTTGCACCTGCTCCGGACTGGTGATTGTCGCTGCAAGCACAAGATCGGGCTCCAACGCTAAAATGACTTCGGTGTTGAGTTCACCATAGGTGCTGCCAATGCTGGCAACCTCGAGCGCTTCAGGAGGGTAATCCGAGATTTCGTCCCGACCGACAACTTGATCTCCCGCCCCTATGGCGAAGAGTATCTCCGTGTTGGATGGCGCAATGGACACAATTCGCTGCGCTGGGCCCGGAAGAACCACCTCGCGGTCCATGCCGTCAACGAGTGTAAGCGGGAAAACATCCTCCGTCGGTTCGACGGTGGGTTCCTGCATCTCCGCCGGTGCGGGAGTGGGGGATGGCATTTCGACTGGTGCCTCTGCTGGCGCAGAAGGACTACCACAAGCCGCGACCACGAGCCCCATGATCAAGACCGTAATAACCGTGAAAATCAAACGAGCAATCGCCTTTTTATGGCGTTGACTTGATGCGTTTAGAGACATCTTAACTTCCTCTCTCAATCGCGCCGGTGCGCGTCGCCTGGTTCAGTATATGGATGACGTTAATGAAAAGAAATCGACCTTCCCCTGAGAGATTATCGGGAAGGCCTCAAGTTGGAGTAGTCATAAGCAACCCATCCTTTCCGCGAAGGAGCTGAGAACATCGGGCGAAGGCGGGTATCCTGGCTTGGACGGGATGAACCCGTCCTTACAGTTGCGGGACAGCGCCGGACTTCCGAGTTTTAATCTTCGGTCACCGACTTCCCCTTGGCGGTCTGTGCTTCCGGGCAACAGACCACCTTCGCCCATAATTAATTGTTAGCACGCAGTATATCCCTGTGAGGAGGCCCGGTCAAGCGAATCGGGTCGGGTTCAGGGCTGTTCTGTCCGTATTCCCCTCCTAAATAGGTTTTTAGATAGGTTATTGCAGATCTCTACGGGGGGACAGACCCTCTTCGTGCAAGCGCCAAGATTTGGTTTTGATGCGATGGGGCAATTGAGATTGACCAGCGGATAGTCTGTGTGATAGAATTCACGCTTGCTTGGAGAATATACGTGCCAAAACGGACAACCGGAATCGTACGGTCTTTTGACGGATCCAAAGGGTATGGGTATATCGATGCCCGAGATGGGGAAGATGTTTTCGTCTACTATCGCGACATCGCCGGTGAGGGACTTCAATTACTGAGCAAGGGCGAGAAGGTCGCTTTCTATCTCGAGAACACGGTTCGCGGCTTCCAAGCCACCGATGTCACTCGCTTGAATTGACCCCCAAAAAATCTGCTTGGTTATGGCTCACACCCCGCCAGGCTCGACGCCCGACGGGTTTTATTTTTATTCAACAAATACTTAACAAAGTGAAAAGGATGTATTACGTATGAGTAAGTTATTGAGAATTGTCCCCCTGGGAGGATTGGGGGAAGTAGGTAAGAACATGATGTCGATTGAATATGGGGATAACATCCTCATCATCGATTCGGGTATCATGTTTCCAGAGAACGACATGCTAGGGATCGATTACATCATCCCTGACTTCAAATACCTGGAAGACAAGAAGAGCAAAATACGCGGGATCATCATCACGCATGGTCACGAAGATCATACTGGAGCAATTCGGCACGTCATCGAAGAATTCAACGTTCCGATTTATGCTACAAAACTCACCCGCGGCTTACTGGAGTTGAAACTCCGTCGGGGTGGATTGCTTGAGAAAGCACAACTTAACACCATCGCGGCCGGAGATGAATTGCAGCTTGGTCCCTTTAACATAGAATTTTTTCACGTCTGCCACTCCGTCCCCGATGGTGTCGGACTGGGGATTACGACCCCCGCGGGGTTGATCGTTCATTCAGGTGATTACAAGTTCGATCATACGCCGGTAGATGGCTGGCCCCCGGACTTCGGTAAACTGGCAGAATTCGGCAAACGGGGTGTCCTCGCCCTGCTTGCCGATTCCACCAATGCCGACGAACCAGGTTGGACCCCCTCCGAAACCGTGATTGACCCGGCTTTCGATCAGGTATTCCGCCAGGCAAAAGGACGGATATTAATTGCCTCTTTCGCTTCACTAATTTCGCGAATGCAGCAGGTTACAAACGCCGCACACAGGCACGGCCGGTCACTAGCATTCGTCGGAAGGAGCATGGTCGATAATTCAAATATGGCGCGCGAGCTTGGATATCTTGATATTCAGGACGGCCTAGTCGTCCCATTAGACCAAGCCCTTAAGATGAAACCTTCGAAGGTCGCCCTGATGTGTACAGGTACGCAGGGTGAGCCATCCTCCATCCTAGGTCGTCTCTCAAACGGGAGTAATCGTCAATTCGACCTCATCCCAGGGGATACGATCGTTCTCTCTTCAACGCCGATACCAGGGAATGAGGAGGGGGTTCATCGCACGATCAATCGTCTCTTCGACCGCGGCGCTGAAGTGATCTATGATTCAATCCTGCCCGTGCACGTTTCCGGTCACGCTAACCAGGATGAGATGAAGCTTCTAATGCAGTTGGTTAAACCCAAGCACCTCATTCCCGTCCACGGCGAACTGCGGCATCTCAAACAACACGCCTCTATTGCCCGCGAGATCGGCATCCCTCAGGAGCGGATCGCGGTAGTGCAAAATGGAACTGTGATCGAATTTTCTGATGGGGAAATGAAAATCGGCGAACGCATTCCTGGCGGTTATATCTTCGTAGATGGGAGTGGTGTGGGTGACATCGGCCCGAAAGTCTTGCGCGAGCGTGAGGCATTGGCACACGAAGGCCTCGTAATCGTCCATGTCAATCTAGACTGTGACCAGAATCGCGTTGTCGGCGAACCGGAGATTGTTTCAAAGGGATTCGTTTTCGTGCGCGATGCATTGGACCTTTTCGACGAAGCACGCGAACTTGTATTAAAAGTCGCCGAGACAGATCTAAGTGAAGACTTGGAAGACCGTATTGAAAATGAGCTTTCCCGGTTCTTCTTCACGGAAACCAAGCGCAAACCAATGATCTTCGCCTTAATTTCGCGAAACGGGTGAGAAAAACATAAACACATCCATTGCACGGGATTGATGGGTGGGTATAATGCCTTTCGTCATGGTTCACCGCAAAGCGCTCGTCGCACTCTCCATAGGTCTGCTAGGTGCAGCAGGGTGCGGGCGAATCAACCTGCCCTTATTCAATCCTTCCCCACCTCCTCCCACAGTTACTCCAGCACTTCCGACGCCAACACCCGCACCTCTCGCTGCGAGCGTGAATGGTGAAGGCATTCTGCTTGAGTTCTTTGAGCTCGAAATTATTCGCTTTGAGTATTCAAAAACCGATTCTGGCATAGACCTTGCAACCCTGGGCTCATACCAAAGCGAACTACTCGACAGCATGATCGATTTAGTGCTTCTCGTGCAGGGCGCAAGGGCGAGCAGTTTTAAAGTCGAAGAAACCGAGATCGATGACAGGTTGAATCTAATGATTGAAAGCGCAGGGGGTTGGGGAAAATTCGAGTTGTGGATGGAGCTTAACGGCTACACACAGGAGACTCTTCGGACAGCGCTGGCCGAGGAGATCGAAGCCGCCTGGATGGTGGCTTATCTAGCAGACCAGGTGCCCGACATCACAGAGCAAGTGCACGCCCGGCATATCCTGGTCGCCTCTGAGGCTGAGGCAGATGAATTGCGAGCAGGGCTTCAAGACGGAGCTGACTTTGACACCCTTGCTCGACAATACTCCATCGATTCAAGCACAAGACCAGCTGGCGGCGACCTGGGATGGTTCCCCAAGGGTTTCTTGTTGTGGCCCGAGGTGGAAGCGGCTGCTTTCTCCCTTCAACCAGGAGAGATCAGCACGGTTGTTAAGAGTGAAATTGGATACCACATCCTAGAAACCATAGAACGTGAAGACCGACTGTTAGCGTACAGCGTTAGACAAGCACTTTGTGAACGCGCGGTTGAGAGTTGGCTATCGACGGAGCGCGTGTCCGCTGATATTAAAACCTTCATCACGCAATAGGGGTTAAGCAGGAGAAGAAGACCATGGATGAGAATTTCCAAACAGTCCCCCGGAAACGACCCAGTATTATCGGGAGTATCTTTTTTAATCTATTGACCTTCATTGTGTTGATTGCGATTCTCGGTGCAGGTGCGGCTGCGGCAGCCCTTTTCGTGAATCCCTACATCGACGTTGGTTTCTTCTACAATCCGTTCCCGCCACCGACTGTGCCGGCGCGTCTCGGCCAGCCCACGGCGACACATACACCTGCTGTGCCACTCCCAGATGTCTGGACACCGACACCGTCGACCACTCCCGCGCCAACAAAAACACCGACTCCTTTGCCCACCGATACCCCTACTCCAGTTCCAACCGGAACGCAGCTGCCTCCTCCGTTCGCGCTGCAACCCGGGAATCCCGTTCAAATTCCTAACATCGCCAACGACGATGGTTGCGACTGGATGGGCGTTGGAGGGCAGGTGTTTAACATGGAGAACCAACCGATAGTAAATCTTGGCATCCATCTTGAGGGCGAATTAGAAGGCAACCCACTCAATCTTGACACAATCACCGGAAGCGCGCCGGACATCGGACCTTCAGGTTACGTATTCAATCTGGGAGATCACCCAATTGGCAGTGTCGATACCATATGGGTCTATGTCCACGACGGGAGTGGTTCTCCTCTCTCAGACCAGGTATTCTTCAGCACATCTACAGAATGCAACGAGAACTTCGTAATGGTGAACTGGCGCCAAGTACGGGAACAATAATCCCTTGGAACCTTTTAGGACACAAAAGGGCTGTCGAGAAAGAAATTCCCGGCAGCCCTTTTTCGTTTGCGGCATTGGCTATCTACTCTCAACCATTCAAATATGTAGGTGTCCCAAAGCAGCGCTGACTATCTGCAGCCTTAGATGCTCAAGAAGCTTCAGATATACGCTAACGTACAGAGTACGACTGCTGTGATCGTTGCTCCGCCGACTGCGCCGGCCAAGAGCTGCCAGATATCGTGCTTACGTCGCCGCAGGCGTGCCCAAGCAACCAGAGGCAGGCTTAGAAGCGTCCACCAGGCACCCGGTCCAAATATGGCCATTAACAGAACCGAGAAACCGCTCACGCCGACCATGTGAAGGCTTATCTTCCAGTAGTTCGAAATGGTGAACATGATCAACCCCAGCGAGGCGTAGATTAGAGCCAGGACCCAGATCTGATGCGGAGCGCCGCCCACACATAGAATCAGCAAACCCAACAGATCGCTGCTGAAGCTGACAAGGATGAAACGCGGGCGCTGCTCGCGTTTCGAGAGTTCCAGGTCGCTCACCCAGCCGCGTCGGATGCTGATAAGGATGTACGCCAGGGGAATGCCAGTCAGGATCAGGAGCGCCACAAACGCCCAGGCGACACCAGCCCGTCCGGCGGCATGCCATCCGATGGCCGGGAAGATAAAGAGCGAGAGCACAGAACTATCGAACACTACCGATACCCAACCTGCGAGTTTACTCATACACAACTCCTGATAGGAACGTCTGTTTGCATACCGAACACCCCTCACTCGATAGTGCTCCTAGCGCGAACCGCGCGTAACCGCTTGGAATTCAATGCCTGCTCCTCTAATTACGCTCTTCCATCGCGGCTTGCACAAGTTGCGCAAATAACAGCAAAACAGATAGGACGCGTACCTACATTAATAAAAAAGGGGGCTACCTAAATAAGCTAGCCCCTACTCATTTAATTAGCCTTCCCGAAGGATGTTCGTTGGATCAGGAGTCCAATGCCTGCAGAAGGCAGTCGCAGACGCGTTCCACCTGTGCTTCACTCAATGTGCCAGAAAAGGGCAATGCCAGACTTCTCCGACTGAGGTCTTCTGTAACCGGGTAATCCCCGGGCTGGTAACCAAAACGATCCACCATATAGCGCTGGAGATGAATCGGTGTGAAGTAAGGACGTGTGGGAATGCCCTGCGCATCCAGTCGCTCCACGACTCTCTTACGATCAATCCCGTCATCGAGGCGAACTACATACACGAACCAACTCATCCGTGATGTTGATGGGTTTATCTGTAAAAGTTCAACGCCTTGTACCTCGGAAAGTCGAGCACGATACCACGCTGAGACTTGTTCGCGTTTCTCCAGTAGTTTATCCAAACGGTTCATCTGCACACGCCCAAGTGCAGCGCTCATCTCATCGAGGCGATAGTTATAACCAAGGTGAGTATGGTCCAGCCACATATCGCCAGGTGCGCGGCCCTGGTTCCGAAGGGCGCGAATAAGTTGCGCGGAATCATCTCTGTCGGTAACGACCATAGCGCCTTCACCTGTTGTGATCTGCTTGTTGGGATAGAAGGCGAACACACCGATATCCCCCAGCGTCCCTGCCTGGCGCCCCTTATACTGTGCCCCTAGCGCCTCACAGGAATCCTCAATTACGCCTAGATTATGCTCGGCAGAGATACCATGGATCTGCTCGTAGTCAGCGGGTTGTCCAAAAACATCGACGGGTAAAAGAGCCCGCAGTTCACTGGATGGGTCGGCACCTTTGCGCGGCAGCCAGCGTGAAGCCTTCGTTGCTCCGTCGTTTAAATCCGCGGCCGCATCGGCCATGAGCTCCGGGTTGATGTTGCCAGTATTAGGATCCACATCAACAAAGATGGGAATGGCGCGTTCATAGAGGAGGACATTCGTTGAGGCAACAAAAGAAAAAGGCGTCGTGATCACATAGTTACCGTCCGCGATCCCCAGCGCACGAACGGCGAGGTGAAGCCCCGCGGTTCCCGAACTCACCGCGATAGCATGTCTCACACCAACATATCGAGCAAGGGTATCTTCAAAGGCTTCAACTTCCGGCCCCATACTCAAACGCGGAGTCCGCATCACCGCCGCGACCGCCTCGCGCTCGAGATCCGTAATATCCGGGGATGACATAGGGATGTTCTCTCCCCGGGATGCCGCTGCGCTTTCCTGCTCTTTGGCTCGCTTGTTCGCTACAGTCTTCATGATTCTTCTATGACCCTTGGCCAAATTTCTCCCGCCCGGACTATCTTTCCAGAGGGGACGTTCTCTTTTACTACTGCGCTGTTGCCGATGCGTGCTTTAGACCCAACAGTTACATTCAAGTTTAATGTCGCTCCCATCCCTATCAGCACACTTTCATCGAGTGTTACCGCTCCCGCCAACAGCGCTCCAGGAGCGACGTTGACGTAGGCTCCCAGGCGACAATCATGCGAAACGATGGCTGCTGTATTGACGATACTGCCAAACCCAACATCGGTGTCACTTCCTATATAAGCATGCGGGAAGACCTGCACGCCCTGGCCAAGCTTCACTGTAGGTTCAACAAAAGCTGTAGGGTGGATGAGGGTCGGAAAGACGAACCCCGCTTCCAGCAACCTTTGAAAAACCTGGATACGGCTGGTGATGTCCCCTATTCCACCAACAGCGTTCACAGCAAGCCGCACTCCATCTTTTGCCAGCCGGTGGAGTTGATCTCCTCCCCCTATTACGGGAACCCCCATTACATCGATCCCCCGCTTAAGTCCGTCGTCAATCACACCCACGATTTGATACTGCCCAAGGGCACGGACCAGGTCGATGACCGATTTTCCATGACCTCCGCCTCCGTAAACGACGATCGCACCAGCATCAAAATCCGTTTCCGGCAATTCCATCTCTCCGCCGCCTTCCAGCGCCAGGATCCGGCGCACTACAGATTCTGTTATCAACGTCTCTCTCGGCAAACTAGCAGGATCTAATCCGTGCTCACGCACCAGGCGCAAGCCAGGTTTCGTGATCCGCAATCCATCAGGTATCGCGCCTTCATCGACGTCTGCCGGTGAAGTCCCCTTCTCGGGCGGCGTCCATTTCGAATCATCCGCCAACCAGCACAATCTGTCGCCCGCCCTGAGTAGATCACTTTCCGCGAACTCAAGACCAACGATAAAGCCCTCGCGAACTGCGGTCACTTCCGTGACTGACTTCGTGCTCTCGAGCGTGCAAAGCGGATCGCCCTCCTGCACCTTTTGCCTCTCAACAACATGTATCCTAGCAACCTGAACTTCAGGCTCGTTAGGGTTCAAAAGTGGTACGAGGACCTCAATAGGATCGGGCATGTTCCTCCTAATTCAATGAAATTACGGCTGGGCAGGATCCGCTCGTCTACAAAAGTCGAGCAATGAGATTACGAACACCGCCCATGAATGAGTCTAATCGAGAAATCCCTCGTGGACCAATAGAGAAGCTCCTGCGGAAATAATGCTTCAGTCCGCCTCAGATAGTGCAATGGCTGCTTCAATAATGTCCTCAATCTGCGGGAGTACAGCTGCTTCCAGCAACCCGGCAGCGGGTATTGGCATATCTCCTGCGGCGACACGCTGCGCCTGGAACCCAGCGCCAAGTTCTTCGAGGGCTCGGGCGATGACCTCCGCACCCCAACCGAGCGTCATCGTACCCTCCTCAACGGTCAGCAGGCGCTTCGTGTGGCTCACCGCGCCGATTAGGTCACCCAACTCAAAGGGGGATAATTGTGTAGGGACGATGAGATCGCTGAAGATCTCATGCTCGTAAGCCAGACGCTTCACGGCTTCACCCGCCAGTTCTGCTGAATATCCATAGGCTGCCAGCGTAATCACTGGCGTCGGGGCGCCAGCGATGCGCAGACGGTAGGTTGGATAGTGGTCAGCGCTTACATCGACTTCGAAATCTGACAGTTCATCATGGGCGATGATCGTTTTTGCATAGAGCGCCTTGTGTTCAAGGAACAATACGGGGTCTTCATCCCCTAAGACCGCCTTGCGCAGCAAGTCTCCTGCATCTCCCAACGCCGTCACGGCAACGACACGTAGGCCAGGTGCACCGAGTAAATGCTTCTCCAAGGACTGGCTGTGCGTTGGACCGTACCCGCGCCGCCCGCCCATTGGCGTGCGCACGACCAGCGGTACCCGCACCTGGTCATTGCTCATCCACCGGAATTTTGCGGCGTGATTAATCAATTGGTCAACAGTTAAACTGATGAAATCACCGAACATGATCTCGATCACTGGAAACAGGCCGCGCAGCGCCATGCCAACCCCAACACCAACGATACCGGCTTCCGATACGGGTGTGGTGATCACATGTTCAGGATAATCCGTGGATAATCCCCTGGTCACCTTGAACGCACCGCCATACGGATCGAGCACGTCCTCCCCGATTACATAGACCCGATCTGATTCCTCAAGGCATGATCGCAAGCCCCGATTGAGCGATTCGAGGATGGTCGTCATCGGTTTTTTTCCAACGGGGACGTGAGTGATGCGGGCTCGGCAGCGGGATCGGATTCGGCTTGTTTGAAGGCGTCCGCAACTTCCCTCTCAACCGATTCCTGAACTTCTCTTTGTGTCGCTTCTTCCAACCGTTCGGCATGGATTGGAAGAGGGTCTTTTATTCGATAACGGGCGATCTCCTCTGGATCTCGACTATCGTCGCCTTTGGAGTGGGGTGCAAAACGGTACGTGTGCACCACAAATGCCGCAGGACCCTTATTCCCACGCACATACTTAAGCATGGGCTCAATGGCTTCGTGGATCTCAACCACATCCGTCGAATCAATCGATTCAACCGGAACGCCGAAAGCCTTGAACCGATCGGGGATCTCACCCGCCAGGTTCAATCGAGTGGGCGTGCTTTGAGCATAGCGGTTGTTTTCAACAATGAAAAGAACTGGGAATGCCCCGAGCGCGGCAATATTCAGGCTCTCATAAACGACACCTTCACCCAGCGTTCCATCCCCCATGAAGGAGAAAACCATCCTGTCTCCCCCTTTGAGTTTTTCCGTAGCCGCCATCCCTACCGCCATGGGAACCGTGCCGCCCAGGATCCCATTTGCATAGAAATCACCCCATTGTATGTGCTGACTTCCACCACGCCCGCCGCAAACCCCTGTGCTGCGCCCCATAAGTTCCGCTGCTAACGAGTGCATCGAACCGCCATAGGCAAGAAAATGCCCATGACAGCGATGGTTGCTGACCACGATATCGCCCTCTCGCAACCAAGCGAGCGCTCCAACCGCGTTCGCCTCTTGTCCTATATATGTATGTGTGGTGCCATAGAACAACCCGCGCGGGAAGAGGTCGAGCACGGTTTCTTCAAAACGTCGTATTCTCAGCATTCGACGATAGAACGCGGCATTGTCTGGGCGACTCATCGTGTGCTCGGACCTCCGGCAACTAAAGGTACCAGTATTTCGCCGCAATGATACCACTGCCTGCAATTGGGATAGGGGGGAGCCTCGCGACTCCTCCCCTCCCACACCACCGGACATG
>CAYLOO010000014.1:0-36223 GCA_964385355.1 uncultured Anaerolineaceae bacterium
ATTTCATACGCCATTTTGATACCTCAATTCATCCCGTCGGCAGTTTGCAGCCGTTCTAGAAGTTCTTGTACATCCTTCCCAATAGATGAAAGTGCATGTTCTTGATGATAGCGAATAAGACTGACCAGCGTTTCTGAACCGCCTTCCTGCTGAACCAATGCAGCCCCCCACTCAGGGTGCTGAAGCGCAACGACGAACGGTTTTCGCCAGCCATGCGGTTCACCTTGACCCCACTTTAATACCTGATTTGGGAGTATTCGGTTCGTTACCACAATTAGAGATCGCTCCCAGGCTCGCAAAGGATTAAGGGATTTTCCCACATCATGCAGCAGGGCCGCCCTCAGAAGGTTCTCATCCTCCTCCCCCTGTTCAACCAGTGCCTGAAAAACCCGTACACTGTGAGATTGATCTGGGTCACTCATCCGGAAAAAGAGCGCGGCCATAGACGGATCGAGTATCTCATAAACGAATCTTCTATATTCTCGTTTTCGTTTGGAAGTGAGCAGGTGTAGGAATTGACCCGCTCGATAGGACATTCCCATGCGCTAGAGGACAAGTAATCTCATTATGCTCATTGCTGGCTTCATTACAATGAGACCGAGGATGTCAAAACTACCAAAGCTCCCAAGGATGATTAAACCCATCAGGATATACATGCCATAGGGTCGTATCTGGCGTAGGACGTCCTGACCGCGTGGCGGGAGGAAAAAGTCGAGGATTTTCTCTCCATCGAGCGGGAAAATCGGAAGGAGGTTGAAGAAAAGCAGGATTAGGTTAATCCAGATGAATTCGATAAAGAATTGGGAGATGAAAGACGAGGATGTAACCGAGATCAAGCGAGCCTGAACCGGAATCGTGGCGACAATGGCGAGTAATAGATTTGAGAATGGGCCTGCGGCGGCGACGATCATTGGACCGGCTGGATGTCTGCGCTCAATGGCATAGGGATTGATTTGTACCGGACGGGCCCAACCGAAGCCGGCGATTACGAGCATCAACGAACCTATCGGATCGAGATGAACGAGGGGATTAAGAGTAAGACGACCTTGTAGACGGGGTGTGTCGTCTCCGAGTTGGTCTGCAGCCAGGGCATGTGAAAACTCATGCACAGTAAAGGCGATTACCAGTGTTAAAACACGCGAAATTAATGTTGTGAGCGATAAACCCAACATAACGGGCGGATTATACCATTTAGGCGGGTGTTATAATCCAACGCACTGGTTAATAAGGCGTGGGTTCATTTAGCGAGTTGTCCATCCGATGACGAGTCCGCAATAGACTTTATGAGTGGACAATCGCAGCTATCTTGATAGGACTCTTAGGACCCCGTATCAGCGAGTCATTATGCTCCCAGATATCCAATTGGACGATGTCATCCGTCTGCGTAAGCCACATCCATGCGGCAGCATGGATTGGGTTGTGGTGCGCATCGGCGCAGATATCGGTCTGAAGTGTTTAGGCTGCGATCGTAAGATTCTGCTCCCGCGGCGAGAGGTGGCGCGTAAAATGAAAAAACGCCTCCCCAAAGATGATGAGAACGCATAGTTGCGAGCGGGAGTGTGAATATGTCGGGCGGCGCTTTACCTGCCCATTGCCGTGACCGGCAGGCTCAAATGTTGACAATCACGTAGCTGAACATATTTCCCACGGCAGTGCCAAAAAGAGCCAAGATGAGGATGACGATAACCGCAACGAGCACGAGTACCAAGGCGTATTCAACTAGCCCCTGCCCCCGTTGATAATGATGATTCATAAATGTCTCCAATAAAAAACAGCAAGAACATAACCAAGTATAGAGTAGGATTCACGAAACTAACAATAGCCCCGCGGTCCAGAGACGGCAAAATTTGGCTTTTAGCTTGCGAAACTAGCCGAAAGGTACGCACATGCACAAACTCATGATTCTTTTTAGGCGATCTGGGGACTCTCTGGATGTGGAGACGCGGTGGAGCAACGAGTTCGTGAAGCGGGCGGAGGCCATGCCGGATCTGCGCCGGGTAAGTGTGAGCCGGGTGTCCGGAGGACCCTCGGGGGATGTGGATTTGCATATGGTGCATGAGTTCTATTTCGACGATTTACAGGCGCTGCAACGAGCGCTTGCCTCGCCTGAAGGCCAGATCGCGGGCAAGGTGCTGATGTCCTTCGCCGCAGAACAGGTGACCTTGTGCTTTGCTGAATACATGGAGGAGGCTCGCGGAGAGGGTTAACCTGCCGCAGAATTAGAATGGCCCATCACCCAGGAATTTGGTTCACTAATACGTACGAAGTATATCAACCCCGGTAAGAGGAGTTACAAGGTGCTTACGCCTACGGATTTGGCAAATTTTATTCGAGAAAGGGGATTGCGCGCCGAGCTTCTAGCTCTGTTGATGAAGACGCCCACCGTCGAAGCTGCGGCAGAGGCTGTAGGGACAACATCACAAAAGATCGTCAAATCGCTGCTCTTTATGGTTGACGACCGACCGGTGCTGGCTATAACCTCGGGCGCAAACCGGATCGACCGCAGACGAATAGCAAAAAACTTCGGCGTGGGGCGTAAACGCGTACGACTTGCCGATGAGAACCAGGTCCAGAGATCAACCGGCTATCCCGTTGGCGCAGTGCCTCCATTTGGTCATCCTGAGCCGCTGCTGACACTCATCGATTCCGGCGTCCTGAAACACGATGTGGTCTACGCCGGAGGCGGCGCCAGCGATCATTTAATGAGGGTAGAGACAGCGGAAATCCTGCGTATAACGCAGGGCGAGGTGCTGAAACTGGTAGATCGATCGGAATAGTGAACCAGCCTATCTGGGCATAAAGTCAGGTGTGAGGGAAAACGTGCATGGGATGGGGTTAGGCGAGAGAAAAAAGCGCATCGGTTTGGGCTTATCGATTCTGGCTGTCATCGCTATGGTCGTCGGATATTCGCTGTTCCGCCGCGTCCGTCCATCCGCGATCCGCCTTCAGCGATTGCGTCAATATTGGACGGATCCAGCTGCCCATACTGAATGGGTGGTTTATGCTGGCGAGCGATGCGGAGATGCGCCTTTTATCATGCCGACGGATGGTCTAATCGGGTTCTTCTGGGGGGATTCCTTCGCACCCGGTCATACCCATCAGGGGATCGATATTTTCGGCCCCACCGGCCCTGACGGACTGGGGCAGACGCCGGTCGTTGCTGCCAATAATGGCTACCTCACGCGGCTTCCAGATTGGCGTTCCTCCATAATCATCCGCATCCCATCTGATCCACTCCGGCCGGCAAGACAGATCTGGATGTATTACACACACCTGGCGGATGCCGAGGGACACTCGTTTATCGCCGAGGATTTTCCGCCGGGAACAACGGATGTTTTTGTGAAGGCGGGGACCCTTTTGGGGTATCAGGGAAATTACTCTGCAGATCCAAATAATCCCACTGGCATGCACCTGCACTTTTCGATTGTAAAAGATGATGGCCACGGACAGTACTTGAACGAACTTGAGATTCGCAATACGCTCGATCCTAGCCCCTACCTGGGTATCGAAGTGAATGCCAGCCGCGCCGGAGATCAGCCCGCAGTATGTTCTCAATAATTCGCGGGACCGCTGATGATGCCATGCCCATGAGAAGGTTAACGGGGAGCGGATAAGTAGAGGATCGTGGAGAGACATCTGGCCCGTCCGAACCGCCGCCAGTAGGCGAGCAGCTCAATTCGATTACAGGAATTAAGTTAATGGGCACCATTTCAGATCAATATCGAGATTCTTCGCGTTTGGATGCAAGGTTTCGTTTACACAGGGATTTCAGCACAAGCCAACATTCATTTCCTCGTTGGGTTTTTTACCAATTTGATTTCACGGCGACAACATCCATCCTGGACATCGGTTGTGGTCCAGGCTATCTGTGGGTGGAGAATCGAGAGAGGATTAACCATGAGTGGGAGATCGTTTTGGCAGACCGATCGTTAGGAATGCTGGCCGAAGCGCAAAAGAATCTCCAAAATATTGGGTTGAATGTTCGGTGGTTAAGTAGCGACGCACAGGCGCTGCCGCTTGATGAACGCGCTTTTGATGTTGTTGTGGCGAATCATATGCTCTATCACGTAGAAGATAGACCGGGCGTGCTGGCGGAAATAAGCCGGGTAATGAAACCTGAGGGGCGTCTGTATGCGGCAACCAATGGGCGAGCGCATCTATGTGAAATTCGAGAACTTATCGAGCGGTTTCAACTCGACAGTTCAATCTGGACACATCATAACGTCTTCAGTTTGGAGAACGGCGAAGAACAGCTCCGCGGTTCGTTCGAGCGGGTATCATGTGTAAGGTTTGATGATTCGCTTGATGTAACCGAAGTTGAGCCGATCATAGATTACATTCAATCAGGATTATCCGCGGAGGAGCTGACCGCCAACGCTGAAGGGCTGCAGGCTATCAAGGTGTATATTGGCAGGCAGATAAAAGAAGAAGGTGGTATCCGTATCCGCAAGGAGACTGGAATGTTCATCGCCGAGAAGCCACTCCCGGTTTAGCCACGGGGTTCTCGCATAGTCCCGCAAAGGAAGGGTTGTGGATTACAAAGCTTCGCCAGAAGCGCAGCGCGGGAGCGGTTCTGTCGACGTATAATAGTTGAGTTCTATGCCTCTGATTACCCCGGGCAACGGCTAATTTTGAGATGTCTTCGCGCCTTAGAGAAATCGGTTTTAATGGCTGCGGCACCGGAAATGATGATTAAACACCAGGTATGAGTACACAAGATGCTTTCTTGATGTTCTCAGTGATATAGCCTTTATTAAAACGAGCCGACGCTATTCCCGCGCCGAAGCCGAATGAGGGCTTGAGATGGCTTACATTGTCTGTGCAGAGGAAAACCAGAGCCTATGGATTGCACATGTCCCCGATCTACCCGGATGTTTCGCCAGCAATGAAAACCGAGAGACGGCAATACAGGCGATACCGGCGGCGATCGACACTTATCTCGATTGGTGCAGAAAACATGGAATTCACGTAACGGGCCTCTCGTCGCCGATGATCGTATCAGAAGTGATTCGAGCCTGGGAATTCGAAGACGGTCATATGGTGAATGCTTTCTTCGCAGCAGACCGTCCGCCTCTCATCGCCGCTGAGATCAGTGAGTTCAAGCTCCTGCTCGAGGCGACCTATAAAGATTTGCTCGCCTCAGTGGAGGATGTCGAGCCTGAGGATGCAAACAGGATGTTTCCGAGTGAGCAGTGGTCAATTGATGGGGTTCTAGAACATGTCGCCAAGTCAGAGTTGTGGTACTTAGATCGTCTCGGTTTGGCGTTCCCGCGCGAGGGGATTCCCGCGGAAGCTAAACTCTTTCTACGCGAAGTGCATGATCATATGCTCGTAACGTTGCCGGAACTTCAAAAGCGTGGAGGTGCCGTGACCCTGGCGGGCGAGACGTGGTCTGCACGGAAAATTCTACGGCGGAGTCTTTGGCATCGACGAGATCACACAGCGCATATCGCCAAGCTGCGGGCGCGCCTGCGTTGACGTGGAGGGTCCGGGCCGCCACATGCTTTTTGCCGGGAAGAAATAGTCAATAGAAATGTATGCCCCAACCTGCTCAAGGAAGGCGATGCAAAAGCAGCGGCGCGTCTCATCATTCATTAGGCTATGACATCGCCGTCGATAAAATAACGGAGGTTATGTATGTCCTACAAAAGTATCAAGACGGAAATCCACGGGTGTGTGGGGCTGATCCGAATCGACCGACCGAAGGCGCTAAATGCGCTTAACAGCACCGTTATGACCGAATTGGGACAAGCGCTTGGGTTTTTCGATGCTGATCCCCAGATCGGCGCAATTGTCATTACCGGCGATTCGCGCGCCTTCGCGGCGGGGGCTGATATCAAAGAGATGGTTGACGCAACTGCTGCAGAGATACTTCAATCCGAGCCTATCGAGCGCTGGGATTCGATCCGCGCAGTGAAAAAGCCGATCATCGCCGCTGTTTCGGGATGGTGTTTGGGGGGCGGGAACGAACTGGCCATGGCCTGCGATATGATCATCGCTTCGGAGACAGCTAAGTTTGGTCAACCAGAGATCAATATTGGCGTGATCCCTGGTGCGGGTGGCACACAACGGCTTACTCGTGCGGTAGGGAAAGCGCTGGCGATGGAGATGGTTCTCAACAATCGACACCTGAATGCCGAGGAAGCCTGTAGGTATGGGTTGGTGAACCGCGTCGTCCCCGAGGAGATTTATCTCGAAGAGGCGCTCAAGCTGGCAGAGGAGATCGCCAAACGGGCACCTTTAGCCGTGCGTATGGGAAAGGAAATGGTTAACCAGGCTTTTGAATCTTTTTTGGCTGGCGGTATGGCGGATGAGCGCAGAAGTTTCTATTTCCTATTCAGCACGGAAGACCAGAAGGAAGGCATGCGAGCCTTCATGGAGAAACGTGAAGCGGAGTGGAAGGGAAAATAGGCGAACCGGTACAAGGTCCTGATAAATCGGAGCTATGCAAGCGCTTCTGAACCCTCGTTTCTTGTTGCAGATCGCAGGTTTCCGGCCATATGAGGCCCTATGCTCACGTATCGACAGTTAGTCCAGGTTTTGAAAGAGAGCGGACTCGACTCCCACAGCCGGGTGATCGCTCATAGCAGCCTTTCTTCTCCAACCAAGGTATCTGGCGGGGCAGAGACGATCGTTGGCGCTCTGGTGGCGACTTGTGAAGCGCTGATGATGCCAGCGTTTACAGAGCGCACGACCATCATCCCGCCATTCGGGCCGCCTGACAATGCGATTGAATATGGTTCAGAGACAGACAAGAATCAAGAAGCCGAGATATTTCATCCGGAATTGCCGGTCGACTCCGAGCTTGGACAGGTCTCAGAGATTATGCGATGCCATCCGCAGGCGCAACGTTCCAATCACCCCATTCTCTCGTTCGCAGGCGTTAATCTCGAGGAGGCACTGCAAAGCCAGACGATCGATGAGCCATTTGCGCCGATCGGATGGCTGGCAGATTTCGACGGTGATGTGCTGTTGATCGACACAGGCCACCGCCCGAATGTGAGTCTGCACAGGGCTGAAAGACTGGCAGGGCGCAGGGGCTTCATCCGTTGGGCGTTAACGAAAAATGGGATT
Source organism: uncultured Anaerolineaceae bacterium (assembly GCA_964385355.1). Taxonomy (GTDB): domain Bacteria; phylum Chloroflexota; class Anaerolineae; order Anaerolineales; family E44-bin32; genus E44-bin32. The sequence goes on from CAYLOO010000014.1 coordinate 7,075, forward strand.
GTTGAGTGTAGGAATATGCCGGGCTGCCCCGATGGTTTCGAAGCTATCGCCAGCCGGCTCGAGGGAATCTCGCATGTTTTTGAAGTTGATGGATTGAGGCTTGAAGTAGTTCCGGTCCGCGATTTGGTCAACGCTGCCGCGGGTTGGATTCACGAGGATCCGCGGGCGATGCTGTGTGATAGACCCTTTTGTCCTCGTTGCGCGGCCGTTCGGATGTCGGTTCGTAAAGAAGATGCGAATCCGGAGGATTGTGAGCAAGGCCAAGAAAACACAGCATGAGGGCGCCTGGCCGTACACGATCTTATTGAAGAAGCGCAGACCGCGTTTTTTCTCCACAAGGGATTTCGGCGTGTGTGGTAGGATGTGTCGGGTTACGTTCATCCTCGCCCATTCGCGTGAGTTCCGCGCAAAAGTTAGGCTGACAGTATCTGTATAGAAACGAGGCATATCCAGTCTATGCCCTGTTTTTGTTTATCTAGCTACGGAGTTCGTGGGGGGTCATACGCTCGAATTCACCCTCCAATCGTACTGCATATAGCGGACCTGGAACTCTCCGCTTTCGAGGACGTTTTGTACTTCTTTGTCAGTCGCATGGCGCTGGATCAACTCAACAACAGCGGGCAGCCCGCCGAAGTCGGCGAGATACCATTGGAAGATCTTTGAGAGCCGGAGCGTATTCGTCTCCGCTTTGGTATCAACCCCACCACCGTTAATGAACGCGGCCGCAGCCTGGTCGAGCTGCCGGTCCAGATGTTCGTGATCGTAAAACGCGATTGGAGGGCAGGAACGGGCGCCGCAAACAAGGCTGAAATGGATTCGCGGATCAAGGCGATCCACCATCAAGGATAGACGAGGGTCGTCCGTTGTGAATGTTCGCATATGCACAACAGGGTTAGGGCGGTTCCGACGCAGGAGGCCGTGCTAGATCTCATCAGCGGAGAACCGCATTCCGCCCACGGTGTAGGCGGCCTGCCGGAAGATCCCCGGTCGAATCATAATGGAACCCTGAATGCCGAAGTGAACAATAGCGTCGATGATTAGTGCGTTGTAGAGATTTATCCAGAAAGCCGTCAGGGCAGGACCGTGACCAAGATTGCTGGTTTCGAACGTCGAGAGCTGGCGGGTGATCCTGCGGAACCTAGCGTAAGCATCGCTCGCACGCAAACGGCGGTAGTCTACCAATCCCGTATCTGGATTGACGGCATCAGCCAGCAAGAATTTACTTGCTACCATCATCGCTCCAGCAGGATTGTTAGATTTCTCAAGGGGAGTTCCAGCGTTGAGGACCTCTCCGGGGTTTACACGCAGGAAGAAATCGAGCGCGCGGTTGCCCCCGCGGATAAGTGTATTTGAAAACGTCATAGTTTTGACCCTCATATGATGTGTACGTTAAAGTTGTTATCGTCGATGTTGTGGTTCATCCTTTTGACGTGTCGTCTGACAGGAAACTTTCGTGCACGGGTTAGCCGGGCGCCGGTACTTATTCGGTGGGAGCATCCCAAGCCAGTTGACAAGAAAACCGTTAAAGGAGCTTAAGAAGAACACAAGTGTCATGCATGGATACCGGTCGAAACCCACGCGATGCCCCGCTAATTTTCAACGAGCAAGGTCCAAGAAAAGCGGGTAGAATCTATGGTAAGATACCGCCGCCTGCAGAACAGCGGGCGATGAGGGAAACATGGCTGAGCCCGAGAAAATCACGATTATCGAAGGACCACCACCGACTTTTGAGCTAGTCAGTGATACCTGGTTGTTTGGTTTGACCGAGGGCCCGCTCCCTTCGAGAGTGGCATTCTGCCGGGTAAGAACCGCAAACGGGCCAACGCTGGTAGAGCGTTGCTATCACGCTTGGCGGCAGAGACAATCCATCTTCCTCGAGTTCCGCTCACAGGATGGTGTCACTCAGGAAGCTCCCATTGTAGCTGTCCGTTGGTTAGAGACCCCGGAAGGGCATGTGCTTATGCTCTGGATCCGTCTGCAGGAAGATGAAATTGAAATTGAATTCGGCTTCGATTTCGGTGACATCGACGATGATGTGGATGAATTCGATGATGATTTAGATTTTGGCCTTTCTCTATAAGAAATTCGACCGGGCGCACCAGCGCCCGGTTTTTTCTTTAAAATCACATTTTGCGGCGGTATTCTAGGGAATTGCACATAGGAGAGTTATCATGACGAAGATGAGTATCTACGCAGAACAGGACGACGGCGTGCTGACTATTAAACTGGACCGACCGAAGGTGAACGCATTCGACCTGCCCATGGTTGATACGTTATTAGCGGCATTAGCTAATGCCGAGGAAGACGCTTCGGTTCGCTGTGTGGTTCTAACAGGTTCAGGGAGATTCTTCAGCGCCGGTCAAGACATCAGCGACATCCAGGAGGCGGGGGAGGACGTCCCTTATCGAGGTCACCTTGAGCGCACCTATAACCAGGTAGTTCGTAAGTTGCGAGCTATCGAAAAGCCAATTATTGGGGCGATCAATGGACCTGTAGCCGGAGCAGGTCTCGGTATTGCTTTGGCGACGGACATTCGCTGGGCGTCAGAAAGCGCAAGTTTTTCCTTCGGGTTCACCCGGATCGGACTTGCGGCAGACTCGGGCACTTCGATCTTTCTGCCAATGATCCTTGGGCTTTCGATGGCAAGTGAATTTGCCTTTGATGGACTGGCTCTCACCGCGGAGGAAGCATACCGCCATGGCTTAGTCAGCCGAGTCTTTCCAGATTCAGAGTTTCGACAGGAGGTCCATAAATATGCCAAAAAGCTCGCCGCGGGACCGACGAGGGCGATAGGTCTCACAAAGCGGGCTTTCAATCGAACCGCGCTGAAAGCCCTTGATGATGCATTGACGTATGAAGCCATCTTGCAGGAGATCGCAGGTCAAACAGCGGACCACAAGGAGGGGGTAGCGGCCTTTCTTGAGAAACGCTCCCCATCCTTTAGAGGAGCCTGACAGGCTCCCTCCTGGCAAGGAGCACCCGTCTGTTCGAAGAACGAGATGCTTCGCTCCGCTCAGCATGACAGAATCCCGCGTAACGTCATTCTGAGGACTGGAGCGACGAAGAATCTCGTTTTTTCCAGACAGAAGCTCACTCAATTGAAGATCGAGATTCATCAACACCGTTGCGCTTCGGTCCAGAATGACAACCAAGCATGACCACTATGATTTAGCCCAAGCATCCCGTCCAATGAAATTGAGTGATTAAGCTCAGGTGAATATTCACCATTCGTTATGTGTAACAATTAGAAAGAGGGGAGCGCTAGCCAAAAGCCGTTGTAGACGTGGGCTCAGGGGTTTTTGGCAAACGTAAACTAGCGCGGTCCAGCCCGTAGAAAACGTCGAGCCCATTCGTTAGGTGTGCGGCGAAAGTGAAGCTCGTGTTATCAACATCGATTGGATCGTCCCCCCAGTTTCGTAGAGCTGCGATAATCACGCCGTCGGTGTGAACATAGGACTTGAGCGAGACGATCGGGTTGTCGCCCCAATCCACCCCGAAAGGTTCCCATTTGTTATTTGTTAAGTTCCAGAGATAGAGCTCGACCGGTAAAGGCTGTATGGGCTCCGAGCTGAGCAGGTGAAAGGTTAGCGTCGCAACGGATTGAATCTCCAGTGTGTTACTAGGTTCAAACCGGAAGACGCTGAAGGAATCGGGGAACAGGGTCAGGTAGCCGGTACCCTCATTAAGGTTCGCCGGTTGGGCAGAGGAGATTGATGGAAGTTCGGACGGAGTTGGCGGAATCGGTGTCGGTGAGCCAGCTGGCTGGGGGGTGTGGGTCGTCGTCGGTGAGGGCGTTGCCGGAGGGGGTGTTAGCGAGGGGGTGGGGGTCCATGTGGGAATGCTGGATAGCGAGACACCTTCGGCGGTCGCGGTCGCTGTGATGGGCGGGATTGGAGTGGTTGTAGATACACCGGAACCAGTAAAGTTGAATAGCTGACCGAGAAGCCCTGATGTGTCGAGGAAGACATACCCGGCTCCACCGATAAAAACTAACAAGACGGCAAAGGCAAGAAGAACAAGGATGACTGTTTGACGAGTGGTTCTCGCGCTCCTCGGACGTGCTGTTTTCTTTTTAGGAGGCGATAGAGGGCGACTGTGGGCGGCAGCGTCAGTTTGGACTGCGTGTTGCTTTGATGCAATCTCCGTCCGGGATTTTGGCTGCTGCAAACTCTTGGCGGTTCCTAGAAGCAACTCTTTCGCCTCGCTGTGCCTGGGGTTGATCTCGAGGATCTTCTGCGCGCAAAACTCGCGCTGACGGGGATCATCAACGCTTTTCGCAAGCCACCACCAAGCGTCTTCTGATTCCGGCATTTCGAGTACGACCTTGCTGAGCAAGGCGCGCGCCCGATCCTTGTCCCCCTCCTTTGCTGCGGCGATACCTTTTAATAAAAGATCATTCGATGCCATTAAGAACTTCCATCAGAGAACCGCAACGATCGAACGTAACGATGATCGTATTTACAAGGTTCAATCGAGCGATACGATAAGAGGTTTCTTCTTCCTCTTTAACCTACCATTCTATGGCCTCTGACGTCTGGGGTCAATTCAACCTCTGGTTCTACATCAAATAATGAGGCCGCGCATGAGCCTCACAGGAGACTTGGGAGTATATTACGGATTAAATCAAGAGGAGGTCTACATGAGAACAAGAGTGAGGCTTGTGCCATACCCTCACTACTTGGGTGGGGCGTGCGGATCTCCCCTATGTTATTCGCCTGGCTGGCCGAGTCGCTCGCGTTCTTCTTCAATCACCGAGTCGTCTAGTTTTCGGTACATGGGTTTGGGTTTATTGAATCTATGGCCAGGTTCGAGATTGCTGGGGGCCCACCGTCCCGTGGCCGATGACGCATCATAGATTAATGCATCGTGGAGACGCTCGGACTCCTCGTAGGTTACGATCTTCTGTTCGCCGAATATCGGTTCGTCATAACCGAGACTCTCCTGGAGTTGTTCGCTGCTGAAGGGCAGAAATGGGGCAAAGAGGATTTTGAGCGAATCTATTGCCCGCAGGGCTGTATAAACCGTGGTGGCAGCAGCCTGACGGTCTTCTTCGATTACCCCGAACCATGGTGCCCGGTCGAGGTAGCCGTTAACCTGGCGCGCTAGGCCTAGTGTCTCCTGCAGGGCGGCTCTGATTTTTACGTCCTCGAGAAGGGAACCTACGCGATCGAAACCGGCCTCGATCTCTTTGAGTAAATCCTGGTCTATGTCGCGCAATTCTCCAGGATCGGGTACACGCCCTTCCCAATGCTTGTAGGTGAATGAGAGAACCCGATTAGCGAGGTTGCCCCATGCGGCAACCAACTCGCCGTTGTTGCGGCGCACGAAATCCGACCAGGAGAAATCGGAGTCTCGACTCTCCGGCATGGCCGCGGTGATATAAAAACGAATCGCATCCGGATCGTAACGCTCTAGAATATCAGGGAGCCAGATGGCCCAATTGCGACTCTTACTGAATTGAGAGCCCTCGATGTTCATGAATTCGTTGGATGGAACATCGTAAGGCAAGTTGAGCGGCCGGTTTTGGGGCTCATCGTAGATACTCCCCACGCCGAGCAGTTCGGATTGCCAGAACACCGTGTGGAAGGGGATGTTATCCTTGCCGATGAAATTATAAATTTTCGCATCCGGGTTGTACCACCACTCTTTCCAGGCCTCAGGTTGTTCGATGTTGTGCGCCCACTCTACCGAAGCGGTGAAATATCCCATTACAGCTTCAAACCATACGTAGATCCGCTTGGTTTCCCATCCATCCAGTGGTACAGGGATTCCCCATGAGACATCACGTGTTACAGCTCGCCCCTTTAGTCCACCCTCGATGAAATTGCGGGCAAAATTGATCACGTTCGGGCGCCAGTGGTCGGCGTGTTGGGTGAGGTATTCCAGGAGTCGATCGGTGAACGCTGGCAGATCCATGAAGAAGTGTTCCGTCTCGCGTACCACAGGTCGGCTGTTGTCGGTTTTACTGCGCGGGTTGATTAACTCCAGGGCGTCGAGCAGGTTGCCGCAGTTGTCACACTGATCTCCACGCGCTTCATCGTAACCGCAGATTGGACAGGTGCCTTCGACATACCGATCGGGAAGAAATCGCCCCTCCTCTTCGGAATAGAGCTGCTTTTGAATCTCCTGATACAAGTATTCGTTCTCGTGCAGCCGCAAGAAAAAATCCTGGGCGATACGGTGATGGTTCTCGGTGTCGGTATGTGTGAAAAGATCGTAACTGATGCCGATTTTTTTCTGCGTCTCCAGGAAGCGGTGATGGTAATGTTCGAAAAGCTCGCGCGGTGTAATACCTCGCTTGTCCGCTTCAATTGTGATTGGCGTGCCGTGCGAATCCGATCCGGATACCATGAGCACCCGGTTGCCTTTCAAGCGATGGTAGCGGGCGAAGATATCGGCTGGTAGGTAAGCGCCCGCAAGGTGACCCACGTGCATGTCACCATTGGCGTAGGGCCAGGCAACGCTTACATGAATAGTCTCGGTCATGATGTTCCTCTCCAAAGTGCATTTGTGTTTAGGGCTAAACGATACCAGCGGGTGATTTCCCTGTAAAGGAAACCGCCAGCGCGAGGCTGGCGGAGAATTTGCTGCCGGGGCAGGCGGCTGTCAGGCGCGACTAACCCACGCCGATGGGCCTCGGTCCATCGGCCACGGCAGCTGGCGCATGGCCATCCATTGAGAAACGTCAACGTTTATCGTCATCTGATTCAACCGCATTGCCTCGATGCTTCGTATTCTACAACGAGGAAAACGAGAGTCAAGCATCTAAGGGAGTTCTCGTGGCGTCATTGTGCTGCTTCTCATCATCGATAAGTGTGATTTCACCTGTGGATCCGTTCACCCGCAGCCATTGCCCAGTTTTTATGCGCTCGGTAGCCTGATGCACGCCAACCACAGCAGGGATACCAAATTCCCTGGCTACCACCGAGCCGTGGGTCATCATCCCGCCGACTTCCATAACGAGCCCGCTCGCGGTCAGAAAGAGGGGTGTCCAGGCTGGGTCGGTTCCGGGGCAGACCAGTATTTCGCCAGGGGCCAATTGCGAGCTATGAGGGTCAAAGATGACCCGTGCAATCCCTTCCACTTCGCCGGGAGAAACCGGGTCACCTATGATGGCGCCTGCTTGCCCCTCGGGAGTACGCACACCCTCATAATAAGTCGTTCCGTCACTGAGCAGCATGCGTGGAATCTGTTTTCGTAAATGCTCGCGCTGGTATTTCGCTCGGCGTTCGGTGATGCGAACTTGATTGGTCTGCATGAGTGTGTGTAAGTCGGGTTCGTTCTGTTCAGTTGTCGGTCTATTTTTTGATTTGGCCATTGCCTCGTTCAATTCATCAAGCTCGCGGATGCTCAAGAAGAACAAATCATCGCTCTGCTTTAAATGACCTGCATCAACGAGTTCTTGGCCGCTTTGAAGCAGTCCCTGACGGATAATGCCCATCATGCGTATGGCGAAGAATTTCGGGGTCTCGCGCATTCCCGCCAGCGCCCTATAGCGGCTAATCGCCCAACGCAATAACCGGCCTTTGATAAATCCACCGTGCATTTGACGGACGGCAGTTTCTAGACGAGCAGCTGCCTGCTCGGCCGACTTCGCAGAGCGGGCGAAGACTGCGTCGGGGGCCATGTCGGGATCTTTGATTTGCAGGTAGCTCTGGAGAACCTGCATGATGTGCGTTGGGTCCTCTCCCCAGCGAGGGAGACCGATGTCTATCTCGCCGATCCCACGCGCTCCATAGCGTTCAATGAAACTGGCGACGCTTTCCTGAACCGCAGAGGGAAGGTTCTCCTGCAGGTATTGGGAGGCTAGATCTGGAGCAGATGTTTCTTGGAACAACTTAGAGGAATCCGAATCTACGGCAATGGTCTGCGCGACTCGCCACAGCGCTAGATCCATTTCTGTTGTGACGTTGTGGGGTAAACCGCGTGCGATTTCGAGGTATGCCTGTGTGAGAGCGGGGTTTCCCGATGCTTCAGCAGCCTGGGCACCGAAGCGCCGCATAATACCAAAGAAGGGCACCATCGAGGCGACAATGGGGGTGATGCCCTGGGGGATGACTACATCTGGGAAAATATTGTGTGCACTGTGCAGTATTTCCAACCTGTGAGCGAGGAGTTCCTGGGTGTCTCCAGTCACTGCGCTCCGGGTTTTGGTTTGAAGAACCATTTCTTCCATAAGCCGGGTTACGCGTTCCCGCTCTCGTTCGGGAGCCCGCCAAAGCCTGATGACGCGCCTCATCGAAGGCAGCAGGAATCCGGCTAATCGCCTGAAAGTGCTGAAGCGAATGCCGCCACGCCCTACAGCAAGACGGGGATCGTCGAGAAGGAGCTGAATCGTCTGCGCAACTCCCGGGGCAACAGCCGGCAGGGCACCCCCCAGGATTTTTCGGCCGATTGAATTACGCAGTACTGGTGTTACGTTGACCCATAGCCTCTCACCCGCAGAGAAGAGCACTCTCTGGGTTTCCTGTGTGAGGTCGAAACGTAATATTTTAGCTCCTCCGGCGAAGACCAACTTCATGACATCCTGTCCTAACGGAGTGATCGGGGCGAGCAAGCCCTGGATAACTGCGAAGGAGGCAAACACGTGAAGCGGGTCGGCAGGGACATCGGGGATTGGGTAGAGTGAGGTGATGGGCCGGGATTGCAGCAGATGGAGTTGATCCTCGGACCAGGCCCATTCGATGTCCTGTGGAGAGGGGTACAGCGCGGAGATACGGGAACCCAATTCGGTCAGTTGTAAGATGACGTCGTCGGGGATGGCTTGTCGTTCGGCGGCATCGGCATTCTCGGTAATGACACCACCCTTAGCCACCCCGCGGATTGTCAAGGCCTTTCCCCCTATGTTTTTGTGGATGATTTCTCCAGAGATGGTGTCTACGACATAATGATCAGGTTCCACGAGTCCACCGACAAGCGCTTCGCCCAACCCGAGGGTGGCGTCGATAACAGTTTCTGATCGTTTCCCGGTCAGTGGGTTTGCGGTGAAAAGAACCCCGGAAGCCTCGGATTGCACCATGAGCTGCACAATCACGGAAAGAGCCACATCCTCGTGCGGGATACTGTTGCGTGACCGGTAGCTGATGGCTCGCGCCGTCCATAGGCTGCTCCAACAATTCACGATTGCTTCGAGAAGCATCTGCTTGCCAACAACATTGAGGAAAGTATCCTGTTGACCGGCGAAAGACATTTCCGGCAGGTCTTCTGCGGTGGCGGAGGAGCGCACGGCAACTGGACCACTCCCTAAACTAATATAGGCATCCTGGATGCTGGCCATCAATTTGGGGTCAAGATTTTCCGCCGAGAACCATCCGCGAATATCGGCGGATGCGCCTTGAAAGCCTACGGGGTCGCTGGGGGTCAGTTCTTTAACACGGGAAAGGATCTGCTCCCGCAGATTATTGGCTTTCACGTAGTCGCTGTAGGCTGCGGTTATAATCATAAAGCCGTCTGGAACGGGAAAGCCGGAGCGAACCAGTCTGGCAAGGTTGGCACCCTTCCCGCCGACGGTTTCCAGTGTTGCATCTTTTGAGTGCAGTGGAAGGATTAATGGATGGGTCATGTCTTCTCAAGGCAAGCGCAGTTCGTGCGCTGTTTCATTTAGAATTTCTAGAACGCGCTCGGCGAGATCTTCATCGGTTGAGCCGAGGCCGCAGCTTGGGGTAAGAAGGCCGCCGGATAGAAGGGCTTCGCTGATGACGAAACCTTTGGCTGACGCTCGCGTCGTTAAGGCTTTGATGCCCGTCCGCAGGCGCTCTGCCATCCCCGCTGGTGTGACATTCCAGATATCCTCTTGATTGGGGATGCTCCCCCAGGCGATCCGGTTGCCGCGCGCCAGGAAGTTAGTTAGTTCTTGTGGGTATAGAGCGAGGTTATCGAGATACCCGTAGGCGTCGAGGTTGAGGATGTCTACCTGTGTCTTGAGCAAGACCGACCAATCCGTGTTGGCACAGCAATGTACACCGGCAAGCGCGCCTTCGGCATGGATGGCGTCGAAAACCTCATCCAGCATTTGGGCGACAGCCTCGCGGCTGAGACTGATAAAGGCGGACCCGAAGGATGCCATATAAGGTTCGTCGACGAAGATGATGATATTGGGGCGCACTTCTTTTAATCTGCGTATCTGCCAACGTGCATTCATAGCGCTGTTCTTAACGATTGCGTCCGCCAACAACTCGTTGTAGAGGCTGGCGCGTAAATCCTGGTCCGTCACCGTCAGGCCGAAGCTGATGGGCCCGGTGACCTGCCCTTTGGCCCATTCACCTGGCGTATTCTTGAGCACATCGAGCATCTCATAGAAGCCCTGCGCGTTCTCCTGCGGAAGCGCAAAGGCTTCCAGATTCTCGGCTAGATACGACTCATAAAACGGGGTCAGGGCGAGGGTGATGTCATCGCTGGTGTCGAAGAAAATCTTTTCGGCTGCGTCGTCGACGACAAGGGCTGGAAGTGGAGCGCTGTATTGAACGTACATGTTCTCCCGGAACGACCGGCGCGTGAGTTGAGGCCAGGCGGGGATGTCTAATTCAGCTAGGCGCGCGCATATGCTGGCGCATGCCTGATGGGGAAAGCTGCCGATGGCTGTTGTGGCGAATGGGGGAAGATCTTGCATGAGTGACACCCTCCAAGATTGTGTACTCAATAATCTCTTTTAATGGATAGCGGTCGGCCTGAGCGAGACCGTCGTTAATGCCTCTCATTATCACTTGAGCGGTTCGAATCATCAAGGTCCTTCTTAAGGGGAGTTCTATTCTGCGAATCTTTACGTACGGATCTTGTCCGCTGATTGACTATGGGGCTTGACAACTTCGCAACAATGAAATTTTCTAGTACTAGAATATAAAGAGGTTAAATGACCAGCGCAGAGCTTGCCATTCTCTCCCTGATCGACGAGAAAGCCCGTCATGGCTACGAGATCGAGTCTCTGATTGAGGAGCGCGGCATGCGCGAGTGGACTGAGATCGGATTTTCGTCGATCTATTACATTCTAAAAAAACTCGAGAGGAAGAACTGGATAGAGGGCAAGCTGGTGCGCCAGGCAGGGCCCGGACGTTCACGGGTTGTCTATCACATCTCCGCCGCGGGACGAAAAGCTTTGCGCGCAAGTACGCTTGAAGCTCTTTCGGTCCCCCATCGCGCCTCATCGACCATGCAGTTGGGCTTAGCTAACCTCCCGGCAGTCTCGAAGGATGAGGCGCTCGCAGCATTGCGCAAGCAGAGCGAAGGACTCAGTGAACACAGAGAACGTATCCAAGCCAGGTGGGATTCTCAGCAGCCATTGCCTTTCTTTGTAGATGCCATATTCGATCTCGGCCTCACAAAAATCACCACCGAGCTTGATTGGCTGGACCAATTCATTAAGCAACTGGAGCAGATGCATGACGAAAATTGATTTTAAAAAGGAGTGGAAACAATTATACAACCCTCCTAAAACGAAATTCACGATCGTCGACGTGCCGAAAATGCAGTTCCTGATGGTGGATGGTCACGGCGACCCCAACACGACCCAGGAATACCAGGATGCCCTCGAAGCGCTATATGGTGTAGCTTATAAGTTGAAGTTCATCAGCAAGAAAGCTCTGGAAAGGGATTATGTCGTTCCTCCGCTGGAAGGCCTTTGGTGGGCTGAAGATATGGATTCTTTCAGCACCGCGCGTGACAAAAGCCAATGGGACTGGACGATGATGATCATGACCCCAGAATGGATCACGGTGGAAATGTTCGCTAAAGCAGTCGAGCAGGTGCGCAAGGCCAAGGATCCGGTGTCTTTAGATAAAGTCCGCTTGGAGCCCTATCACGAAGGGTTGTCTGTACAGATTATGCATGTCGGGTCCTTCGATGACGAAGGCCCTGTTTTGGGAGCGATGCACAGCGAGTTCATCCCTGGTAATGGATATATTGAAAATGGCAAGCATCATGAGATCTACATCAGCGACTTCCGCAAGGTATCGCCGGTTAAGTTAAAGACAGTGCTCAGGCAGCCAGTGCTGAAGGTGAATTGAGCCAAGAAATCAGCGCTCGCTTTCTATATAACCGAACAAGCTCCGCGGGGCAAGCTCTGCTAAAATAACTCCATGGGGACTCTCTACCTGGTTTCTACACCAATTGGGAATTTAGAGGACATCACCCTGCGCGCCCTGCGGGTTCTTCGCGAGGTGGATGTCATCGCCGCGGAGGATACGCGCCATACCGGCAAGCTGCTGAAGCGCTATGAAATCACGGCGAAGCTGACCAGCTATCACGAACATAATAAAGAAGCATGCGAGGCGTTCCTGTTAGACGTGCTTGAGGATGGAGATCTAGCATTGGTCTCCGACGCGGGAACGCCAGGACTTTCGGATCCTGGCTTTGAGTTGGTGCAGGCGGCACTAGAGCGAGGGTACGAGGTCACTTCAATACCCGGTCCTTCGGCGCCGATCGCAGCACTAGTCGCCTCGGGTCTGCCGACGGATTCGTTCATCTTTCTTGGCTATCTTCCACGAAAAGCGAAGGCGCGTCGAGCATTCATCGATGGGCTTTCCAATGAGCGGCGCACGCTCGTCCTCTTTGAAGTTCCCCACAGGATTCAGAAGACGCTGGGAGATCTGATTGCGATTCTTGGCAAGGACAGGCTTGCCGCTTTGGGTCGAGAGTTGACGAAGCTGCATGAGGAGATCGTGCGCGGCACGCTTGGCGAACTGGAGGCGCATATTGCCTCGGGAGAACCGCGTGGGGAGTACACACTTGTTCTCGGAGGGGCACCCGCGCCGGGTAAATGGGCGGAATCCGAAGTGATGGAGGCGATGCGGGAGCGCATTGATAAAGGGTTGAATCGCTCATCGGCCGCGCGGCAAATCGCCGCCGAATCGGGATGGAGCCGGGGGGAAGTTTATCGATTGAGTCTGGAGGAAAGATGAATTTAGACGATGTCTCGCAATTTAAGAACCTAGATCCCGGGGGGATGCTGGGCGAGATCGACGGGCTTCCAGACCAGCTTGAGTCAGCCTGGAAGCTTGGATGGAAGTTGCCTCTCGGAGAGATCTCCGGTGTGAGAAAGGTTGTAATCGCCGGGATGGGCGGATCGGCGATCGCTGCTGATCTCCTGGCGGCGTACGCTGCACCGATGGCGACGGTGCCAATTATCGTATGGCGGGATTACGATCTACCAGCTTTTAGCGCTGATCACGACACCCTTGTGATCCCCTGCTCTCATTCAGGAAATACTGAGGAGACTCTGTCCGCTTTCGCCGCGGGTGTGGAATCCGAGTCGCAATTGTTAGCAATAACCACCGGTGGTGAGCTCACGAAACAGGCGAATTCGAACGGCGTTTCCCTATGGCATTTCGATCATGTGGGCCAACCGCGCGCCGCGGTAGGCTACTCCTTCGGTTTGATGCTGGCGCTGATGACACGCCTGGGTTTAATTCCAGACCCCGAAGGTGAACTGTCCGCTGCGGTGAGAGAGATGCGTTCTCAGCAGGAGGCCATTCGTGCGCAGTCGCCCGTCGTTGAGAATCCTGCCAAGAGGATGGCCGGACAGTTTGTAGGACGCTGGCCGACAATCATTGGGGCGGAGATTCTAGCGCCGGTCGCGCGCCGCTGGCGGACCCAGATAGGCGAGCTGGCGAAAGCAGCGGCGGGGTTTGAGGCGCTTCCAGAGGCGGATCACAATATGGTTGCCGGCGTATTGCATCCTGAGTCGCTTATTCCAAACACTATGGTTGTCTTCTTGAAAGGGTCGCAAGTGCACGAGCGAAATGTCCTGCGATTGCAGGTCACACGTGAAATCCTGATGGTGGAGGGGTTCGGAACGGACGTCATTGAAGCTCGCGGGGATACAAGGCTGGCACAGCAGTGGACAGCGCTACATTTTGGAGACTATACGTCTTATTACCTGGCGATGGCCTACGGCGTCGATCCCACACCCGTGGATGCGATCGAGGATTTAAAGCGCCGTCTGCGAGCATAACCCCGATTGTGATGCCGGCAGCACCTATGTGGGGCAGGATGGAAGTCCTGCCCCACTTCATGTTATAGCCAGGCGCCATGAGGATATTCAAAGCAGCCCCGGGGGTCGCGGCGTGTATAATGCCGACATGTTAAACAAGCAGCGGCGGCGATTTCCTCTATGGGGGTTTGGCGTACTCGGGTTTATCATGGGTGTCGTGTTGGTGGGGGTATTGGCTTCACCAAAGGTGATCGCCGTGGAACCCGGCAAGAATGCGACCGAAGTTCCCTCAACTGCGCCGGTTCGCATTCTCTTCAATCGTCCTATGGACTCACAATCGGTGCAGTCCCATCTGAAGATTCAACCCGAGCGTTTGGGTAGGGTCATTCGGCAGGGCAATCAGATAACCTTTTCACCGCAGGAACCCTGGCCATCAGGCGAGACGGTCACGATTAATCTTAGCGCCGGGGCTCGCACGGACCGCTTCCTGCCACTTCTGTTGGGGGAAACATGGTCCTTCCAGGTCGGGGAGCCGCGCGTGGTCTATCTTTGGCCTGCGAGCGAACAAGCGGATCTTTACATTCATTCGATAGCAGACGAGGGGAAACCACAACATCTCACCGATACGGCGGCGCCAGTTCTTGACTACAATCTGAGCACAGACGGGATTCAGATCGTCTATGCAGCCGTACGGGATGATCGCGGCAATGACCTTAGACTCTACGACCTCCTCAGTGGGGAGGAGTACCTGATCTTGGGGTGTGAACCCGAAGTGCGCTGCAAGGCGCCTAACCTTTCGCCCGATGGGGTCTGGCTAGCGTATGAACGGGAGTCGCTAACGGCCGGCGTTGGAGGTGTGGCTGTCACGGCTCGGAACCGCGTCTGGGTCGTGCCTGTACACGGAGAAACGGAGCCCATCCCGATGGGTCCCGAAGAACATATCACCGGCAACCCCGGATGGTCACCCGCTGGCTGGCTCACATATTATGACGCCAGCTTGCAGGCGATTGCATTGGTGGACCTCGCCGAAAACCAGCAGACATCACCTTTTAGCTATTTGCCGAGTAGCCTGGGGGTAGCAGGGTCGTGGTCTCCGGATGGTCTCTATATGGTATATCCAGAGATTGTCTTTCCTGAAGATGCCCCCGATGAATTTGAGAATAAAGAGGAGAGAGCGGAAGGTGAGCCGCTGTTTTACAGCCACCTGTATCGTGTGGACGCCATTTCGGGTTTGATCGAGGATATATCCCCTGGGGAAGAATTGATGGTGGAGGATGCTTCTCCGGTTTACAGCCCAGATGGAAAATGGATCGCTTTCACGCGAAGGTATCTGGATCCTTTGCGCTGGGCACCCGGCCGCCAGATCTGGCTTATGCGGGCGGATGGTTCAGAAGCTCATCCACTCACCGATGACTCCACAAAACTACACACCTCCATCGCTTGGAGCCCGGATTCGAAACGGCTTGTCTTTATGCGGCGGAGTGCTTCTGACTTCTCACAGCTGGCTGAGATTGTCTGGCTGGATATCAGCGAGCCGCAATTGAGACCTCTTGTTGAAGGAGGTTTTTTGCCAAGGTGGATTCCTTGATTCAGATTAATCATTCTGCCCCTGACTTCGAACTACCCGATCTCACAGGTGTTCCATACCGTTTGGCGGGTGCTCAAGGGCAGGTGCTGCTGCTTCATTTTTGGTCAGCAGAATGTCCCTGGGCGCAGCGAGGCGATGAAATCTTGGCGGAATTGAAATTGGCATGGGGAGATCGGATTGAGTTATAGGCGATCGCTTCCAACGCCAACGAGACGGAATGAGCAATTGGCGTTCGCCGCTGCGGCAAGAGAGCCGGGGCTCGTGTTGAGGGATGCCGAGCAAGTGGTCGCCGATCTCTATGGTGCGGTGACGACGCCGCATTTCTTCGCTACCGCGGGGCGCCTGATGACACATCGTTCCGTCAACGCGAACCGACGATCCACTACCTCAAAGATGCTGTAGAAGTGCTGCTGAACGGACACGAGCCCGATCCGGCAGAAACTGCGGGATACGGCTGTACAATTGTGCGCCACGCTCTTTAGATGTGTACCCCGCCCGGGATGGGCGCTGTACCAAGCCGATCTCTTTTTCACCCAGGGAGCGATGTGTTCTGTTGGATGATTTCGGCTATTCCCATGCTATAATCTTGTCGCCGCTTGGATCGGGCCACGACCAAGACGGCAGGACGCCACCAATTTAACCGTCCCGCCCCAACGGCCTGGGCGGGTCTTTTCTTAGGCCGCAAGGCGTCTCACTCTGGAAGGAGATAGCCATGTCAAAACAACCTCCCAATTCAGATCGCAAGAAAATTACTACCTTAGCTTTCCATGAAAAGAAAATAAACGGTGAGCCGATTACGATGTTGACAGCCTATGATTATGGGACTGCAGCAGCGATCGATCGGGCGCGGATTGATTCGATCCTGGTTGGCGACTCGCTGGGGATGGTCGTATTGGGCTATGAGAATACCCTGCCGGTGACGATGGATGACATGATCCATCACTGCAAGGCGGTCTCGCGCGGGGCAAACTATGCTCTCTTAATCGGCGATATGCCCTTTATGTCCTACCAGATCAGTATCGACGAGGCTATTCGCAACGCCGGGCGATTTCTGCAGGAAGGGGGCATGGACGCGGTCAAACTAGAGGGCGGAAGAGATCGCAGCGAGACCATAAAGGCGATTGTGGGGACCGGAATACCGGTTATGGGTCATCTGGGGCTCACACCGCAGTCGGTCCACCAATTGGGCGGCTTCCGTGCCCAGGGCAAGTCGGCGACAGATGCTCAGCGGTTATTCGAGGATTCACAAATTCTGCAGGATGCGGGTTGTTTTTCGCTTGTTCTCGAATCGATACCCGCTCGGCTGGCGAAGCTAGTCTCCCAGCAGCTTGAGATCCCAACGATCGGCATCGGGGCTGGACCGGACTGCGATGGTCAGGTACTCGTAACGCATGATCTACTGGGTTTGTTCGATCGTTTCACGCCCCGTTTTGTGAAGAAGTATGCCGATCTTCACCTCGAGATGATCAGGGCTTTTGAAGCCTATATTCAGGATGTCGAAGCGGGAGAGTTCCCAGAACAACGGCATTGCTTTTCGATGCCGGATGAGGCGTGGGAGGCTCTCTTGCGAGAACTTGGTATGGAAGCCTGACGAAAGATATGCTAAACAACAAGGTTGAGCAGGTTTCGATCATGTGCCAGCAAGTCCCAATGAATCACAAAACTTGCATGCAACCGGAAAACCATTGAAATGAAGAGCGAAAAGATTCTCATCGTGGGTACTGGCGCCATGGCTAGTCTATTTGCGGCAAGGCTAGCCGGGGTCGCTGAGGTCACACTTCTTGGAACGTGGGAGGCGGGTCTCGACGCCCTCGAAACGCATGGTGTGCGTTTGGTAGAAACCGACGAAAGGGAAGAGTCGTTCGGTGTGCGTGTGGCGAGATCCCCGGAGGCATGCCCGGGAGCGAAAATGGTGATTGTCCTGGTGAAGGCGTGGCAGACACGTCGAGCGGCTGACCAATTAGCGGAGTGTCTTCATCCGCAGGGGATCGCACTAACGCTGCAGAACGGCCTTGGGAATCGAGAGATATTGGAAAACGCCCTGGGTGTAGAGCGCGTCGGGTTCGGTGTTACGACAACAGGGGCTACCATTCTCGAACCGGGCTGCGTACGATCCGGTGGCGAAGGGCCGATCCATTTCCAACCGCATCCCAGCATGACACCCCTGGTGGAATTGTTGACCCATGCCGGATTTGTGATGGATCCGGTCAAAGATGTACAGGGATTACTGTGGGGCAAATTGGTGATTAACTCGGCGATCAACCCGCTTACAGCGCTTCTGGAAGTACCGAACGGTGCGCTCCTCGCGTCATCTTCTATCATGGAAGTGATGGTTAGAGCAGCGGAAGAAACGGCTGCAGTGGCTGCCGCTCTGAATGTAAAACTTCCCTTTGCTGATCCTAGCGCTCAGGTGATGGATGTGGCCAGGAGTACGGGGGAGAATAGTTCCTCGATGCTGCAGGATGTTCACCGGGGTGCACCAACAGAGATCGATGCAATCAGCGGGGCGATTGTGCGCGAGGGGGAACGCGCAGGCATCTCAACGCCCATCAACTGGGCACTTTGGCAACTGGTGCAAGGAAAAGTCATACTAAACCAAGGACGGGGCACATGAAGGTCGTTTCGACATTAGATGAATTGCGGTCTGCGAAGAGCGATCTCCTCTCACCATTGGGGCTGGTCCTAACCATGGGGTTTTTGCATGAGGGCCATCTCTCTCTTGTTAAAAGGGCAAAGACGGAATGTAAAAGCGTCGGAGTGAGTATTTTTGTCAACCCCACCCAATTCGGCGAGGGGGAAGATCTTGAATCCTACCCTCGAGACCTGCCGCGGGATCTGCGGCTGTTGGAGGATGAAGGGGTGGATCTGGTCTGGGTCCCGGCGATCGAGGATGTTTATCCCGCCGACTCGCAGACATGGGTTATGGTTGAGGAGTTAACCAAGCAATTAGAAGGTAGTAGGCGGCCAGGTCACTTCCGCGGGGTCACGACAGTCGTAGCTAAATTATTCAACGCCTTCCAGCCGGATCGTGCTTACTTTGGACAGAAGGACGCCCAACAAGCGCTCGTCATCCGGCGCATGGTCAAGGACTTGCTCTTTCCGATTGAGATTGTGGTCTGCCCGATCGTGCGCGAAGAGGATGGTCTGGCGATGTCCAGCCGGAATGCGTATCTGAATCCAGAACAACGAAGGGCAGCAATTGTTCTGCACCACGCGCTCGGGGACGCGGCCGAGCGATTCAAAAATGGGGAAAGGGATGCCGAAGTTCTCCGTGGGAGCATGCTAGCGGTTATTCAAGATGAGCCGCTGGCGCGTGCGCAGTACGTCTCTGTTGCGGACCCGGACACGCTCGAAGAAGCGCAGGGAAAGATCCAGCGTGCGCTGTTCTCAATGGCAGTTTATATTGGGGAAACGCGCTTGATCGACAATGTGATGCTGGGGGCCGACTGAAGCTTTGGCCTGCATGATTCTATACGCGTGAAACTACGGCCCCGATTTCGTTTGAGTGGCGCGGTTGAAGCACCGATATGGGAACAAGGATTGAAACCATCCCAAAGTGAGAGGATGCCGATATGTTGCTGGCAATAGACATAGGGAACACTAATATCACGCTGGGCTTATACCGGGATTCCGAGCTTTTACGAGCGTGGCGGCTGGCGACCAGACACGATCGGATGCCAGACGAATACGGGTTGCAATTGCTTGGTTTGCTGGAGCAAGGGGGTTGGAATGGTGCTGATCTGCAAGCGGTTGCATTGGCCTCCGTTGTCCCCCCACTCACGAGTAAAATCCAACAAGCGTGCCGGAGTTATCTGGACATTACCCCCTTCGTTGTTGATGCAGGCGTAAAGACTGGCTTGCAGATTCGCTATGAAGATCCCAAGCATGCGCTTGGGGCTGATCGAGTTGTAGACGCGGTTGCGGTGCTTCATTTCCATGGCGGTCCTGCCTGTGTCGTGGATTTCGGCACGGCGACTACGTTCGACGCCATCTCCGCTGATGGGGAATACCTGGGGGGCGCGATCGCGCCCGGGATGGGTATCGCTGCAGATGCCTTGTTCCAACGGACGTCCAAGCTGCCGCGAGTCGATATCAGTCGGCCACCATCCGTCATCGGGCAGAACACGGTGCGCGCTATCCAATCCGGGCTCCTGTATGGTTATGTCGGCCTAGTAGAGGGGATGGTCGAACGCTTTCGGGCAGAATTGGGGCAAGAGATGAAGGTCATAGGAACCGGCGGTTTGGCTTCTATCATCGCTGAGGAGACAAAAGCTATAGAAATCCTTGCCCCCTGGTTGACACTTGATGGGTTACGGCTCGTCTGGGAAATGAATCGCTAGGTTCACGCGACCAATATATTTTCTCGACATGGGCGCGCAATTCGGCGTCCTCAGTCGTTTCACGAAATGGGATCCAGGTAGTTATATTAATAAAGGACAATCACTAAGGGAACCCATCCATTGCCGCAACAACCTTTCGAAACGCTCGTTGAAATGCATCGTGATGAGATTTTCGCCTATCTATGGCGTCTCATCCCCGGCGATCAGGCAGAGGATTGCCTGCAAGAGACTTTCTTGCGAGCGTTTCGGGCATATAAACGTACGACCCTGGATTCTAATTACCGCGCTTGGCTCTACAAGATCGCTACTAACGTAGCGCGGACGGCGCATACTCGAAGGCAGCGGGAGATGACTCGAGAACTCCATCGCCCGGTGGCGCCAGAGGGGCGCACACTTCTTGACTCCATCATCTTTAGCGAGAATCTGAAAGTAGTGCTGCAAGCAGTCGAAGCCCTGCCGCACAAGCAGCGCGCGGCGTTGATGATGCGCAAGTATCAGGAGATGGACTATGAGGATATTGGGGCTGCGCTGGAATGTTCTCCTGGGACAGCCAGGGCGCATGTCTACCAGGCCTTGAAGAAGCTGAGGGTACGACTTGCAGGAGATTTGGAACGCTCGATGGAGGCAGAATGAACGAGAAACCAAATCCATCCAAACATGATGCAGCCTGGTTGGGGGATGAGGACCATCACCTGATTCCAGAGCCGCTGACGGAAGCGCTGGATCGGCTTTATACTTCTGGTCCGAGCGAAACGAGCATAGCCGCAGCACAGATTAAACTAGATCACGCCCTGAAGGCAGAAGAGCCGATGGTGGTGTACTACGATCATGTGCCCGCTTCCCCAATCGGGGCGTTCTTTGTTGGTCTCTCCGACCGTGGTGTCGTGGCGCTCTCGTTCGAAGAGTCGGAGGAGCGCTTTCTGACCTGGCTGCAGCGCAGATCGAAAGCAGCTGTGGTGCGCGAGCCGAACAAGCTGAGAGAGGTGGTCTCCCAGGTGTTGGATTATCTTGAGGGGCGCAGGAATGTTTTCACCCTCGCATATGACTTGCGATCCTTAACTCCCTTTCAGCGCGATGTGCTGACCACAGTGCAGGAGGTCCCGCGCGGGAAATACCTGACCTATGGAGAGCTGGCGCGGCGGATTGGTAAGCCCGGCGCGGCGCGAGCTGTCGGACAAGCTTTGGGCAGCAATCCCATCCCGATCCTCATCCCCTGCCACCGAGTGCTTGCCGCAGACGGCTCGCTTGGCGGTTATTCAGGACGCGGCGGCGTGCGAACCAAAGAGGCATTGCTCCGCCTGGAGGGGGCGCTTCAATGAAGGTGGGTGGAGGCAGTGATTCGCAATGGCGGGAGCTTGAAGGGGATATTGTCGCCTGTCGGCAGTGCCCTCGCTTAGTGGAATGGCGCGAGGAGATCGCGGCGCAAAAACGACGAGCGTTCGCCGATTGGGAATATTGGGGAAAGCCGGTGCCTGGTTTTGGCGACCATGAGGCGCGGCTGCTGATCATCGGTCTGGCTCCCGGGGCGCATGGCTCCAATCGCACCGGACGCATGTTCACCGGCGATAGTTCCGGTGACACGCTGTTTGCGGCAATGCATCGCGCTGGCTTCGCTAATAAATCGATGGCGAGAGAGAGCGGTGACGATCTGAAGTTGCCGGATGCTTTTCTAACAGCAGTTGGACGTTGTGCACCGCCGAAGAACCGACCCACAGCAGATGAACTGGCGAATTGCCAACCTTTCCTCCTGCGCGAGATAGAGCTCCTCCACCGGGTGCGCGTGGTTCTGGCGTTGGGGCAGATTGCATTTGACGGATATCTGCGGGCACTGCGGGGGCA
The DNA here is from genome assembly GCA_964385355.1 of uncultured Anaerolineaceae bacterium. Taxonomy (GTDB): domain Bacteria; phylum Chloroflexota; class Anaerolineae; order Anaerolineales; family E44-bin32; genus E44-bin32. The sequence goes on from CAYLOO010000014.1 coordinate 28,766, forward strand.
GGACTTGGAGATACCTCGTTTAAAATTCGCACACGGATTATGGCACGACTTTGCACCACCCGAGCCATCGCTCGTTGCCTGCTACCACCCTAGCCGGCAGAACACACAAACCGGCCGGCTGACCGAGGCGATGATGGATGCGGTTTTCTCCCGCATCCGCAGCGCGTTGGAAAGTGGAATGGATCGAGCGTGAGAATCAATATCCCCGTCAACAGAGGCTATCGTGACGACTGAAATGAGAACGAACCTATGACATCCTCACCAGGAGAGCGGTCGATTGAAGCACGGGGGATCATCAGCCTCTTCATCGTCTACATTGTTTGGGGCAGCACCTACCTGGCCATCCGCGTTGCCGTACGACCCGGATCCGGGATACCGCCTTTCACGCTCGGCATGGTGCGCATTCTTATCGCCGGTATCTTGATGCTGTTTATATCCGCTTTACGATGTTCACCAATGCGACCTACTCGCAAGGAACTGGTTGTGCTGGCGTGTTCGGGAGTCTTGCTTTGGACCGGGGGAAACGGGATGTTGAACTGGGCGGAGCAAAGAATAGATTCTTCATTGGCCGCGCTGTTGATTGCCACTGTCCCGCTGTGGATGGTTCTTATGGAGTCTATCCTGGATCGAAAAAAACCATCCAGCGGATTGGTGCTCTCCTTGATCATCGGCTTTGCTGGCATAGCCCTGCTCTCGGCGACGACTCTTCAAACCGGGGATATGGGGGATATCGTCTCCTTGTTGGTGTTGGTCCTGGCATCGATCAGTTGGACATTGGGATCGCTGCTGCAGAGCCGGATGCCGGTCTCACTGAGTAGCGAAGTGAGCGCCGGATATCAGCAGATTTTTGGTGGGCTGGGTTTCGCGGTCCTGGTTCTGCTGACGGGGGAGCCAAGACCGATGCCGACGACCGACGCGTGGCTGGCCTGGGGATATTTGATCATCGTCGGTTCATTGATTGGATTTACAGCCTATGTGCGCATCCTGCAGCTTCTGCCGATGAGTGTGGCGATGACCTACGCTTATGTTAACCCGGTGGTCGCATTGTTCCTCGGCGCCGTGATTCTAAGCGAACCTCTCCATATCACTACGCTTGCGGGAGCGGCACTTGTACTGCTTGGGGTGGCCGGTGTATTCCGCGAGAGGAGCAGGTCGAAATCTCGTGACGTGGCATTATCTTGAGGTTAAAAACAAACACCGCGGCTCCTAAAGAGCCGCGGTGGAGTCTGTGGTAAAGCTTCCAATCCTTATGCCGAAATCTCGGGTTGAAGTAGACGTGCGTCCTCTTCGCGCGCAATTCTGCGCCCTTTTTCGACATTGACTGTCATCAGTATCCCACCGCCGACGACGAAGAAAGCGACCAGGCTGAGCACCGCCGGTCGGCTGGAGTTGAACATCATCACCGCCGCGGAGAAGAGCAGCGGACCGAGGATCGCCGAGAACTTCTCCATGATGCCGAACAAACCGAAGAACTCACCGCTCTTCGCTGCGGGCGACATCGACGCGTACAGGCTGCGGCTGAGCGCCTGGCTGCCGCCCTGGACGACGGCAACCATCCAGGCCAGGAACCAGAATTCGATGACCGAGTTTAGCTGGTATCCCCATGCGGCGATGATGGTGTACATCAAGAGGGCGAGCAGGATGCCGCGCTTTGCATCCATCTTCTCGGCAATCCCTGAGAAGAGCGGCTTCCCGAGCAAGTAGGCAAGCAGCAGGCCGATCGTTTCAACGGCGACGATCAAACCGATAATGATCCCGATATTACTGGTCATATCGGCAGGCAGCAGCCTCATGCTGAATGAGCCGGCGAGCGGCAGGGCGAAGAGGTTATACACGATGAAAGCCATGTACTGCGGCCGGCGGCTCTCCCCCCGGCTGGGCAGGCGTCCAAAAATAAGGCTGAAGGGGATGCCGACGAACTGCACCAGCAGCAGCGCCAGTACCATTTCGGTGCTGCCGAAGCCGAGCTCGGCGCCATAAATAGCGGCGACGCCGATGATGGTCCCGATGCCGTCGTTGTAGATGAGGAAGGCGAGTAAAAATTTAAAGAGGTCGGAATATTGACGGATGTCTTTGAAAGTTTGCCAAAGGCGCTTGAAACTGACCGTCACGACACTATCGCCAGGGGAAAGTTTTTCGGTGGCGGAGGGCGGTTCTGGAACCTGGCGTAAGACTGGTATCGAGAAGACAGCCCACCAAATAGCCACACTCAGGAATGAAAACCTGGCTCCCCAGGTTCCCGGTAGAACCTGCAGCATCACGACGTTGAGCGCCAGCAGGATCCCCCCACCGAGGTAGCCCATTGCATATCCGCGTGTTGAGACACTGTCGCGGTCTTCCTCACGCGCTACGTGGGGGAGCAAGGCGTCGTAGAAGACGTTTGCGGCAGTGAAACCCACGCGCCCGACGATGAACAGGATCGAGGCCAGAAGCCAGTCGCCCTCTTTTATCAAGATCATCAAGCCGGTACCCAGAACGCCGATTCCAATGAAGAAGGACAGAAACCGTTTTTTGCCGCGCATTACATCGGAAATTGTGCCTAAAATCGGCGAAAGAAGGGCACTGATAAAGAGTGAGATGCTCAGGCCGCGAGCCCAGTAGGCGGTGGCGAGCGCCGGGCTTTCGAGTGTAGCCCCGGCGACCTGGCTGTAATAGATGGGAAGCACCGCAGCTAGGATCGTGGTGGCGAAAGCCGAGTTTGCCCAGTCGTACATCGTCCAGGCTTTAATTCGGCGTTTATATTCCTGTTCGCTGATGTTTCCGGTTAATGAACTGCTGACCGTTGCCATGGTGACTGTCTCCTCTCAAATAATGCAAAGGGATCGATGAACACCGTTGTTTTCATGGGTGAATAAGTTTAGACCGGTTCACCGCAGAATGGAAACAGGCTGTGGGCTATTCGCCACTGTGAGCCCAATACCCATCAGGTAGACGCGAATAACGACTTCTCGCGCTAGTTTGTTTCATTTGGCGGACTCTTGAGCGATAATACGAGTTCATCGAGATCGCCTGGCCTTTCCAATAATCATCGGGGAAATTAGCCGCAGCGGGGATCCAGATCGGAACCGAACTAAGGGTCCCCGTGTTCTTTTAAGTAGAGGGTTGACCTTAAGCAGGCGAATAGTTGAGAATAGGAATATCGAGCGCACAAAGGACATCCGGCGGCGCTGCGAAGAAATGGAGAAACGGTATGAAACACGCGGTGAGTGTGAGCCTGGGAAGCCCGGCGCGAGACAAGCGTGTGGAAGTGGATTTCGCCGGCGAACGAGTCCTGGTTGAACGGATCGGCACTGGTGGGGACGCGAAGAAAGCCCGGGCACTCTTTACAGAGTTGGACGGCAAGGTGGACGCTCTAGGTGTGGGAGGGATCGACATGTACGTCCGGCTTGGAAAGCGGGAGTATCCTATTCGCGCTGGGCTGAAGCTTGTCCGGGATGTGCGCGAAACCCCCGTCGTTGACGGCAGGGCGCTCAAGTATGTACTCGAGAGGCGCGTGTTAGCGTTGGCTGGAGACGCCCTGGAAAACATGCCGCGTTTCCACCGCGCCTTTATGCCCTTCAGTATTGACCGCCTTGGTTTGGCCGAGGCGATATCCACTATTGCCGATGAGGTTATCTTCGGCGATTTAATGTTTGCTCTTGAAATCCCCATTCCCGTTCGCGGCCTCTCGAGCTTATATAACTGGGCCAGGGTTTTGCTGCCCATCGTTGGTTTTCTCCCGCTCTCAGCCATCCTCCCGCCTGGTACCAAGGGGGAGGAACGCAAACCCAAACACGTCCGATTTTGGCAGGAGGCGGATCTCATTGTGGGCGACATGCATTACATCTACACATACGCGCCCGAGGACCTGCGGGGGAAGTGGGTGATCACCAACACGACAACGCCTGAGAACATCGAGCTGCTCCGAGAGCGGGGCGTGAAGCGGGTCATCACAACGACGCCGCGCTACGGTGATCGGTCCTTTGGCGTGAATATGATGGAGGCAGCGCTCACAGCATACGCCGGGAAGGGTCGACCGTTATCCGATGCCGAGCTTGGCGGGTTGATTGAGGAGCTGGCGCTGCGTCCATCTATTGAAACCTTGAACGCCTAAGCGCAGACCGCACTCCGATTTGCCTCTTTTTCACCTCGCCTGGACCTATCGCCGCATTTTTCCATTCGGTGTGAAGTATGCGAAACCCATGCGACCACCTCCACCGAGAACCCGCTTCAAGTAAATCCGGAAATCTTCTAACATATCGATCTATTGGGGCTATATTGGACTTGGATTCAGCTCGGGACGACAAAGGCAGGTTCCCGTTCCTGATGGGCACTTCCGTTGTAGAATGATTGCGTGGGTCAGTTGACGATGTCGAAGAGTGACCATCTGTACTTGAGCGACTACGATCGCGAGTTGTTGGCAGGCGAGCGCGGTCCGGGAACGCAGATGGCCATGCGCATCATCGTGCGCATGGCGGAGATTCTGGGCGTTGAGCGGTTGATCGACATCGAGGCGGCGCATATCGACAGTTCGCTGTACATGGGGGCGGCGACGCTAGAATTCGCAGAGAAGCTGGTCGATCTTGGAGCGATGGTATCCGTTCCCAGCACCCTGAATGTCAGCGGCGTCGATGAGCATGGTTGGATGCATTGGTCAGTCCCACCCGATTGGGCGGAGAATGCAAAGCGACAGATGCGGGCGTATCAGGAGATGGGATGCATTCCGACGTGGACCTGCGCGCCCTATCAAACCGAGTTCAAACCGAAGTTCGGCCAGCAGATCGCCTGGGGGGAATCCAACGCCATCGTCTTTGCTAACTCCATCATCGGCGCACGCACAGAACGCTATCCTGACTTGCTGGACATCTGCGCAGCGATAACCGCGCGTGTTCCCGCCGCCGGGCTGCATTTGCAGGAGAACCGCGCCGGGCAGGTCCTTCTCAGGCTGAAGGAAGTGCCAGACCGAGTTCAAAGACATGAAAGTTTCTATCCTGTGCTCGGCCACTTAATGGGCAAGGTCTCTGGCGAGAAAAACCCGGTTGTGGTCGGAATGGAAGTTGAACCTGAGTGGGATCAGCTTAAAGCGCTCGGCGCCGCTGCGGCTTCATCCGGAACGGTAGGGCTCTTTCATCTGGTGGGGATAACGCCAGAAGCACCCACACTGGAAGACGCGTTTCAAGGTAACGAACCAGAGCAGGAGATCGATGTCACCATGGATCACCTACTTGAAGCATGGCGGGAACTCTCAACTGCGAGTGGTCGAGAGCTGGACTTGGTGGTGTTGGGGTGCCCGCATTTCTCGTTGGCGGAGTTCGAGCGTTTGGCCCTCTTGCTCAATGGGCAAGAAAAACACAAGGATGTCGAGTTCCTCGTTAACTCGAATCGGACGATGAGAGCGCTGGCAGATGAGGAAGGATATCTTCGATCTTTGGAAGCGTTCGGCGGCGTGGTGACGGTAGATACCTGCCCTCTGGCAACGCCGATGCTGTCCCCGGATATCGATGTGGTGATGACAAATTCGGCCAAATATTCATATTATGCGCCGGGTATGCTCGATGAGCAGGTGGTATTTGGAACGCTCGAGGATTGTGTGCTTTCCGCCGTTGAAGGGCGCGTTGTTAGGGACGAATCATTATGGTATACGTGATTCAGAGCAGGCCGTTGGTGGCGGGCTGTGCCGAGGGGGAGGTCTTGTTGAGCGATAAACCACTCAGTTTCTGGGGCGGTTACGATTCGCTGACGGGAGAGATTATCGACCGGCGTCATCCGCTTTCGGGTGAATTCGCAGCAGGGAAGATCCTCGCGCTACCCTTCTCACGCGGTTCGAGCACAACCACAGCCGTACTTCTTGAATCCATGCGTGGGGGAACAGCGCCGGCCGCGATCCTGACGATAGGTGTTGACACATTTTACGCACTCGCGTCGATCGTAGCTGAGGAATTATTCAACGAGACTATCCCGATCCTGTCACTCTCTCCGGCGGATTTCGAGAGGCTGAAAAACGGGGACACGGCGAAGATCAGCCAGTCCGGCGAGATCACGATATCCACACAGGCGGAGAAGGAACCGGCCGCTCGATGAGTTGACGGAAATGCGTACAGGGCATTAAGCTTGTCTAAGCTACCGCAAGCATCAGAAAGGCACACATGGAAATAACAACGACTATCCCGATACTGGAGAACCGACGCATCCTGCTAGGTGTCACTGGATCGATCGCCGCCTACAAAGCCGCGGATTTAGCGTCTAAACTCACACAGGCTGGCATGCAGGTGGATGTAATCCTGAGCGCCGCGGCGCGCGAGTTTGTCACACCGCTCACTTTCCAATCGGTCACCGGCAGGAAGGCCTATACAGAGTCAGACCTGTGGGGCAAAGATGCGCATGTCTTGCATGTTGGTCTCGTGGAGGGGGCTGACGCTTTCATGATTGCACCAGCAACGGCCAATACCATCGCCAAGCTGGCTACCGGGCAGGCGGGATCCCTGTTGACGCTCACGGCGCTTGCAGCCCGTTGTCCATTGATCGTGGCTCCGGCGATGGATGTTGGTATGTATGAAAACAGCGCCACGCAGGAGAATATTAAGATCCTGCATGAACGCGGTGTTATTTTTGCCGGCCCCACCGAAGGACGGATGGCATCCGGTTTGGTTGGCAAGGGGCGTATGCTCGAACCGCCAGCGTTGATTGGAGTTCTGAGACAGGTTCTGGGCTACGCGGGACCTCTCAATGGTCGCAAGATCATCGTGACGGCTGGAGGGACGCATGAGCCGGTAGACCCGGTGCGCGTGTTGGCGAATCGTTCTTCGGGGAAGCAGGGCTTTTCGCTCGCTCAAGCAGCGATTGATCGCGGCGGAAACGTGGTGTTGATTGCCGGCCCGGTGGCGCTGCTGACGCCTGTTGGTGCGCGCCGGATTGATGTGACCACAGCCGCGGAGATGTTTGAGGCTACGCAAGAAAGCGTGGAGAACGCCGATGTCCTGCTTATGGCTGCAGCAGTGGCTGACTTTCGACCAGGTGAGATCGCAAAGGAAAAAATCAAACGCAAGAAGGATGTCCCCGAGATCGTATTGGAGCGGACGGATGATATTCTGGCTGTTGTGAGCAAGCTCAAGGCCAAGAGTGGATGGCCGCGTGTGATCGTGGGTTTCGCCGCCGAGAGCCAGAAGCTGATTAAAAATGCCCAGAGCAAGCTCGAAAAGAAAGGGCTGGACCTTATTGTAGCCAACGACATCACCGCGGTGGATGCGGGTTTCGCCGTCGACACCAACCGGGTCACATTGCTCGATCGAGACGGCGGCAGTGAAGAATTGCCGCTCATGACGAAAACTGCGGTGGCAGAGGAAGTGCTCGAGAGGGTTGTTGAATTACTGGGCGCTGCAGATGATCGGTCTTGAACGCAGAACGAAGCGGTAAAGTTTATTTAGGAACGCAGGGTTTTTCCTTTGACGATTGGGTTGGCCCTTTCTACCCCGCCGGCAC
>CAYLOO010000015.1:0-35624 GCA_964385355.1 uncultured Anaerolineaceae bacterium
GGATGCGTTCTTTAATATCGATGAGCCCAAAATGATCCTCATCGAGAACCTCACGTGCATGTTTCAGATCGAGATTATCTTGAGTGACGTTATCCCATGGAATGGTGGTTAACCAATCGAGGTAAGTCCTGATCACACCATATTCAGCCGCGGCTGTTGGCAGCTTCGCAAGCCGTTCGAGCTCTCGCCGGGCTTGCTTCTCAGCTTCCTCCGGCATATTTGCAGCCGCTATCCGCTTGCGGAATTCCTCGATCTCCACCGTTTGCTCATCACCTTCGCCCAGTTCACGTTGGATAGCTTTTAGTTGCTCACGCAGGAAATATTCACGCTGTACTTTTTCGATCTCGGTTCGTGCTTCCTGCTGAATTTGCTGTCCAAGAGAAAGCACCTCGACCTCACGACTGAGCAGGTTGGTGAGGATTTGCAGCTTCTCTATCGTCGATTCCACCTCGAGGATGCGCTGCCCATCATCCAGGTCCATTCGCTGGTAATTCGCAATCGTGTACGCAACTTGGAGCGGATCTTCTAGGAGCTGGACGCCCCCGACGATTTCACGCGGGAGTGACGGGCCGAGCTCCGAAATTTGCTGGAAAAGGTCTTTCGCTGCCCTGACCTGTGCTTCGATTTCAACACTCTCTTCCACCTTTTCGGGCCGGAGGTAGATCCGGGCGATGAGGTAAGGCTCATGGCTGATGAAGTCTCCCAATTCGAAACGAGCTATTCCCCTCGCGATCAGACGAATAGTCCCATCCGGCGCCCTAAACAGCCTCTGTATCGACGCTACTGTGCCGAACGAATACAAATCCGCAGGTCCGGGAATCTCCAACTCGGGATTCCGAGAAGCGACAAGCCCAATCAAGCGATGGTTGGCGGAGACATCATCGACTAACTTGATCGAGCGCGTCTGCCCAATCGTTAACGGCATGGCTGTGTGGGGATAAACAACAACTCCCCGAAGGGGCAGGATCGGGAGATCTTCCGGGATCTGCAATTCCTCAGGGCCCTGACTCCTGAATTCCTGTGGCTCTTCTTCCAATACTCCGTCGTGAACGGGGATCTGTGACGAGAAATTGTTCATGCTTTCCTCAGCATTAACACGTTCCACATAATAAATAGGCTTGTCTGAGTTAATGATAATACCCCCTGCTTGTCATTCTTCTCCGATGTCATGGATCTCAAATTTCCCGACATCACTTGATATCTATCTCACGAGGGGTTGCTTTGGGGAGAACGACCTTTAAAAAACCATCGCTGTACGTTGCTTCGATCTTGTCAGAATCAACCCGCAATGGAACTTTAACCTCAGTAGCGAATTCGCCGTAATCGATTTCCATTTGGTGATATGTTTTACAGATGTTTGTATCTGGGCGGACCCCGCGGATAGATAAGATTTGACGCTCAAAGATTACAGATATATTCAAACCACGCATGCCGGCAATCTCAACAACCACGACCACCGCATCATCTGTTTCCAGAACATCGGTAGGGGGACGCCAAGCATGGGATCGCCGTACAACACGCCAACCCAAACCTTCTAAGGCTTGTTGATCCCAGGCGTCATTCTCACCCGACATCTTCACCGCCCATTGTTTTGAATCGTACTCCTTATCCATGATTCACACGCCTCTCGGAGCATACGTAGCCGAACATAAATCATTCTACCACAGCGGTTCACCGTCAAAGAAACAACGATATTGCGACCGTCACTGGTCTACGATAGATCATTCACACCGTGCTTAAACCCCTTCCAGCGTTCCGGAAAGCAGTTCTCTATGCCTGTGCGAGGTCCGACTGTTTTAACTATTCGGTTGGTATCCTAAGCAACTTAAAGTACAATTTCAGGAAGACGAAAATCGATTAGCTGCACTTTTGTGCAGCGTCGGAGGGCGCTATGGACCATACAGAGATTCTCGGGTCCGTCGAGTTATTTGAAGGCATCACTCCTGCCGAGTTGCAGGCTATTTCCGGAATCTGCAAAGAAATCACATTTAAAAACGGTGATGTCATCACGCAACAGGACGAAACTGGAGAAGATCTCTACATTGTCCTGGATGGATTCGTTGAAGTTCTTCACAGTGGAACAGCTCCAGAGCAATCTCCCCGCACCATCGTCCACCTCGGCAAAGGTCAGATATTCGGTGAGATGGCATTGGTAGACCATGGTCCTCGCTCGGCAACGGTGCGCGCAGCTTCCGCTCCGACTAAGTTGCTTATGATCCATTGTAATGATTTCGAGCAAGAATGCGAAGAAAACCACCATCTGGGGTACATTGTCATGCGCAACATCGCGGCTGACCTATCCTTCAAACTCCGTCATCGCCACTTTGCCGACCGCTGAGGTGTAGACATGCCCGCAATCTACAAAGTGAGTTATGTTGTTTCGGGAGAAGATCATCCGGGAGCGATTCTAAACAGCGAGACTTCACCACAGCAGGGAGATGTGATTTCGCTTGGTTCAAGCGATTTCGAGGTGATTGAAGTAATCGATCTCATTCCACCACGCGGAGATTTCCATTATCTTCACGCGACTCTCGTGCGGACATCTGAAAAAGCCTGAGCCCCCCTCTCATGATTTTGGTTAGAATTCAATCTTCATGAAATCCTCGGCCAGGAGGACGTCTCCAGAGAAAGCACCCCTCGCCTCTTCCACTAACTTAGCCGTATCAGAATCACCCACAGGGTAGTGAATTAGAACCAAGTTCTCCACTCCTGCATCACGGGCGGCTGCCCCTGCCTGAGCGGCTGATGAGTGACCGACGCTTTCGCCAGTAGCTTCATGAATAAGCACACCTGCCCCCTGGGCAAGGTTATTAACCGCCTGACAGGGCTCTGTATCGCATGAATATGCGATTACCTTCCCAGTTGACTTTGCCTCAACTCGTAAGCCGATCGTTGGAATTACGTGACAAACTGGCGAGCAGTAGATCGTCACCCCACCTTGTTCGAGCACCTGCACACGCTCATTCTCCGGAAGGCGGTGAAATGCCACCGGGAAGAAACCTGGCCAATCACCCCATTGGTAGAAGCCCATTAAATCTTCGACCCTTTTTAAACAATGATGCAGCCCAAAAATACGTAAAGCCTTGCGTCGCCCCTCAAGCCACATGCTCATGAGAAGCAGGGGCAAGCCGCTAATATGATCTGGATGGAAATGCGTCAGGATAATATCCGTGATAGCCCCCAACGGGATACCTACACGCTCGAGTCGCAGCATAGGTGCGGTGCCGCAATCGATCAATACGGCACCATTCCCTGTTTGGATTATCATGTGCGAATTATCGTGTTCAAGATCAGGGATTGCTGCAGCAGAACCCAGGATGATTAATTCAGGCATAGTTTATGATCCAGAAAGCAGCCATACAGCGATGCGCGGGGTTATAAATACCTCGAGAAACGCTGCGGCAATAAGAAGCGGCAGGACAATTCCGATCGATATTCTTGCCCATTCTGCAAGCGAAGTTGTCCAACCCTCTCCCAACGAACTCCCCTTAGGAAGGCTGATCGCAGCCATTCCCAGCTGTAAAATAGCCGCACCGGCGATGATCGCAGCGGGAACCTCAAGGATCGCATGCGGTAACACAAGCGCGGTTATGTACTGGGAGGCGTCCAGCCCGGCCTGCGTCAAGGATCCAGCGAAGTAACCTGTAATCGCCATGGGTGCCATCAGGAGAATTTCCGCCAGGACGCCGAAAGTAAAAACACCAAAAATAGTCGCCAGGATGAGCGCTCGAATGTTCGCCCAGAGGATCTTTACCAGCCCGCTGGGTGTTAGCATCCCAAATCCGCGCAAGATCTCTAGCCAATCTTTATCAAACGCACTAACTTGAAAAATCTCAGCTGGCAGCGTAAACATCTCTGCTTGTTTATAACCCACAAGAAAGCCTGTCAAGAGGATAGCTGAAGTTATGAGTATTGGAAACCTAATGCGCTTTAATGACTTCGAGAACAATCCACCATACCAATCTATGGGATTCCGGGCACCGGAGAGAAACGAAGACCTGAAGCGCCTACCTGTCCCACGTAGATCAAGCACATCAAGCTCGCGGGCAAGGAGCTCCTCACGGTTGAAAAGTCGCAGCCCCATCCGCGTCAGGACAATCGTGATGAGCATCAGGGCAAGCACGATCCACCACAGAATATGATAGCGTCCCCAGAACATGATCATGCTTTCACCCATGATCAACATAGCCACTGGAATGATAATAAAGGAAGCTAATAAGTTCGCAGCACGCACAGAGGTGGTCAATGACGAGATCACGACCGCGCCGCTGACCATCACCATCGCTTGGATTGTAGTTAACGAAAGGATCTGTATCAACAACTGAGCTGAGGGGACCCACTGTACTTTAACCAATAATCCAATCAGATAGACGGTAATGCCCAAGTATGCCGCCGCGAGCGGAGGGGCTAGCGAGGCTGCCGTCTTCCCCAGATAAAGCTGGCCATCGGATAAAGGAGTCGCCAGAAGTGGCTCTAAAGTTTGTCTTTCGCGCTCCCCCGCGAAGCTCTCCAAAGCGATAACGATTGAAATCGAGATTGGAAAAAACCCGACAACCATTAACAGGAAAGGGATCAGTCGTTCGCCAATGATCGGCGCACCGTAGCGGCCTACGAAGTCCACCGCCTGACTGGCTGTGAAGTTCATCAGTAGTGGGAAGAACAAAGTCAGCAGAAGAATCGGTGCCAGAACTCGCCAATCCCGAAACTGATCTCTGATTTCCCGGCGGGCGACGATCCATGCACCACTGAACAGAGTAGTAGGGGTCGAAGCCTCAGCGGCCATCATTCATCCCCTCTTGTGATTCATCCTCTCGTACCACCTGCAGATAAACTTCCTCCAGGCTCCGCTCGACCCTGGAGAGCGTAACCACTGGAATTCCGGCTTTCGCTAACGAACTCAGGGTCTTCGGGTTGACTACTTCTGGCTGCGATGTGCTATATCGTACCCAGGTATCCCCTGACGCGATTTTTACGATCCCCTCAGGAAGATGCTCGAGCGCTCCGTCCAAAGAACACGCCAATCGCAGCTCCATGATCGGATCGCCAACCATTTTCCGCTTGAGTTCAACCGGGCTATCGTTCGCGATGATCTTTCCTTTACGAATGATCGCGATTCGATCTGCGAGAGCCTCAGCCTCAAACAGATTATGTGTACATACTATGATCGCCCGATCATCTGACCTCAATTCGACAATACTGCTGCGGACATGGTGCGCACTCTCTGGATCCATCGCTGAAGTGGGCTCATCTAAAAGCAAAATCTGCGGTTCATGCAGTAAAGCTCGCACGAGTGCTAGTTTCTGTCGCATCCCTTTTGAGTACTGACCAAGGCGGAGGCCAGCAGATTCCTGCAGCTTATATTCACCCAGGAGAGTGCGGGTCCTTTGTTGTATCGTGGAAGAATCTATACCGTAGACACTCCCAAAGAAAGCGAGATATTCACCCGCCCGCATTCTTGTATAAAGCCCATGTTGTTCCGTCAGCAAGCCTACAGCGTTGCGCACAGCCTCTTGCTCATGAGCAATATCATATCCGGCGATTTTGGCGCTGCCGCGTGTCGGCTTCAGAATTGAGGCCAGCATCCGAATCGTCGTTGTTTTCCCTGCTCCATTCGGTCCTAGCAACGCGAGGATCTCTCCCGGCTTGACATGGAGCGACACATCATCCACTGCCGTGAAGGTCCCAAACATTTTACATAGAGAATTGGCTTCGATACTACTCATCACTTAACTCGGCGCATTATAGCAAGTTCTTCCACGAACCTTCAATCATCCTTCCGTCCCAAACAAAACCGGGCTATCTTAAAGCTTTGCCCGAACACGCAAGCAGAGCTTGCGCACTCCAGAATTCGGCGTCCCGGTCGCGCAGCTTCCTGTGTCTCGATGGGTTGGTTGTTTTTCTGTGGTCAGGAAGCGCTGGTTTCGCTCGCATGTTAAGACTTCCCGCAGGTTTCGAACCTGCGGGAGGTTGGATGTGTGATACCGATGAGCCGATACCCGGGTCGATCCCTACGATTTAATCATACAGTGGGGGCGGTGTGGACAATAGGCCCTTCCACGCAGAAAAATATTAAGCCGCACTCTCATGGCGATGGCGCTGGAAGATAACCAAAGCACTGGCGACTGCAACAAGAAGCATGAACCCTTGATTGAAATTGATCCCGAAGAGTGGGACATAATCCAATCGAATAAATTCCAGCAGGAGCCGACCGAGCGGGTATGTGATCAAATACACCAGGAAGAGATCTCCGGATTTCAACCGATCGCCGAATTTACGCCATATCCAAAGGAGAAAGAACATATTGAGTAGATTCCAGATAGACTCATACAGGAAAAGCGGATGGAAGCGTTCAAAAGCTGCAAATTCCGGAATACGGTTCTGGGGAGCGATATGAATCCCCCAAGGAAGATCGGTTGGGGGGCCATAAAGCTCCTGATTGATGAAATTACCCCAACGACCGATAGCCTGGGCTAAGGCAATTCCAGGAGCGGCGGCGTCGAGCAGCATCCCTATTCTTATCTTATTGCGCCTGGTAAAGATATAGATGCCCAGAACCCCGCCGATGATCGCCCCTGGCATGGCTAATCCCCCTTCCCATGTAGTGAGGATCATTAACGGGTTCTGCAGATAATCTGCAGTTGTGATCCCTGAATAACGCGATGGCGTTAATACGTGGTAAAGACGCGCCCCGATGACGCCAAAGATCAGCACCCATGTCAGAACATCCCAGACAATCTCGGGGTCCTCTCCCATCTGGCGCAGCATCCAACGGGCGAGGTACGTGGCCATGACTACCCCGAACATGATGATCATGCCGTAGTAACGAAGATAGAGGAATCCGAGATGGATTCCGTATTGATCGAAAGACATTGGATTATCCTTTACGTGCTTGCCGGCGGACGCTAATGATTCGCTGGAGCGCGGTGATATTTGCGAGAATTGCGATTAAAGCTACACCAATCCACGGATAGCCAAACATTAAACTAGGGACAAGGATGATGAACCTCTCGAAACGGGTTAGCATCCCCCCCTTCGCCTCGTACCCCAGGCTCTGCGCACGTGCTCGAACGTAAGATACCAATATTGACCCTGCTGTTGCTGCAAATACTAGCATCGCCAGGGTTAGATTCAGATCCTTGACAGCGTAAAAGAGCAAACCAGCGTATATGACCAATTCTGAATATCGATCGGTGACTGAATCAACAAACGCTCCGAAGTCACTCGGCTCACCCCGCAATCGCGCCATGGTCCCATCGAGCGCATCGATTGCTCCCATTGAGAGCAGAATTAATCCGCCAACCATAAAGGAACCAATAGCCAAGAAATACGCGCCAATAAAGTTTCCTACTAAACCAGATATCGTTAATGTATTCGGAGCGATCCCTAATCCATTAAGGAAGGCGCCGATCAAGTCGAGAAGGTCCTTAAAGCGGATCCGAAGTGCATCCGTTAACGTGATTCTTTCTTGTTGTGATGATTCATCCATGCGCTAAATTCTCTCCTCATTCAGGGTTTTCGAAGGGTATGCTAACCGTAGACATTGTAGTGGTCAAGTCGAGTCTTCCATATCCTCATCTTCGATAGCTGGAGCTGATGGGTCTTCATCTGTCCCCATCAAGACCTCACGTGTTCTTCCACCAGCCTGCGGGCGGCCAACGACTCCTAATTCCTCCAATTGGTCCATCAATCTTGCCGCCCTTGGATAGCCAATCCTCAGGCCTCTCTGGAGCAGTGAGGCGCTGGCTTCATTGCGTTGCCTCACTAGTTCGATAGCTTGTTCAAGAATCTCATCTTGATCCCCTAGAGAAGCCTGGCGGTGAAGCAGCTCTTCCCATGGTGCTTCATCAGCTTCAGGAGATTCATCACCAAGTTCCTCCCGCCAATAAGCCTTCAACCGCTCGATTTCCCCATCGGTCACATAAACCCCTTGCAGGCGGACCGGAACACTCGCTTCCGGGGAGAGGAAGAGCATATCACCCTTCCCCAACAGCGTCTCTGCGCCAGAAGTGTCGAGGATGACACGTGAATCAATGCCGGAGGCGACAGCGAAGGAAATCCTGGCGGGGAAATTCGCCTTGATCAAACCGGTTAGAATGTCTGTGCTTGGTCGCTGCGTAGCGACGACAAGATGGATCCCCGTTGCGCGCGCCATCTGTGCTAGCCGGACGAGCGTGTGCTCCGTTTGATCCGGCGCCATCATCATCAAATCCGCCAGCTCATCGATCAGGACTACGATGCGCGGTAAACGCTCGATGCCTTTCTTGCGTCTGCTTTTCCGGTTGTACATTTCGATATCGCGCGCTTTGGTGGACTCCAGGAGCCGGTAGCGCCGATCCATCTCAACCGTACACCAGCGCAATACTCCTACAATTCGCTCTAACTCTGTCTCAACCTTGCCGAGTAAATGAGGAAGCTCATTAAAGCGTATCAATTCAACCATTTTCGGATCGATCATAACCAGTTGCACGTCTTCCGGCGTGTTGTTCATCACCAGACAGACAGCGATCGAGGCAATGGATACCGACTTACCGGACCCGGTCGTCCCGGCGATGAGAAGATGCGGCATTGCCGTCAGGTCGGTGGCGACCGCTGCACCAGCCACATCCCTGCCCAACCCCAATGCTAACGGAGACGAAATGGACTGAAAGGTATCCGTTCCTAAAATCGGCCGCAGCCGAACTATCGATGGCTTGCGGTTCGGGACCTCGATGCCCATGTACGCCTGCCCCGGAACCGGGGCCTCGATTCGCAGGCGTGGCGAGGAAAGGGCCAGGGCCAGGTCGTTCGCGAGAGCGGATATCTGAGAGACCCGCACTTTCTGCCGGTGAACCTCACCATCCGAACCTACATGTTCGACATACCCGGGCTCAACTGCAAACTGCGTCACCGATGGTCCGGTACGAAAATTAACAACCCTCGCTGGTAAGCCGAAATCTGCCAGCGTTTTTTCGATCAGACCTGCAGCAAGGTTAATCTCCCTTGACGTAACGGCGTCTTTTGTCTCATGATCGAGAATATCCAGCGTTGGCAGCCTGGGATCACGTTTTGTGGGTTGGCTTGGTTTTACATCCGAGGTTTGCGCAACCTGGAAGTTCTTCCTGAATTCCCGCGGGAGCCTGCGAGCAGACTGAGCTTTCACTGGTTTTTGCGAATCTTGCTGCACCTTCGAAGCTTCTGTTTCAGCAAAAATTCCTCTCTCTGTCAGATGCGGAGTGCTGCCAATCGTGGAAGATCCTAAACCCTCGATCATCCGCTTGAGAAAATCCCCAACCCCAAGAAACAGAGAAACAATAAAGATCAAACCTAGCACAAGAAGCCGACCGAACCCGCCAAAAATATCACCCATAAGCCGGGCAAGCCCCCAGCCCACGATGCCCCCGCCAGAGCCTGCCTCCGCCTCGGCCAGCCCCATCCCACTGAAAGTCGACATTAGGGCCAGGGCAGCGAAGAGAGAGATTTCCAGCGAAACTACTCGAAGCCAGGGTATCTGGACCCAATCACCACGGCGTTTCCGGATTGAAAAGTAGACAGGAATACCAAGAAGGATCGGAGCCAGAAAAGCCCCATAACCTAATCCCATTCGTAAAAGCCCAATAAGTGGGTCGATCAAACCTCCACGAGTGAGGCCAAAGAGCCCCAGCAGCAAAATAATCGCAACTGCAATAAGCGCAACTGCGACTAAATCACCCATCGAATCCATGAGTGTTTCGAGCAAAAGACGTGATTCCTGCCCTGCTCGATCTCCTGTAATTTCGTTCTTGCTTGGACTTCTCTTGAGTTCTTTCTTTTTCATATCAGTCAATGCGGCTTGTCAAATGACGCCCAGGCGTGCTACGCTGCACACCCTGTACGCGCAGGATGATCCGTGGCTACAACGCCGGAAGGGATGCGGATGATTCAATCTCGGTCTCAGAATCCTCTGAGGCCGTCTGCGGGACACCGCGCAAGCTCAACCCCAAGCGACGGTCTGATGCATCGATATGGATAATCCTCACCCGCACCCGCTCCCCCTCATGAAGGACATTGCGAGGGTGGAGAAAGCTGCCATCGCCTAACTCAGACACATGAATCAACCCTTCCAAACCTTCCTCAATACCAATAAAGGCGCCGAATTTAACCACGTTCGTCACGACACCTTCCACAATCTGCCCGACTGAATACTTTTCCTCCACTTTATCCCAGGGATCCGGCAGAAGCTCTTTCAGGCTTAGTGCTACTCGATCCTGATCCCGGTCAACGGAGAGGATTTGGACCTGTATTTCCTGGCCGCATTCAAGGACATCAGATGGATGCCCTACCCTCCCCCATGATAACTCCGAGACATGTATCAAGCCTTCCACGCCTCCTAAATCAACAAAAACACCGAACCGCGTTATGTTGGTGACTTTTCCCTGCACGCGGTCACCCGGCTTTAAAGATTTCAAGAGCTCGACTCGCCTTCCTGGTCCGGCGAGCGCCGCGCGCTGAGAGAGCACAAGTCGTCCACGTTCGGGATCAAACTCGATAACCTTCAAACCCACCTGTTTACCAACCTGATCTTCAAGCATCTTTAGGCGCAGTTCATCTTCAAGCTCAGGTTGTATATTCATAAGGTGCGAAAGCGGCACAAAACCTCGCAAGCTACGGGCTTCGACGAGCAATCCGCCGCGATTAAAACCAACGACAGAAAGATCAACGACTTCATCTTTCTGATAAAGTTGGCGGGCCCAGACCCAGTCTTCCGGGTCACCTTGATTGATTATTCGTTTATCGGAGCTGCCTTCAATTTCCGGTTCGGAGTGTACGATCTGAGGCTCTTCCTCCTCCATGATCGCCGCCCACCACGACTCATCCAGAGCGGGCGGCTCATCCCGCCCTCGCCCCTCATCTGAGACATCTTCTAGTGTCATGCTAGAAACCTCTACCCATTCGCCTACTTAGATAGGATCTGCGAAATTCCAATCGGCACGTATACCATCCAAAACGAACTATTCCGTCTTCTGGGTCACCATCTCCTCTGAGGCAACTGCCCCGCGTTCCATGTCCGCTATAGTTTCGGCTACCGTCTCGATGGCTACACGTTGTTTTCGGTATAGATCCGCCTCAGACATCGCCAATTTCATGGCAACATCTCTTACTTTCCTGCCCTGCAGAAACTTCATCTCAAGGATATTGTACAGCATCCACTCGGCTGTGAACCGGCGCTCCCCTTCTGGCCGCACCTGGTCGATCGCATGGCGAAGGATCGCTCTTAATGCATTCACGGGGTTCCCTTCATGCTCATCCATTGCCCGCCTGACTACACGCAACCCAAGCAACGGGCTGCTGGTAAGTCGAGGCCCACCCCAATAATGGCCAAGCGCTTCACGCACGAAATCCATCAAATCATCTTCGGATCCAATCCCTTCGACCGGGGCGATGAGCGCATCCGAACCGGCATAGTGCGCTTCAGCGCGTATTCTTTGGATCGTCTCAACCTGCGGTACCAGCCGGTCGACGATGGCGAAAACCTCTCGCTGGAGTTTCCTCTCCGTCAGCGCGATTGTGGCTCGCCCTAGTAGTGTCCGCAGATTTTCTTCTTCCTCTTGTGTAAAATCGGGAACAGGACCGCGCGCGCGCAGACCTAAGAAACCGATGACATCCGCGGGATTGGCGAGTCGCAGCGGTATTAGCCAATAAACATCCCATGTGAATACATCCCCCAAAATACCAAACTCCTGGCGGTTATCGGTGACCATCAACGGGGGAAGGTCCTTCGAACCCCGCAGCGGGTCCTCAGAACCGACCGCGATTTCCATTTCCAGCCCATGCACCCCAACGATGGCAACGAATGCAGACTCGATCCCGAAGAGATCACAGGCCGCATTGAGGATGGATTCAAGAAATTGCCTGAGATCCCCGCTCGTGAGTAAACGTTCTTCCAATAACTGAAGCCGAGCGACATCACCGCGATCCTCGCCATAAAAGAACCAGAGTTCAACCGGACGGCGGATAAGCGTGATCAGGTACTGGAGGATGAGAATTGATGCAACCGTAGTGAAGGGGACTACACGGCTGTTTTCATATCCAAACATCTCTGCCAGCCGATCGACGATGACAGTGAGAGCTAGCACTGTGGATGCCACAAAAGGTCCACGGATTATCCATTGAAACAATCGCGCTTTTACTACACGATCGGGAATCTCAACTCCAAAGTAAGCCACAGCATAGGACATTAACACCAGTTGAACCGCAACGAAGGTGTTGATAACGATTAGAATGCCCCAGAATAGAACGCCTTGTGAAATTAGTGATGCACCCCCCAGAATTACCCAGGGAAATGCCGCAAGCAGTGGACCGATTGAGCCTGCCAACAGGTAGCGCATCCGTCTTTTGCTAGAGCGTGTCAGGCAGCGCTTATAAGCTCGCCAGAAATTAACTCCCGCCAGTATTAAGTTGGTGAGCAAGAAAAGGCTGAATAGCGGGAAGAGTGGTCCGGGGCGCAAATAGACGACCGACTCGCTAATCACAACATCAGCAGCGATCAACCGGCCGAATGCGACCCCAGCCAATGTCAGCCCGCTGAGAAGATAACTCAATCCGACGAGGCGCGATCGACGGCCTCTTGAGGGTCTTCCCGTTGCGGCCAAGAGAGCATCGGAAAGTTGCAGATAGGCAGCAGGCACAAAACTAATGCCCAGCCATTGTAAACGGAGCCACACCTCCGCCTCTCCAGGGGAATTGGTTGTGGCCACGAGCACATCACCAAAATAGACGATGGTTACACAAGCCAACAATACTGCCAGAGACTGTGCCACCCTTTCACGCATGTTGAAGGTCAGCGCGTAGAGCAGCAGTGAGAATGCTGTAATCGTATTACCAGCGGTGAGGATTTGGTTCAGAATGAGTAGTGGTGCAACCATGTCAGACATAGAGATTACGGCTGGATCTCAACCGAGTTCCACAGCGAAGAAAAGCGCAATATCCTGGTCCGGGTAGTACAGATCACTATATCCCGCGTAAAGAAATCCGGTCCTCTGAGCGAGACAGATCGCCGGGTAGTTTTTAGTCTGCATCTCCATGAAAAGAAGTCTTCGATCCCTGTCTCGGCACCATTCCTTTCCAGCAGCAAGCAGCTTCGAAGCGATCCCCTGCCTCCTGAAGCGCAAATCTACGACTACGTCTGTTATCCACCCAGATCCTTCAGCAGGGCCATCACTCAATGCCAGGTATCCCGCGGGCTGCTCTTCTGCCTCCGCCAGGAGCAATGTCTGCAGATGAGTCCATTCATCTGCCAGCCGTTCAGGATCTCTTGGATAGACGGCCTGCATCGGGCGCGGTAATCGCACTTCCCGGAAGGTCGCCCCGATTTCGCTTGGCTGCTTGCGGTAGGAGAGCTGCCAGACATGATTTGTTCTGTATCCATGGTCCATGGAAATTAACCTGGGGATGTCACTTGAAATTGCCTGGCGCACATTAATTTGCTCAATCATCGCAATCTTTGGCCCTCATTGGATAGTTATGGGACAATTTGCAACCGGATCTGGCAAGGGAATGGAGCGTTCCCGAGCGTATCAGTAACGACCAACTGAACTACATACTCACCAGGGCGGACCAGGCTTGTATCCCAGATTCCCAACATCTCTGTCTCGTCGTCGCATCCCTGCTCGCATACGGTTTGATTGCTAGCCGAGATTGCCAGCCAGGTGCTTGCCGGCTTCAAATCGTTGTATTCAAGCTTATAAAAAGCAAAACCCGGGATATTTGCAACCCCATTAAAATGCACCTCGCCCTTAACTCTTTCGCCGCTTTCTGGAGAGATGATCGTCGCATTGAGATTCGCACAACCTGCGCCATCAATGCCAGCCGGGTCTATTGGCGTCGCTGTTGTAAATGCGGCTCCTTCTTCTCCCTGCCCCAAAATGGGCGTTGCAAGCAGGGAGACCGTCGGTATTGCTGTAGGGCGAAGCGAGGCAGGAAGAGCAGGGCTAGCGAAGGTCGTCAAGATAAACACCACGATGATGCCGGTGATAGCGAGAGCAAGCATTCCACCTGAGCGCCGCAGTTTGGAGATGGACCGTTCCCACTCCAAACCAAAGACCGCTGCTCGATAAGAGTTATAAGCTCGCAGAACCGACCCAAAATACACCAGTCCGAGTAATCCCAGGAGGAGAAAAATCCATCGCTGGTTAGCCTCGATAAAAAGTAATACTTCTTCCATGTATTTCCAATCTTATATTTCTTTTAAAACCCCCCTAACTAGAGCTGTTAATCTCGGGACAATCACCTCACCCGCAGCCAAAACTTCTTCGTGAGTCGTCACTGTTGATCCGTCGAGGTTAGCCTTGTTACTAATTCCAGAGACACCCAGTACGCGCATTCCGCCATGGCGGGCAATAATGACCTCTGGAACGGTGGACATCCCGACGGCGTCAACCCCGATCCCGCGCAGAAACCGCAAATCCGCCGGGGTTTCAAACGAGGGCCCAGCAAGGCAAACGTAAACACCTTCTCGCAGCGGAATACCACCTTTCTCGGCAACAGCTCTGGCGATCGACTTCAACTCCGGATCATAAGCCTGGCTCATGTCTGGAAAACGCGGTCCATATGCGTCTAAGTTTGGACCTCTCAGTGGCGATAGACCGGCCATTCCAATTAGATTGATATGGTCTGAGATGAGCATGAGTTCGCCGGGTGAAAACTCGGGGTGAACGGCTCCCGCGGCATTCGTAACAATAAGAATTTCTGCCCCCAGCGTCTGCATAACTCGCACCGGAAGACCTATGCTCTCAATTGAGTGTCCTTCATAATAATGAGCACGACCCTGTAAAACGAAAACAGGAACACCCTCGAGTTGACCAAAAACGAGTTTTCCTGAGTGCCCTTTGACCGTTGAAACAGGCCAGCCAGGGATTGCGTTGACTTCAATCTGCTCAGCACCTTCGATTGCCTCCGCTAGCGGACCCAATCCGGAACCTAAAATCATACCAATTACCGGCTCCAATGATGTCTTCTTTCTGATCGCTCCTACTGCATCATCTATATCTTGTTCACGAATAAATCCCATAACCTACCTCTCGTCTTCGCTTCTGGATCGACGACGATGAATACGAACAGCGTTCGGGCTCGAAAGCCCCAGGAGAGTTTGCACTTCACGTCGAGACTTGCCTTCTTCTAACATATGACTGGCTCGCGAATGCCGCAATGTGTGAGGTGAGAGAGCCCCTTCCAACTCGCCTACAACCGCCCAACGTTTGACGACCAGCCACAATCCTTGCCGGCTCAATCCCTGGCCACGTTGGTTTAGGAAAAGCACGTTCTCGACGATGTTGCGCACAAAGTGGGGCCGCCCATCACTTAAGTATTTTTGCAGGAGTACGATCGACTCAGGAATCGCCAACCATTGGGCACGATCTGGGGGTCTTCGAACGTGTGCATTGATAAGATCGACATCGGGAACTCGGAGGCGAACCATGTCCGTAGCTCGGAATCCAGTTTCGTAGAGCATTGAAAGGATCGCTGCATCTCGGATTGCACCCGGAGAAAAATACTTTCGTGGTGCCAACAGCAGCCGATCCAATTCTTGCTTGCTGAGTGTCCGCGGTTGAGTTCTTCCTAGTGTCGGTCCTTTTAACAGTTCACGGAAGCGATGGACTTCCTCAAGCCCCTGACCAGAGAGGAACTCAAGGTAAGACCTGGCAGCAGCAAGCTTGCGAGAGACTGTCGCCGGTCGGTAGCCCTGTGCCCCGAGCCAATCGACATAATGGACGACAGCCGAAGGAGTAAGCGCTTCAGGCGCTAGCGGTGTACCTGAATAACTGGCGAGAACACTGTAGAACTGATCGAGATCGGTGCCATACGCAGTAATTGTATGTCCCGAGGCGTTGTCTTCATTTTGGAGTTTGTCAAGATATTGTCGAATGGAGCGCTCCATTGGGTCTCCTGGTTGCTCCTTTACGCTCATTTTACATTATACCATCGGGCTGCATAAACTTACCATAACTACACCCCCATTGTGACCCCTTTGAAAATATAACCCGGAGGTCTTGAAATTATTCGTTCCCCCCGACATTAACAATCACCATGCACTTCCCTCATCCAGGCGCTGCATATCTTCATCCGCTAATTTAAAAGACAAGCACCCGAGGTTATCCTCAAGCTGCTCTAGATCTCGAGGGCCGATAATTGCACTCACAACAGCGGGTCGGGAAATCAACCATCGCAGAGCGACTTGCGAAGGCGATTTCTTTCTCTCCAGAGCGATTTGCTTGACAATATTCAATGTGGATAGGCTGCGCGGGTCCATTAAATAGGCTTGAATCTGGTCGCTCATCGCTCCGCGACTCCCTTCGGGAGGTGCTTGATTGCCAGCGTACTTGCCTGTGAGGAAGCCCCCCGCTAACGGACTGTATGGGATGACTCCGATGTCAAATTTTAAACATACTTCCTCGAGTTCCCGTTCAAACTCACCCCGATGGACTAAATTGTAATGTGGTTGGAGGCTGATGAAACTTGTCAGCCTGCAGAGATCGGATATCCATAGTGACTCCAATAAACGCCACGCCGAGTAATTTGAGCAGCCGATATAAAGCACACGTCCATCGTGGATAAGATCATCCAACGCGCGCAGTGTCTCCTCGATCGATGTACTCTCATCTGGCCAGTGTACCTGGTACAGATCTATATAGTCTGTTCCCAATCGCTTAAGGGACTGTTGGACGGACGAGAAGATATGTTTACGAGAAAGCCCCTCATCATTCGGACCTTCACCCATCCGTCCTCGGACTTTCGTTGCAAGGATGACTTGCGTTCGTTTCTCTGGATTCTTGCGAAGCCATTTTCCGATTATGCTCTCAGCGATCCCACCCGGATTCCCATTGACCCACCGTGAATAAATATCAGCCGTATCCATGAAATTAATCCCTGCATCAAAAGCCGCGTCCAGCACCTCAAAGGATGCTTTTTCATCCGCCGTCCATCCAAATTGCATCGTGCCCAAACATAATGGGGAGACTTTGACTCCTGATTTTCCCAAAGTTCGATATTCCATTTTTCCCAACCTCCTGATTAAGGGCTAAAGGATGTGAAGCGAAGCATCTAAGAGCTCCTGGATCGAAAACTGACGCTGGCTGTCTGGTGCTGGTAACAAGGTGGATTAACCATATGGACCTCCCAGTACGATCTCGCCTTTCTGGGAGGTCCTTACTTACAGATCATAAGATTAAGGTCCATATCGGCGTTTCTGCCCGCCGACTTGAAATACCTAAGCTTAAATATCAGTGCTGAAAGCTAAACCCACAGTACCAGGACCGACGTTCGCACCGACAGCCGGGCTTAGCTCAGCGTTGAAGGCCTCGACAGGATTAAACCTACCCTCTGCTTCTCGGAGTAATTCAAGTGCTTCCTCTTCGACTGCCGCATGCAGGCTCGCTATACGCACGTTTTGCTTACCTTCGAGCTTTTCCCCCACGATATCTAATAGCCTGGCTTTGGCTTTCTTTTTCGTCCTGACATTCTCAAAAGCCTCCACTTGTCCGTCTTCAACAAGGAGAAGCGGTTTCAAGCTCAGCGCCGTTCCCAGCAACTTCTTTGCACCCCCGATACGACCGTTGCGGTGGAGGTATTCGAGCGTATCCACAACAAAGAACACCCCCGTGTGATTTTTCGCTTTATGAGCGAGTTCGACAACTTCTTTGAAGGATTTCCCCGCCTCCACAGCACGAGCTACTGCCAGAACTTGAAACCCAGATTCCATCGCTGCTGACATCGAGTCTACAAGCTCGATTTTCGCACCTGGGAAGTTCTCCTTCGCTAAAGTTGCGGACTGTAAAGTCCCTGAGAGCTTCGGTGATACATGAATGGAGATAATGGATTTGCCCTCAGCAACAAGCGGCTTATAAATCTCATCGAAATCGGCAACCGTGGCTTGAGAGGTAGTTGGAATATCCACGCTCTCCTTCAAACGAGTATAGAATTCGGAAGGGAGCATCTCTGTTCCGTCGCGAAACATCTCCTTTCCGCCATCCCAGATTGAATAAGATGCGGCGACTTTTATGCCATATTGATCTAAGAATATTTGGGGTAAATAAGCTACGCTATCCGTAACTATGGCGATCTTCGACATCCGCTGCTCTCCTTGGTCTCTAGCCGCAGCAATTGCTGCTCTAATAAAATAGAACCCCTACAACGCTGACGGGTTGCGATTGGCTGTAGTCTATCCTCGGGATTTGGGACACGCCTGTAGCCGATTCAGCGGCCATGTATTCACGATCGAGGACATTTCCGGCCAGGCTCCCTTTGCCGTTCCCAATCTAAATAATTGAGTGACCTTCCCTTGAGTGCTCCAGCTGCGGAAATGAACGCCAACCCAAGCCTGATTAGAGCCGCGTGTAAACCTCCCGCAGGTTCAAAACCTGCGGGAGGTTAGAGATGTTCCTTAAAAGTCACTTCCTCCGTCATCGCAGGGTTGGGACCAGCGGATCGTCCAACATGTGTGTTATCTCGCTGCGTCAGTATCAACCTTGGCTGGGCTCATAACTTTTACGCACAAATCCCAGAAGTTCAGCTCCAGGCAGAGCAGGGAAGCCTAAAGCCGTTTGATCACCATTACAATTTGGATGAAAACCAACAAATTTAACCGATACCGGCGTTTGTGCCTGTCAGCTTGAAATCCCTGACCTTAAAGGTCTGTACTGAAGGCTAAACCCACGGTTCCCGGACCAACATGTGTACCGACAACCGGGCTGACCTCTGTGACGATAGCTTCGATCGGGTTGAATCGCTTCTTCGCCGCCTCGAGTAATTCGATCGCTTCTTGCTCAGCAGCAGCGTGTAAAGCTGCAATGCGTAGATTCGGTTTACCATTAACCCGCTCTTCAATCACGTCCAGCATCCTGGCTATGGCTTTGTTCTTTGTGCGCACCTTCTCAAATGATTCAACCCGTCCATTGGCTATGTGAAGGAGGGGTTTCATATTCAGCGCGGTCCCGATCAATCTTGACGCTCCCCCGATACGACCGCCGCGGTGAAGATACTCGAGCGTGTCGACCACAAAGAAAACCCCCGTATGGTTGCTCGCATCTCGGGCGATTGCCACGATCTCTTCAAAGGACTTCCCATTCTCGGTGGCGCGGGCTGTTGCCAGAACCTGGAATCCAAGCTCCATGGCAGTCGATCTCGAGTCAACGAGCTCAATCTTCGCATCGGGGAACATATCCTTCGCCTGGGTCGCCGATTGCAAAGTGCCGGAGAGTTCCTCTGAGATTAGAATCGCAATAATGGGTGTGCCTTCAGCGACAAGCGGTTCAAACACCTCCTTAAAATAACGCACCGTAGCTTGGGAAGTCGTCGGAAGCTCCTTGCTCTCCTTCAGACGTGCATAAAACTCGGCCGGCATCATATCCACGCCGTCGAGGAATGTCTCCTTCCCGCCATCCCAGATGGAAATCTGTGGTGCAACCTTAATATCATTTTTTATTATGAGTTCTGGTGGAATATAGGCTGTGCTGTCCGTAACTATGGCAATCTTCGACATCCGCTGCTCTCCTTGGTCTATGACTACAGTAATTGCTGCTCTATAGGGGTTTAACCCCTATAGCATTAAGAGGTTGCGATTGTCAGTCATCTATCCTCGGGATTTTAACCACGCCTGAAGCCGATTCAGCGGCCATGTATTCACAATCGAGGGGGCTTCCGCCCAAGCGCGTTGCGCAGTTCCCACGCCAAATCTGCGGAATGCGAAATGGTCAGGATGGTGGGCATCGGTGTTGATCGCCAGCCGGCAGCCTGATTCAAGCGCCCGCCGGGCGTGTGTATCCTTCAAATCCAACCGTTCGGGATTGGAGTTGATCTCCAGCACCACATCGTGCTCGGCCGCTGCTTGAAAAATGGCATCGACATCTAAATCCGCAGGATCTCGCTTCCCAATAAGACGACCTGTTGGGTGAGCAATGATGTCGACGTGTGGATTCTTGATCGAGCGTAGGACGCGCTCTGTTACTTGCTCACGCGGTTGGCGTAAAGATGTATGCAACGAGGCAATGACGATGTCCAATTCCTGCAAGATCTCATCTGGGTAATCCAGTTCACCGTTGGCAAGGATTTCCACCTCACTTCCCTGAAGCAAGGTGAGCCTCTTGCCGAGTTTCTTCTGCACAATTTTGATCTCTGCCCGTTGCGCACGCAAATCCTCTATCGAGAGTCCTCCAGCAATGCCGAGGCTGCGGGAATGATCGGAGATAACAAGATACTCCGTCGATAGCTCGATGGCAGCTTCAGCCATCTCCAGAATGCTCGACTTCCCATCGCTCCAATTCGAGTGAGTATGCAGCTCCCCCCTTAAGTCTTCTAACTCTACCAGCTGTGGAAGTTCGGCATCCTTCGCAGCTTTAATTTCGCCGCGATCCTCTCGCAGCGTGGGTGGGATCCATAGCAGCCCCAAAACGTTATAAACTTCTTCCTCTTCAAGGCAGAAGATCATGCCGCCTTCTTGATTTTGGTAGCCATGTTCAGAGAGCGATAATCCCATCTTTTGGGCAGCCTCGCGTAAGCGCACATTATGCCCCTGGGAACCGGTCACATACTGCAGCGCGCTTCCAAAGCGCTCTGGTGGATGAACCCACAGTTGAACTCGAAGACCATCGATCAATTCCACGCTAGCCTTGATTTCCCCTTGCCCCAATACACGGTCAACTTCAGGGAAAGCAATAAAAGCCTGGATGACGCGCGGAGTATCCTGCGCACAAACCAACAGATCCAGATCACCGATGGTTTCCCGCATCCGGCGAAGACTCCCTGCTACCTCTGCGCGCTGAACACCTTCAATCTCCCATAATCGGGATAGGAGTTGTTGAGCTTTTGTCCACGCCTCCCCAAGTAGTACTCGTCCCGTTTGCTGCCTTTTTTGGGCAATTATATTCTCCAGGATACGTGCTTCAGAGCGCTCACCGATGCCGCTAAGCTGGCGAAGCTTCCCTGTTCTTGCAGCCTGCTCCAACTCGTCAAGCGTAGTGATGTCCATTTCCTTCCAGAAGCGAGCGGCTTTCTTCGGACCCACACCTCCAACCTTGAGCACATCCACCAGTCCCGGCGGGACCTCCGCGGTTAGTTTCTCGTAGAATTCAAGGTGACCGGTGCGAAGGAGTTCATCTATCTTCGCAGCGATGGCTTTCCCCACCCCGGGAATTGCCTCCAGCCCGTCCTCCTCGGAAACAATGTTGACATCACGGCCAAGCGATCGCAGGGCTTCCCCTGCCCGGTGATAAGCGATAACACGGTAGACAGCCTCTCCTATGATCTCAAGAAGATCGGCGATCGTCTCGAAGATTTCCGCGATCTCACGATTCTTCACCCCGAATTCTCCATCAAGGTGTGTGTTCCGTTAGAAATTGCACGATTTTCCACGTCGTTCCGTCGCCCATCATCCCAATCCCAATAAAATGGAAACCGGGATTGAGAAGTACAGAGCGCGTACTGGGATCATCAAACCATTGATCGATGGCGACCCCACCAAGACGATCAAGCGGCTCATTTGCAGCATAGACCAATTCTGCCACGCAACCGTGATACACCTAAATCGATAAGCATACTCTCGACGAGAATCTCCGCTGTCTCAGGATCTTCATGGCTAAGATACGTATGTACCGCCATATCGATGGCTCTATTGTCCGCAATTTCGGTGAGTGCAATCTGACGGACAAGCGGCGGCCAGCCCTCCTGCGCTCGACGGACATTGATCGCTGAGAGAAGAGCATACGTGGTAGACGAAATTGCGGCATCAAGATCCCTTGTTAGTGTAGGCCCTATGGTGGATGGCGCATCTTCACCCATGCCATTGAGGGAGTCTGAGGATTGACTATCTTGAGGGGCACTCAGGGTAGCTTGAAGCGGCCTGAAGGAGCGATCAGGGGTTTGCTGAGTCGTAAATTGCTCTCCTTCCAAAGTTAGGTCCGTGAACTGACAGGCGCTGCCCAACAGGAAGAGCAACATCATCAGAAAAATAGATAAGGTTCTGGTTCTCATCGCCTCACCTCGAATTTGCTGATTATACTCTCCACTCTGGATCCCCGTGTTCAATCTAATCGGCATCCATGTCGATGTGGGCCAAGAACGAATATTGGGAGCGGGTGCAGCTTACTGGGGCCTCTGCAGAATCGTTGCTTCAACGGCGTCGATGTGCTAAGCTTTAATATAATTATGGAATGATTACGATAGTTGGAACGAACATTGTCTAATTTAAAACCAATCATTGTATATATCATCGACCGCCATCCCCTTGAAGTCTCTGAGACGGGACCTTTTTTTCGCTGGCTCCATTTCGATAATGATTTTAAACGAGAATTAGAGGACCTCATCGGCCCATTTGATCCAGATAAACTCAGTGTTTTAATCGATGAAAAACCTGCGGGAAGCAGATGGCGCACGCTCCTTGATCACCTGCTTCGTGAACAGATCGAACTTGTTGTAACGCACCTCGCTCCGCTCTCTCCTGCACAACGCCAACAGCTTATCGGAGTTTGTGCCCAAGTCGGCACGCAGTTGATCACTCCCAGCGACGCAGGACGCAACCGGAAAAACGGCAGAGAAAAGTAACGATCGTTCTCCAAGAGATTCGCCGAATCTAGGGACAGTTGTGGCATACGAATACGTCGGCAACTTGCATACACACACAAGCTATTCTGATGGACATGGCAGCCATGAGGACATCGCCCTCGCGGCTATCGAGGCCGGTCTCGATTTTGTCGTCGTAACAGACCACAACGTCTGGGTCAATGGAATGGATGGATACCGTTACCTTGACCGTCAGCGAGTTCTCTTATTGACGGGAGAGGAGATCCACGACCAGGCACGAGAACCTCAAAAGAACCACTTATTGGTCTACGAAACACTCTGCGAACTCGCCCCCCATGCCTATGATCCACAAGGATTGGTGGACGCTGTCACCCAAGAGGGGGGGCTATCGTTTATCGCCCACCCGGCCGACCCTGCCGCGCCTGCATTCAATGAAGATGATCTCTCCTGGGTTGACTGGGGCGTGACAGGTTTCACCGGATTGGAATTATGGAATTTCATGAGCGAATTCAAAGGTCTCCTGACCTCGCTGCCTCGCTCGATCTTTTATGCATACAATCCTACGCTTATCTCCTCCGGACCTTACCCGGACGTTCTCGAACGCTGGGATCGCCTACTCGCTTCTGGTAAGAAGATCATCGCCATTGGGGGAACAGATGCCCACGCCACTCCCGTAAGTCTAGGCCCGCTCAAACGTACAATCTTCCCCTATGAATTCCTCTTCAGGACAGTGAATACGCACGTTCTATTGCGGGAGCCCCTGACAGGAGACTTCGAGATCGACCGTAGACGCTTGTTTCACGCCATCCGCGAGGGTCGTTGCTTCGTAGGATATGACCTTCCCTCCTCAACTCGTGGTTTTCGCTTTACCGCCCAAGGAGAAAAAGGTGAGTTCGAAATGGGCGACACGGCTGTGATTCGCTTTGGCGTCACGCTGAAGATCAGCATCCCTAAGCGGGCGGAGATCCGCTTATTGCGTGATGGCGAGGAAATACATCGCTGGGACTACCAGGAGACCGCAGTGCACACTGTCAACCAGCCAGGGGTGTACCGCGCTGAAGCTTATCTTAGATACAAAGGGAAGTTGCGCGGCTGGATCTTCAGCAACCCTATCTACGTCATCTCCAAATAACCTCCGGTAATGCTTTATAAGCCCGTATATCCGGCGACCAGGATCCGCTCGCATGATATAATTACCAGCACATATGTTCGCTTCCCGCGTGACCGCCGATGAATGAATTTCTTTTGCATGCACCCTATCAACCGACCGGGGACCAGCCGGAGGCGATTGACCAACTCCTGCACGGTTTGGAGCGCGGCGACAAGCACCAAGTGCTTCTCGGCGCGACAGGCACAGGAAAAACCTTCGCGATTGCCAACGTGATCGCCAGAACACAGCGCCCCGCCCTAATCTTAGCCCATAATAAAACCCTGGCCGCCCAGCTGTATGCGGAGTTTAAATCGTTCTTTCCGGAGAATGCCGTCGAGTACTTTGTATCC
This sequence comes from uncultured Anaerolineaceae bacterium, assembly GCA_964385355.1. Classification (GTDB taxonomy): domain Bacteria; phylum Chloroflexota; class Anaerolineae; order Anaerolineales; family E44-bin32; genus E44-bin32. The sequence goes on from CAYLOO010000015.1 coordinate 24,028, forward strand.
TACTACGACTACTACCAACCCGAGGCGTATGTACCCAAGCATGACCTCTATATCGAAAAAGAGACGCATATCAACGAGGAGATAGATCGCCTCAGGCTCAGTACAACGGCCTCTGTTATCTCGCGCCGAGACGTAATTGCTGTGGCTTCCGTTTCCTGTATCTACGGCATTGGAAATCCGGAGGCATACGGTCAGATTGTCATCAATCTGGAAGTGGGATCTCGCTATCGCCGCGATGCGCTCTTGCGCCAGCTTGTTGAAAGCCATTACGAACGCAACGATATGGAACTGAAGCCCGGGGTGTTCCGGGTGCGCGGCGACACCCTTGAGATCCTCCCAGCATATGAGGAGCTGGGATTACGGCTGAGCTTTTTTGGAGACGAACTCGAGCGTATCACCCGCTTTGCCCCGCTCACCGGCGAACTCCTGCGCGATCTCCCCAAAGCCAGCGTCTTTCCCGCAAAGCACTTCATCACAGATAGCGAGAAGTTAGAGGCTGCAATTAGAGACATTGAGGTCGAGCTGCAAGATCAATTGGCTCTTCTAAGATCAAATGAGAAATTGCTAGAAGCCCAGCGTCTCGAACAGCGCACTTTGTATGATCTCGAGATGCTGCGGGAGGTGGGTTACTGCTCCGGTATCGAAAACTACTCCCGCCATCTCGACCAACGCTCGGCGGGATCGCCGCCATGGACGTTGATCGATTATTTCCCCCCTGATTTTCTCCTTATCATCGATGAAGGTCATATGACCATCCCGCAGGTGCGAGGGATGTTCGCCGGCGACTTATCACGTAAAGGTACACTGGTAGATTTCGGATTTCGACTACCGTCAGCCCTGGATAATCGACCGCTCTCCTTCGATGAATTCGAGACCCGAATCGGCCAGGTTATTTACACGTCCGCCACACCCGGCCCCTATGAACTCGAGAAGGCAACGCAGGTGGTCGAGCAGATCATCCGCCCCACGGGATTGGTCGACCCCGCAGTCGAAATTCGCCCCATTGAGGGCCAGGTAGACAACCTTGTGGGCGAGATACGCCGCCGGGTTGAAATTGGCGAGCGGGTACTGGTTACAACATTGACAAAACGAATGGCGGAGGATCTCTCCGAGTACATCCTCGAACTCGACATCAAGGTCCACTATCTTCATTCAGAAGTCGACACCATCGAGCGCGTGGCGATTTTGCGAGATCTGCGCCTGGGTATTTTTGATGTTGTCGTAGGGATCAATCTTCTACGGGAGGGCTTGGACCTTCCTGAGGTCTCTCTGGTCGCCATTCTCGATGCCGACAAGGAAGGTTTCTTGCGATCTGGCACTTCCCTGATACAAACAATCGGCCGTGCCGCCCGACACATCAACGGTCGCGTCATCATGTATGCCGACAGGATTACTAATTCGATGCGCTTTGCGATCGACGAAACCGAACGACGGCGAAAGAAGCAGATCGCCTATAACGAAGCACACGGCATCGAGCCCATGAGCATCATCAAAGAAATACGCGATCTGACCGATCAAATCACATCAAGAGCGGTCGCCGAACAAGCCGGAGAATACAGGGCAGTGACCCCCGAGACACTTCCAAAAGATGAACTCGTACGGCTCATTAGTGAACTTGAAAAGCAGATGCATCATTCTGCGGAAGCGCTTGAGTTTGAAAAAGCGGCAGCCCTTCGTGATCAAATCTTCGAACTACGAGAAGTGCTCGCCGAAAAAGAAGACCTGCCTCCCTGGCAGAGGGCACGTATCCTATCCGGTGAAATCCGTAATAAAGAGGAAAGCTCCGAACATCTATGATCCGGAGCTGTTCCTGTCGTCTCTTAAATTGGTCCCAGCCAACTGCAATCCTGTAAGGGCTAGTCCTTAAAGGAAATGCTGGTTATATTAGTTACGTGCTATAACGGCGTTAGATACGCCCGAAGCCCTGCAGTAGCTTGATATAACTTGAGCGCTCGAAAGCTGCCGGCTCAACGTAATTCTCAAGGCTAAGCGACCCCCGCAAATTCTCTAGCGAGTCTTCCCCGAACACCTCCACCAGCGCTTCAAAATCAGCGATGATCCCCTTTAGAGGTTCGATACCGTCCTCTTTCAAGAGAACCGAACAGACGTTGGCAATATCTGCCCCGGCCAGGATTGCCTTCATCACACCCTTGCCGCTGTGCACACCGCTTGTCAACGCCAGCGAGCAATCAACCTGATTGTAAAGAATTGCGATCCAACGCAGCGGGAGAAGGATGTCCTCCGGCCTACTGAGGCTGAGATGCGGTTTGATATCTTTCTTATCGACGTCGATGTCCGGCTGATAAAAGCGGTTGAATAGCACCAGCGCGTCTGCCCCTTCATCGGCTAGCCGGGAAGTAAAATTCGGTAAGGCGCTGAAGAACGGGCTCAGCTTGACCGCAACCGGGATGCTGACTCTCTCTTTCACCGTGCGGAGAATATCCAGATAGAGGGTCTCAATGTCGAGCCCGAAAAGCGTCTCGGTTGTGGGGATGAAGTAGACGTTGAGCACTAATCCATCCGCCCCCGCCTGCTCGATTTTCTGCGCATAATCCAGCCATCCGCCCTTACTCGTGCCGTTCATACTGGCGATGATGGGGATGTCAACGGACTCTTTAGCTTTGCGCACATGCTCAACATACATGTCTGGATCGCGCAGGTATTCCTGCTTATGCGGGAAGTAAGTGCTTGCATCAGCCAGGCTCAACGAGCCATCGGAGAGCAGATGAGAAAGCTCGCCCGTTTCGAGCGCAATCTGCTCCTCGAAGAGTGAGTACATAACGACGGCGGAAGCGCCGGCGTCCTCCAGGGCTTTGATATCGTCGATCTCGCGGGATAACGGCGAAGCCGAGGGAACAACCGGATTCTTCAGCTTCAATCCCATGTAGGTGGTGGTAAGGTCAGCCATGATGTCCTCTCCTGTAAATAGTGAGAGCCTGTAACGGCTCGACGCGAAAGTTGTAACTTATCCGTATCCTGGATGCTCAGGATCTTTCTCAATAAATTATAGACATAATCCAGAGACGCGGCAAGAACACAGCATGCGGAAGTTTAGTTACAACCCACGGTAAAATCATCCCGGTAGCTCAATTCTGAAGATAGCGCCGCCATCAGATCGGTTTTGAGCGTGTATCGAACCATCATGCGCCTCCACCAGCTTGCGAGTGATAGCCAATCCGAGGCCAGATCCTCCAGCCTGACGTGAGCGCGAGGGGTCAACGCGGTATAGGCGTTCAAACACTCGCTCAAGATCCGGCGCGGGAATCCCCTCCCCGCTATCAATCACTTCCAGGACGACCTTCGACCTTTGTAGGTCGTGCCTCAAGCGGAGGGTCACATCACCCCCTTCGGGCGTGTAGCGGAGAGCGTTCATGATTAGATTCCCCAGGATCTGTTCGACCCGGGCGGTATCCACCATTCCATAAATCGATGGTTCCGGCAAGATATCGGTGATCAGTGAAATCCCGATTGTTTGTGCTTCAGGTCGATACGTTTCAACTATTTTCTGGACGAGGAGCCGTAGATCCGTTCGCGAACGCTCTAGCGAAAGTTGTCCAGCGTCTGCCAAGGCTAGCGTGCGCAGGTCTTCGACGAGGCGATTTAACAGCTCGCTTTGCTCCAAAATGGGTTCGATGCTCCCAACCTCTAGAGGGTGAACACCATCAATGATCGCTTCTAAACGTGCCTTAATAACCGCGAGGGGATTGCGCAGTTCATGGGCGATGTCTGCAGTCATTTCTCTCCGGCGATCCTCAGAGGTTTCCATGTTCTCGGCCATCTGGTTGAAAGCCATCGAGAGTTCACCCACCTCATCATTGGTGCGGATTTCGACCCGCCGACTTAGTTCACCACCCGCCAGAGCGCGCGCGGCGTCGGTTAGTTCATTCACAGGACGAAGCAAGCCTTTAACAAACAACACGCCGAGGAGCAAGGCAACAGCGCTGGCGATTAGAGATGCGACCCAGAAGGCGCGTCGAAGATCTTCGAATAACTGGGTTTCCGGGTTGGAAAACCCTGAGCCGATCGGCGCCAGATAACCAACAACCTCATTGCCCACTTCAATAGGGAATGCACTTGAACGCTCTACAAGCGACAACTTAATTCCTTGGCTGTCGGGTGGACCGACGATGATCTCTCCAGACCGATCGGCGAGCAGAGTATTGCGTCCCCCCACAGCCCCCTGACCCTGACCGGATTGACCTCTTTGCCCTGACCCCGGCAAGATAACCTGCACGCCTTCCCAATTCCCATGATCCTGATAATAGGCTTCGAGTTCTTTCAACAGGACGGCGTATGTTGACTGCTCGCCGTGGAGAACGAACCCGCGCACTTCCCGTGCCGCTGTTTGGCTTGAGATGATGGCAACAGTTCCAATACTAACAAACGCGACTGTCAGGAAAGAAAAGAGCAGTTTCCAGGCGAGACTGAGACCCCTTGGTCGATTTGCGTCACTCATCACGAAAACGATAACCTACGCCAAACACGGTTTCGATGAATACGGGTTTCTTTGGATCAGCTTCTATCTTCGCTCTCAAATTCTTGATGTGCGCATCAACCGTTCGCTCGTAGCCCTCATAGGCTTCACCCTGCGCTGACTCAAGGAGCTGCATACGACTAAAGGCACGACCAGGTTGCGAGGCCATTACGACAAGAAGATCGAACTCTGTGGGGGTGAGTTCGACAGATTGACCGGCGACGGTCACCGTGTGCCGAAGAAGATCGATCACAATATCTCCACTTTCGATGATCTCCGGCGTCGTCATTGGTTTCTGTGTTCTGCGCAGAACAGCGCGCACCCTAGCTACAACCTCCCGCGGACTGAAGGGCTTGGTGATGTAGTCATCGGCGCCCAACTCCAGGCCGATCAATCTGTCCGTCTCCTCAACACGGGCTGTAACCATGATGATGGGAATGTCGTTTATGCGTCGTATCTCACGGGCCACATCGAGGCCATCCATGCCCGGGAGGTTGAGATCCAACAAAACCAGGTCGGGCGGATTATGCTGGAATGCAGAGACCGCTGCCGATCCGTTACCCACAGAATCTACACGAAATCCGGCCTTCTCCAGGTAATCGCGGATAACTTTCACAAGTTCGATTTCATCTTCGATGATCAATATTTTATGAGACATACCTTGATTATAGTGCCTTTCGCCGTTTGTTGACCCACCTGCCAGCGGCTGAGGAGAGAATGCGAGAAGCCTCCCGATTTGGATCACGGGAGGCTTCCCTTGTACAGAATGACCTATCTATCGGAGAAGCGACCTTCTGTTAAGCTGCCACCCCGACCATCCCTGCGAGCGGAACCTGCATCCAGCTCACAATCTACATCAGCGTTGAAGGGCGTGTCGCTCGGCATATTCACTCGGAATGATGGAAATTCGATTCCACTTGCCAGAACTGCCGCACGCGCATCTTCGCGCACAGCTTCCATGATCTCCCACACGTCTTCCGATGAGAGCCCTTGTTCAAGGGCGATATCCATCATTTGCTCGCCAGATTCTAGCCTCGCCTCAAAATCTGCTGCGTCAAGCCCGAGAGCATCAGCGAATGCCGCGATCATTGCGTCATGCATGACCTCTCCAAGCTCGTCTGCCATCCAGCCATCTTCCCTTTCAGACATCCAGCGCATGGAGCGCTGAGACATGAAAGGTTGATTTGCCGGAAATGTTGGGGGATCCTCAGCCTGTGCGAAACCCACGTTTACCGTAACCGCGGCACCAGCGATGACCGCTGCTAAGCCCAACCCTAGAAGTACCTTCCTGTAAGTCATGATCTTTACCTCCATGGTTTATTGTGCAGATGAATAGTTCTGCACTTTCATGGCCACAGGATATCGGGTAGATATGAAGAAGCGATGAATAGAGTACCGGGAATGTATGAAGCCTTTGGGAAGTCGCTATACGAATAACGCACAAGGTCGCCGAAGGGCGACCAGGGCGGAGGGATTACGGGCGGAGGTCGCCCGTGTTAAGGTACGCTCGCATTAAACCACGTTATCCGACCTTTGGGGAATGATTGAAAGGTGTATGTAAGGTGATGTTTATCTGCATCCTTTTATATGAGTTTTTATCCCGCGGCACAAAGGAGTAACCCAAACGAGATTCTCTTGGTTGAAAGAAATAGTGCTCAGCGTAATTGAGCTGCTGGAACATCTACCCGCATCATACTTACCGTCAACAGAATCCCTGCTTCAACACCATGCTTATTCCTAAATTGACCCTAATCTGCGATTCAAATGAAGGGTAACAATCCTTCCACCTTTCAAGTAGCCGATGGTGAAATGAAGGTGTTAAAGAATACTGGAATGCCCTTGGGGCTGTTTGATGACCAGGATTGGCAGCAGCGAAAGATCCAACTGGATCCAGGCGATCTGGTGGCTATGTACACCGATGGGGTCACGGATGCGCAAAACCCGCTAAACGATCTTTATGGGAGGGATATTCGTCTTCCTCTGGGGCTATTTACTCGGCTTTTACCTAAAACATAACCCTCATTTAGAAATTGCGGGACTATTATGCCCGCCGACTTGGCAAGCTCATCGCCCATAGTACGTCTCGTTAATCCTGTTTCAAGTACTGCTATCTGCTCAGCTCGAAAGCCAAAATTTTTGGATTCACTTGTTTGGACTTTAGATTTTACTCGCGCCTGCTTATTCGGTGCCCATTATCACGCTCTGGTATTTCGGCTTGCGCATAGCATATTTATTGATAATTCCGGTTGGTTTGCACAAATGAAAAAGGGCCCTTCGATTCTTTTATTACTATTGTGTTTTCTCTTTGGGTGGGTTGATCGGAAGATGCAATATAAACATCGCTAAGTTACTGAGAAATCCACTAAGTATGCGTATGTCCTCAACCATTCTCATTCTCACTGCCTACCGATTATTTAGAAGTCAAAGTGCTTATTTAGCTGAAATTCACTGGGGTCATATCTCATGGGCAACTGCCTATATACTTTCATTCATACACCTCACATTTATTGCGGCATCCAAGCTTAAGAGGTTTGAATGGGGTGAGAGACTGTCGCAACTGATATCACGAGGTTCTTTACATACATGTTCCACAGACCATTGTGGAGTATCATGCTAATCCCTCTCCCGATTACAGAGGGCCCCATCACGTTCATCATCCAATTCTTAATCGGATCACCTCTCGTGATGTACCCGTCAGGAAAACTACAGCCTCTCTACGATGAAGTATTCGTCAGCCGATTAAAAGTTTCAGACAAGCCATCAACTTGAGATTAAAATCGCGTAATATATCCACAAACATCAAATACTGATCTTTTTTTTCTGGAACTTCTTGACGGGGGAGAAAAACATGGCGAGTTTATTGCTAGCACACTTCAAGAGGGCAAGAAGGCGCCCCCGAAGGGGTGCTACCATCAAAACTCAGGAAGCTGATCCATACCGGCTTCTTTGGCTAAACCTGAAACCATATGTTGGAGTTCGGCCACTTGCCCCAATGGCAAATCTGGAGACTGGTAGGTATTGAGTAAATCTTGCAGTTGCGTTTTGGCACGCGTAAACGTGTCCGTCGCGCCCATCTGGTGCCAAGTGCGGATCGAGCCACGGTCAATCACCGCGGAAGGCATATACTGTTCCTCCTTGAGCAACTGACGCGTGATGCGCTGCTTTAAAAATTCGCCCTTAAAATTGATCCCCTCATACATATCGGCTGCCAACGGATCGGTGTGAACTTGCATCCCTTTGAGCATGCGCTTTGCCATGCCAATCGCCTCAGCATCGATCAGCAACTTTTCGGGGCTCATGCAGGCTAGAAAATCCAGCATGCCCGCGCCGGAGATCATGTTGATCCCAGCCAACGCGCCGATCATGGCGGTGGTGCTGCTCTCCATCCCGGCCTGATAATCAACCACCTTGGCGTCGCTAGCACACATATAAGAATGCGTCGGAAAGCCGAACGTTTTGCCTACCTGGGCATAGGCAGCATCGATCATGGCGGTTTCAATCGCGCCCATCGGCGTGGTGCCATGGCGCATATCCATGATGGCAGGCGCGCCTCCCCACACAATCGGCGAACCAGGTTTGGCCAACTGGTGGATAGTCATCCCGCTGATGCATTCGGCGGTGTGCTGCACTACAGAGCCCAGCAACGTAATCGGCGCAGCAACCCCGGCCAGGGGCATTGAGACGATCTCAGCCGGGATGCCAGCCCGCGCTAGATCAATCAGGCTTTGCGAGCCAAACTGGCTCCAGATCAGCGGCGGGGAAGGGCACACATCAAAGACCGCGGTAGGTTTTTGGACCAGCGCATCGCGTCCTCCAGCGAAGATCGCCAGCATATCGATCATGGCGCTGGTGTTTTTCGTCGAAAAAGCTCCGGTGACCACCGGTTTCTTAGAGAACAGCAGCACCAAATACAGGCGGTACAAATCGCCGATTTCTTTGGGGATTTCGCTGCACACAAGCGCGGTGGATTGCGCGTCGTACTGCCAGAGCGAATCGGCGGTTTTGATGACCTTAATCAGATCCTGGGTGGTTGCCGGTCGATGCTGCATGGTCTCGGCATCGAGCACGTTCACCCCTGAAGAGCCGGGATCAAAATGGACCGAATCCCCTCCGTAATGCACGTTCGGTTCTCCATCTTGATTATGGAGGTAAAACTCATGGGGAACGGTTTCCAACGCCTTGCGGGCAACTTCCTCCGGGATCTGAACTACCTCACGCTCTTCCTCCACCCTGACGCCGGCGTCCGCCAATAAAGCCCGCGCTTCTTTCAGTTGAACTTTGATCCCCGGATTGACAAGCAATTGAAAAGCCTCGTCGATGATCTGGGGAACTAACTCTGACGATAAGATTCTTAGTTGTGGCTGCAAGCTCTTACTCCTTTAAAGTGCTTTGGGAACTAGAAGTTCTTTCGCAACCGCCACTGCGCCAATTGCATCCTCGCTATAACCATCTGCGCCGATCTCTTCAGCCCAGTCGCGCGTGACAGGCGCCCCACCAACCATAACCTTGATCGCTGAGCGCAACCCAATGTCATTCAACGCTTCAACGACATCACGCTGTTTCACCATTGTGGTAGTGAGCAAGGCACTGACGCCAATGATATCGGCATTTTCTGTCCTGGCTTTCTCAATCAGGGTCAGGACTGGCACATCAACTCCCAGATCGAACACTTTAAATCCAACTACGGAGAGCATTGTCCCAACCAGGGTTTTACCAATATCATGGATATCACCCTCAATAGTGCCTAATACAATCGTGCCCAACACCTTACGTCCCTTTCCCTGTTTGGACATCTCAGGCTCCAACGCATTCACAGCAGCTTTCATCGCTTCTCCAGCCATTACCAGCTCTGGAAGAAAAGCATCCCCGCAGCTAAAGAGATTTCCAACATGATCAACCCCCAAGACAAAACCTTGATTGATCGCATCCAGGGGATCGATGCCCAATTCAATGGATTGTATGGCCAGCTTTTCGGCTTCTTCAGATTCACCATCAATGATGCTTTGTGCCATAGCGGTATAAATTGGCTCATTCATGAACAACTCCTGTTACATTATTTTTTTGGGGTCAGAGAAAATCAGGACGATGCCAATGTTTAAGGTGTACATCTCTGGAAAAATGGGGCATACTCGGCACATTATCAATACTATAACCCACTCGCGCTGATTGGAATATCCATGGATCCTGGAACGATACATCCTTTTACGGGAGCATTGGAGAATCTTCCGGAGGTGAGTTACCTGGTCTTGATTTTAGGAGTGTATGACTTAGTGGTGGAAGTGTTCTGTCGAGATCGTGAACATCTCACGAATTTACTTTCAAGCCAAATCCAAACCATACAAGGTGTCCGCGCGACCGAGACACTGGTAATAGAAAAGATATTTAAATTGAGCTTCTTCTGGCGTCCCGAAATTATTTCTTAAGCTAATGAAAGGTGATCGTCCTTGATCACAAGATAGGGTTAAAAACGCGCAAGAAGGAAGTTTCCAATAAATTGGAAGCTTCACCTTATACAAGACATAGAAGGAGAAAATATGAGCCAATTCACTTATGCCATCCTGGGAGCAGGAAGACAAGGAACCGCTGCCGCCTATGATCTCGCCAAATTCGGCGAGGCCCACCAAATCATCCTGGCGGATGTTCGTGAAGAAACCGCTGCTCGAGCTGCCGAACGCATCAACCAACTTATAGGGCGCGAAGTTGCCATCGCGCAACAACTCGATGTCAGCAACCGCGCCGCGCTGGCGCAAACCCTGCACGGCGTAGATGTCGCCCTGAGCGCGGTGCCCTATTTCTTCAATCTGGAAATTACGAAAGCCTGTATAGCAGCTGGTTCCAACCTGTGTGATATGGGCGGGCATACCGGTGTGGTCCGCCAACAATTGGCCCTGGATGCCGAAGCCATTGCTGCTGGGATAAGCATCGTGCCGGATTGCGGCATGGGACCTGGGCTGAATGTGACCATGGGGGCTTATGCCAAAGACCTGCTCGATGAACCGCGGGCCGTTCATATTTTCGATGGCGGCTTGCCACAGAACCCCATCCCGCCTTGGAATTACCAGGCCACTTTCCACATCAACGGGCTGACCAATGAGATGGATGGTCAGGCCACTTTTTTACGGGATGGCAAACTCACTCCCGTGGATACGCTCAGCGAACCGGAGTTTATCGAGTTCGCACCTCTGGGTCGCCTGGAAGCCGATGTGACATCCGGCGGGCTTTCCACCTCCCCGTGGACGTTCGAAGGCCAGTTGCAGGAATTCACTAACAAGACCCTGCGCTACCCCGGCCACTTTGAATGGTTGCGCGCCTTCAAAGAATTAGGATTATTTTCTGAAGAAGCCATTCAAATCAACGAAACCCAGGTCGTCCCCCGCGAAGTGTATCATGCCCTTTTGGAACCCAAAATCAGCGCATCTGAAATTCGCGATGTCTGTGTAATACGCGTGGTGGGCTACGGAAAGAAAGATAGAGAAGAAGCCACCGTCACGATTGATCTGATCGACTATTACGACGAAGAAACCGGCTTTACTGCTATGGAACGCCTGACCGGTTGGCACTGTGCCATGATGATGGGCTTCCAGGCGCGCGGCCACGTCCCGGCGGGCGGCATATCGATGGAGGTCGCCGTACCGGCAGCAGAGTTTATGCAAGCTGTGCGTGAACGGGGAATTAAATTCGAAGTTCGTTACGAATAAAGACCTGTGTTGGCTACTAAATCATAGATGTGGCGGTTGCGCTCCATATGGTGCAAAAACATCATCCCTCAGAAGAACTGCACCAAACTGCATCAGAAGCGGAAGAAATGGACGGTATACCTATCAAGTCCAAACAAGGAGAGACGACTCGGATACCTCTGTCCAATTAGGATTAGCTAAGCGCGCAGAAGAGCCAGGCCTTATTAAGCGAATATTAGTGTCTCGAAGAGCCTCCAACTTTAGCTCCTTTCATCCATCAAAGAGCAGCGCTTTCACGAAGGTTTTCTCGAAGCTAGCATGAGTCGTCAGTTCAATGTATTCAACACGCTCGGGAATCTCATCAGCGACTCTGCGTCGTTCGGCAGAAATAAGCATCTGCTGGGCGCCGGCACCAGCGGCGTTGCCTACCTGCCGGAAACGCTCGC
>CAYLOO010000016.1:0-34531 GCA_964385355.1 uncultured Anaerolineaceae bacterium
ACGGCGATGGTTTGACACAACCTCAACGACGGGCTTACCCTGTCGGACATAGGGCTCTAGCAGCGTTCGGTTCAAGCGGAAAGCCGCATAAACCAATATCCCTGTGCCGATGCCTCCAAGGAGTATCGCCCGAAGATTGTGGGGAATCATACGAAGGCTTAATACTGCGAGCAAAGGGGAATTCGGATGTGCCCAATAATAATCGAGCAGGATAACGGCTAGCCCCAGCCCGATTAGAGCGGTGCCTAAGACCATCAATGAGAGCCAGCGCTTAACGCCTAATCCTGGCTCCAACCAGCGAGCGTGAAGCCGCCATCCACGCCTGGAATTACCGTTTGAACTCGTATTTTTCGTCTCTGATTGCACGACTTCGACTATACCAGAGGGAGATAGGAGCGTCAACGAAAATGGGATGCTGACAATTTTACCGATCGGAGTTTTATCAGTATAATAATGGCACGATACCCTACAAAAGGAGGACGGCCCATGGCCAGCGTAACGTACGATAAAGTTAGTAAGCACTTCGGAGATGTCGTTGCTGTTAATACTATGGATATTCAAGTTGAGGATAAGGAATTCCTCGTGCTCGTAGGGCCGTCTGGTTGCGGGAAAACCACGGCCCTTCGATTGCTCGCTGGGTTGGAGGAGATCACTGAGGGGGAGATCCTGATTGAAGATCGAATCGTCAATGACGTTGCACCGAAAGATCGCGATATTGCGATGGTTTTCCAATCCTATGCGCTCTACCCGCACATGTCTGTTTACGACAACATGGCCTTCGGTTTAAAGCTGCGCAAAACCCCCAAGGACGATATTAAGCGGCGAGTTCAAAATGCTGCAGATATTCTCGACATCGGCCATCTCTTGGACCGCAAACCACGTCAGCTTTCCGGCGGGCAGCGACAGCGCGTTGCCGTCGGACGAGCGATCGTTCGGGAACCGAAAGTATTTCTCTTCGATGAGCCGCTTTCGAATCTTGATGCGAAGTTGCGCGTTCAGATGAGAGCCGAGATTTCCCGTCTGCATAAACGCCTTGAAACGACTTTTATTTACGTCACGCACGATCAGGTTGAGGCCATGACGATGGCAACACGGATCGCCGTGATGAAGGACGGCATCCTGCAGCAGATCGATTCGCCGCAGAATCTCTATGATTTCCCGCACAATGCCTTCGTTGCGGGTTTCATCGGGTCACCGGCGATGAATTTCTTTAACGCCAAGCTCGAACGTGCGAACGGCGAATTAATAGTTGATGCGGGAACATTCAAGGTGCCCGTACCTGCCAGCAAAACCAGTATGTACCAGGCACACACCGGGAAGGAAGTTATATTTGGTATCCGACCCGACGACATCCATGATCCCGACTTCACACCTCCCGGCATTGAGGCCGCGCCAGTCGAAGTTACAGTGGATGTGACGGAACGCATGGGGAACGAGATTTTCGCCTACCTCCTCGTTGGAGACGATAACTTTGTCGGGCGGATTGATCCGCGCACAAAGTACAAAACAGGGGATCAGGCTCAGATTGTGCTAAACATGGATAACATGCATCTCTTCGAAACAGTTGGAGAGAAACTCCGGATCCAATAATCACTGAACGTGAATGAATAAGGCCCCGTCTGTTCCAGCGCGGGGCTTTATCATAGCTCCGGCGGGTGAGACACATGGCAGATTTCGAGCTATTGCGCGAGTTACAGCATAAGAACACGTCTAAGATCGTTATGCTTATCATGGACGGCCTGGGGGGCATACCGTTTGAACCAGGTGGTCAATCAGCATTGGAAGCAGCGAAGACTCCGAACTTAGATCGACTCGCTGAAGAGGGAACCCTTGGCCAGGTCGTCCCGATTCGACCAGGTATCACTCCCGGATCAGGACCGGCTCATCTTGCGCTCTTTGGATATGACCCGCTGACATACGAAGTCGGGCGTGGTGTGCTGGAAGCCACCGGGATTGGTATGGAGGTTGGGATCGAAGATGTCGCCGCGCGGGGCAACTTCTGCACCCTAGATTCAAGCGGCAATATCAGCGACCGCAGAGCCGGTCGGATCTCATCTAACGAAGCGATACCCTTGGTCCAGAAGCTTGATGGTATCGAGCTCCCGGGAGTATCGCTTGATGTACGTCATGTGCGCGAATATCGCTTCGCGGTTGTAATGCGCGGCGCGGATCTAAACCCCGAAATCGCGGATACCGATCCGCAAGCCACCGGAGTTCCACCGCTCTCCGCCCGTGCCCATATCTCCACTGCGAATCTAACCGCGGAGCACTTCAATCGGTGGATCGAAAAGGCTGGTGAAGCCCTATCCGATGAGAAGAAAGCGAATGGGTTGACACTGCGCGGTTTCTCAAGCGATCCTCGATTGCCGCAGTTCACCGAAATCTATGGTCTCCGCTCAGCCTGTATCGCAGTCTATCCCATGTATCGAGGCGTCTCCCGCCTGGTAGGCATGGATGTGGTCCCCTTTGACGGCGACTCTCCCGAACAGGAATTTGAGACAGCAGTGAGTCAATGGAATGCGTTCGACTTTTTCTTTATCCATATCAAGAAGACCGATTCCAGCGGGGAAGATGGGGATATCCAAAAGAAAGCCAAAGTCATTGAAGACGTGGATAAAGCTCTACCGACGCTGCTTAACCTAAACCCCGATGTGCTTGCAGTGACCGGAGATCACTCCACCCCGGCGAAACTCAAGTCTCACTCCTGGCATCCAGTCCCGTTCCTGCTATGGGCACCGGACACAGTTAGAATGGACTCGCAGGATACTTTTGGCGAGCGATCTTGCCAGTTGGGAGGTTTGGGGACATTCCCCGCCACCGATATCATGCCCCTACTGATGGCACATGCCAAGAGATTACGGAAATTCGGAGCGTAGCGCCTCACTCTGCTTGCAAACTCCAACGGGCGACGCCGCCGATCAACCACGATAAAAGCACCGTAACGCCAGCGATCAGCGCAAATATATCGCGCCAGAAACGTTCCGGGTAAAGACGGATGAAGGTGTCGGAGAGCGGGAAAAGCCACGTGCTGCCCTCAAAAAAGATGCGGTGGAATCCGACGAATAGAATGCCAAATGCGGCTAACAGGAAAATGACCAGGAAAATCATCAGAAGGACCGTTAGTCTTGAGCCGGCAATCACCGCTTGAAGAGCCATAGCTCGGCCATCCATCCACCACAGGACGGCGACGAGGGTGAGTAAAAAGAAAATCCCTAAAGCCCACACCTTCCAGACTGTATCAAGCAGATTTTTAACATCCTGCATATGGCTGAGTTCGCGGTCATTATGCATGGGCGAACCATCATCGAGTGTGAATTCATCGAAATAATTAATTTGTGCATCAGTTAACAGGTAGTCGATGTCGATGGATGACCAGTAAATACGGTCATCCAGGCTGAAACCATAAAGGTCTGCGGGGAAACCGGGCATCCGGTATTCGATTTTGACCCAAGCATCAGCCGTGTAAAGCACCAGGCGCACACTGGTCAGGATAATAACAAACGGGAGCAATACATAGATAAGCATGTAAATTACTCTGGATGGTATGGATTGTTTCACGGAGTTCACATGTGTCTCCTCAACGAAGGCTATCCACGCTTCCCCCAAGGATGAAGCGCAAGGCGATGGAATTGGTAATTTGCTCGACCGGTGCCAAGTCATCTGTGAAAACTACACTGGAATCAGGCGTAGGCTGCAAATTTTGGATCGTCCGCTGCAGAATATCCAACAGCAGGGGATGAGTCTCCTTTGAAACCAGCGCGAGTTCATTAGCGACAAGATTCTCGGGACCCGTTTCCATCATGGTCGCAAATACGATGGTATTGAATGTGTTCGGCACGTCCACGACATGAACGCTCGGGAAAACGGCCCCCATCGTTCCTGAGAATGCTTCTATTAAGCGGCGATCATCCGGCGTCCTCCCGATGTTAATCACAACAACGCCATTGGGCTCAAGATGAGCCCGGACTTCTTCGAAGAATTCTCTCGTTGTCAGGTGCCAGGGGATATACGGAAGTCGGTAGGCATCGATGCCAATCACCGTATATTGTTGCGCGCTGTGCGTAAGGCCCCAACGTCCATCCGCGGCGATCGGGTTGAGATTGGGTTCCGTCATATCAAACAAAGTCCGCCCCACTTCAATGATCTTCGGGTCGATTTCCCAACCATCAATGGGTACTGGACCGATTACCTCACTGTATAGTTTCGAGATCGTCCCGGCTGCCAGACCGATTAAACCCAGCCTTTTTACCTCTGTATCCCCACCGGGTGGATTGAAATAAGGCGCGGCCAAGAAATAATCCCATGTGCCGTGTGTGGCGGCTAGGTCGGGTGCATACACCGAGTGAATCCCCTGCCCCTCATTCAATAGCAACTGACGAACTCCGTCCTTTTCGATCACCTGGATGTAGTTGTACGAAGATTCCGTTTCAAAGATTTGACCCGAGCCCGCCTTAATCGGGCCGTTAAGCGTAAAAAACGCCAACACCGCCAGGGTAACCGGCATCCACACGTGGATGAGCGCCTGGCGACGGTCGTGCAACGCCAACCCCAGGTAGGCAACGGCCATCAACGTGAAACTAAAAAAAAGGAAGGTTCGTGCTGTTCCAATGGTTGGAATCAGAATGAGGACCGGCACAAAAGTTCCGAGTATCGAGCCCATTGTCGAGAGGGCGTAGATCTTACCTGAAACGCGGCCGGCATGATCCGTATCCTCGATAGACAGACGAATTGCAAAAGGGGAAATGGTCCCCAGCAGTGTGATAGGTATGCTGAAAAGCACGAGAATCGATAGAAACGACCCCAGCATTAGTCCAGTTTCTAGATGCTCGACCGCCATCGCCGCTTTCAGCAGGACAGGGCGAGAGATGATGGGGACTAATCCTGCGGTGAAGGATGCCCAGAGAATCAGCCGGTAAAACGGTGTAGGATACGGCCAGCGATCCGCCCAGCGCCCTCCGAGGAAGTACCCTGCGGTGAGGTATATGAGTATTAGACCGATAATGTTTGCCCAGACGATGTTGCTCGTCCCGTAGATATTACCCAACAGACGCGAAGCAGTGAGTTCGATGCCCAGCGTGGTCATCCCAGCGATGAAAACTACGGTCAATAATAGAATCCGTCGCATCCTATCGTTCTCCATGAGCTTATGATTCAATCAGGCAATTCGCGGGACGCGAAGAGGACGAATTGGGGATCCCAAGACCTCTCCTAGATTATCGCCATAACTTAGAATTTGTGCCGATATCCCTGACCGCCGCGCGGCCTCAGCGATTGTATGCGAGCCTTCCGGTCCACCGAAACTGGCGGCATCAAGCAACACCAACACAGGCTGACGGCCGGTATGCCGCAACCTGCGGATACCTGCGAGCATGTCGGTGCTGACCGAAGGTGTAATGAAAATCGCGGTGGCTCCCTGAGGGATCCTTGGGCCTTCAATTTTGATCACATCTTGCAGAGAACTATCGCCTACAGCATTCAGAACTGCTAACGACTCAAGCAGTCGTAAGCGCTGTGCCTCGCCAGGTTCTGGCTGGATTACCTGCCGCGCCGCACCATAACTGATGAACCCCACAGCTCGATTGAGCTGCAAAAAATGCATCGCCAGAGAGGCAGCAGCTGTCACCCCGTACTCGATAGTTGAAGCGGGAAGTTGAAATACGCCGTCATCTCTTACCTTAGCGGGCTCGTTAGGTACGTGAAGTTCGAAATGCGGGGTCAGCGCAGAATCAACGATGATCCAGATTTCTGCCAACGGATCGAGTTCAAATTCCTTAACGATCAATTTCTGCAGCCGTGCTGTTGAACGCCAGTGGATCCGGCTGAAACTGTCCCCGGGTACATAATCACGCACGCCCGCTGCATTCGGTGTGATCTGATGTGTACGCCGTCTCAGCGCTTCACCCCCGGGCAGTCGTCCGCTCGGGATGGTGAATCCCTCGAGCGGCACCGTCATTGGCAAAACAACAACGTGATGGACAGCAGGGATCTCGCGTACGCGTGGGAAGATTCCGAAAGGATCACTGGAACGCAGCGTCATGGGTCCTAAGCGGTAGCGACCCCGGCGTGTGCAAAGTGTTCTTGTCAACCAGCGTCTGGTTTGCCCCCTTCCAAACCCGGAAGCCACGGTTACCGATTGATATGCGCCGACATCAGAAGAGTCTCCCAATCCCAATCCGATCGCCACCGTGGTAACTCTGAAACCTGGAAGGTCAGATGTATCCTTCGTTTCCACCCATAGCTTGGTGATCCGACTCAGGTTGGAAAGCGTGAAACGCTCGATAAAAAGCTGACCCACCTGGGAGCGATTTGAACGGGGCTCGCGGACAATTGTCACGCCGCGCAATGTTGTCCACGACCAGATAAAGGCAACAACAAGCAAACCTCCCCAGAGGTAGGTCAGGCTATAGAATAGATCTCGCCCGGTAACCCTAGCCCCAACAAGGCTGAGGATGAAAAGGGCGAGGACGACGCGTGCACGCGAAAACATCAGCCAACCTCACCTCCTGGCACAGGGACCTTCTCGAGTACTTCCTCGATAACGTCCACTGCGTCGACCTCACGGATGCGTGCAGCCGAGCCGACAATCAATCGGTGCGCGAGTGCTGGGACAGCCAATGCCTTAACATCATCCGGCAGGACGTATTCTCTGCCCAGGATCGCTGCCCGTGCCTGTGACGTGCGGAACAGTGCCAGGCTCCCGCGCGGGCTCGCGCCGAGATAAATTTCCCCGTGAGCTCTAGTCGTTTCGACCAAATCCACGATGTAACGCTTGATCTCGTCTGTAACCGTTACCATCCTCACAGCCTTCTGCGCCTTTAGCAAATCGGCGATGTCAATCACCTGCTCCAGATCATCGATTGGGTGGCAGAGCTGCTGATTCGTCAGCATCTGCACCTCATACTTTGTTGACGGGTATCCCAGGCTGATCCGCAGGAGAAAGCGATCCATCTGGGCTTCGGGAAGTGGAAACGTCCCCTCATATTCAATCGGATTCTGCGTAGCCAGAACAAGGAAAGGCTCCGGTAAAGAGTAGGTTCTTCCATCAACCGTGACCTGATGCTCCTCCATCGCCTCCAGCAATGCAGCTTGTGTTTTAGGCGTAGCTCGGTTGATCTCATCTGTAAGAACGATCTGAGCAACGATCGGCCCTTGACGGTATTCGAATTCGTTTGTTTTCTGGTTGAAGATCGAAACGCCGGTCACATCGCTTGGCAGCATATCAGGGGTGAATTGGATGCGGTTGAATGTGCCGCCAATCGATCGGGCGATGCTTTTAGCAAGCATCGTCTTCCCCGTCCCCGGAACGTCCTCAATGAGGATATGCCCCTGGCAGAGCAGTCCCGTGATCGTCAAGCGGACCGCGTCCGTTTTCCCCACGATCACTTTTTCGACGTTCTCGAGCAGTTGATTGGTGACATCTTGTATCTCAGTCATGAATTCTCTCCTGCGATATTGTGAAGATGAGCCGTAAGTAAAAGGCTTTATCGATTTTACCTTGTTCCTGCAAATGTTGACCTGTCTCTATCGTCGCTGGCGCTAATTATCCGGTCATCGAGTTCATGAGTTAAGCAGGAGTACAAGCAATGCGATCCAGAACACCGCGTAGTTCAATGTTTTCCTGCGCTGATACTGTACCGAGAAAAGGACTACTGCCAACACAAGGCCGGTCGCCACACGAACGATACCCAATGGTTCTCTGAAAGTTGAGAATGGGATGAAAAGAAGGGCCAGGCTGTTAGTGAATAACGCCAACGCTGTAGCGTCGTTTGCTCCATCCCAGAGAGCTTTCAGCGAACTGACGAAACCCCATAGCGTTGGAAACACAATCGACGGACCGAGAATAACCAGGAATAAAGCCAGCGCTGGAAGGCTTTCTGTACCAATGCGCAGCAATCCCATGAACGGGATCCACTCAAACCCCGTCGCCATATCACCACCGCTGCCTATCCCCGGCGCCCCAAACGTCCACCACAACCAGGCTTGCCAGAGGGCGAACAGCGCTCCCCCTGCTATCAATGCCCAGGTAGATGATCTCGTCCTGCGCTGCACAAGATCACTGATTAAAGCTGCGATCCAGAATATCACAGTCGTTTCTTTAGCAAAAAGCGCCAATCCCAAGGCAACTGCCCCCAGGACAGGTTGATTTCGAAAGCGCCAGAACCACCCGAGGACCACCAATCCGTATGCCAGTGGTTCATGAAGGTCTAACCCCACAGCGGCGATAAGGCCCACCCACAATCCATAAATCAGCGCATATTTCGAAGGGTAGCCCCTCTCGACGATGAACGAGGAAAGCAGCCCGGTAGCCGCAACAAGCGCACAGAGGTTCACAAACAAAAGAGACCAGGGGATGAGAACCGGGTTACCTCCAACAAGTATACGAGACAGGATCGGATAGAGGATGCGTTGGTAACGATACGCAGGAACATCAAGATGCTCGGCGACGCTCTGCGGATTTGGGTCGCGGGCAACATACAAAGCGAATTGTCCGTCGTAACCAGGGGTTCCGTCTGGATCGAGATCGGAGTAACGAGTGCCGATCTCCGCTAAGGCAGCGGCGTCCATATTGACGGAGGTCAAGCGCCATAGGATGTAGGCCCCGGAAACAATGAGCGTGAGGGCAGCAGGCCAGAACGTGTTTACTCGTCGCGCCATCGTATAAAGAGAAATAATGCGAGAACCCAGGCGGGAAGGCTCACTGCTGCCCCAAGCCAGAATGAGCGTGGTTGATAAGAGAAGTCCACAGTATGAGTCCCCTGCGGCACCCATACTCCACGGAATAAATAATCTGCGTGGTAGAGCTCAGCTTCGGCGCCATCCACATGAACATGCCAACCCGGAACCATAACATCCGAAAGGACAAGCCAGGCGCCGCCTGACGTCGTTACTACGATCTCAACCCGATTCGGATCCTGTCCTTCAAGGAAGGTAAAGGAACCGCCATACTCCCCTTGAGGAAGAGATGCAGAGCTTGTTTCAAGGACAACTTGGTCATCCAGGTTAAAGGATGGACTGATAACGATTTGAAGTGCATCTTCAGCACTTGAGACAGAAACAGCATTCGGGATCAGCCTCACCCGGGTTGACCCCTCGATGGGTTCGTAGCGAACCGCTAGTAAATCCCCGGACACTTCAGATGCCAGCCAGGCGATATCCATCAATTGGAAGAGGCGCTGCTGATCTGCCGGGGGTAAAGTGCCAAGAACATCAATCCATGTTGAATACCGCTCGGGGACAAAGGGGTCAAAGTTATTCGCCGAGGGTACGCTGTCAAGCAAAGTTGTATTCGGTAAGCCGATATCACGGACGACCCGCCAGTCAATACCCGGGTCAAATGTGTCGAAGCGATGGGTTTGAGAGAATTTCAGTGCATACTCCAGGTCGGCGGTCATATACAGGCGATGGGTACGACCAAACGCGGCAACAGTTCCCGCTTCTCCATTATATACTTCCGATGAAATTGATGGGTTCAAGCCGCTTCCGGCGATGAGCAAGTCAATCAGGAGGATCCCCCCGACAAGAAACATGGTTAATCTCGTCCGGGATTTATCAACGAAAAGCGTAAGCGCTCCGGTAAATGCCAGACCGACACCGGCTATCGCAAAGGCACGAACAAAAGTAGGCTCGACGCCTCCCAAACAGCGTGCCCCTAAATATCCCGCCAGACCTATGACTGCCGCACCTGCTGTCCCAAGACGGATCCAGTAGAGTGCTCTCCCAGAAGGCGTTCGCCATTGATCCGCACCTACTGCGGCCAGGAGGGCGAGCGAGAAAACCAGGAGCAGATTCCAGCGGGCAGGTGCGTTAAACAAGTCAAAGGTAGGTACATGATCGAAGAGGAATGGGAAGACAGGCGTGTTCGCGCCCAGGGCGAGGATCACGGTAATAACAGAAACACAAACTAGAAACCTCCCCAACGTGGGACGTGAACCCTTGCCACGCAGGCTAGCCACGATCCCGAGTATCGCGAAAATCAGCGTGATGATGCCAATGTAGATTGCATCCTCCCAGAAATTCGCATACCCCCAGTAATTCCCCCTGGACGGATTCCCGAATAGGTCAGGCAACAGGAGACCGAGAGCGCGCCACGGCCAAAACGAGTATGCCATCGCCAACTCAAGGTCCACGGTTGTCGCCCGCGCCGTATTCAGTAAATATTCCAGTGTTGGAAGCAATTGAGCGGCAGTTAAAACGAAACCCAGGATTCCGGCTGACAGGTAAGCAGACATAGTTCGAAGTCGATCTCGCCAGGTATCAAAAGAAATTGCCTGCCAGATAAGCCAGGCTGCACTCAGACATAGGCTGTACCAGGCCGTTTGAGCATGTCCAGCCAACCATTGGAAACTAAAAGTAACCGCCAAAAGAAAGACCGAAGGATAAAAATGGCGGAAATTCCTGCGGGGGACAGACTCAACTAGCCTATCCGTGGCGTAGATGATCCAGGGCAGCCAGGCCGCAGCGTGATTAATGCTGATAAACCAGGTCCTGGCAACCAGGTAGCCTGAGAGGCTGTAACTCAAGCCGGCGATGAGCTGAGACAGGCTTCCCAATCCGAGCCTGCGCACGAGCAGAGCCATCCCAATCCCCGCCCAAATTAGATGAAGCGTTACGAGAACCCCATGCCCGTACGCCGATCCGAAGATGAAGAGTAATAAATTCGGCGGGTAAAGTAGCGCAGACTGATAATTCGCGAGCAGCGGAGCACCCATCCCGAGCAGTGGATTCCAGAGTGGAAGATGGCCCGACTTGAGCGCCTCAAGCGCAAACTGATGCCACGGAACAAACTGGAGCATCGGTGTACCCCAGTACAGGACCTCACCTTTGACGAGCATCGGTCCAAAGAGCAGGACCGGTCCGATGACAATCCATATCCAAACCAGATGATTTCGCTGGATTTTCACGGCGATAATGAAACCTCGTAGATACGATATCCGTTCTCGTCGTAACGAAGGATCAACGCGGATGATGAATCAGGATCCCACTCCCCCAACTCCCGCTCGAGAGGTCCATAGAAGATGAAGTCAACCTGCTGCTCTTCCAGGAAATTCTCGCGCTGAAGCGCGTCCCACCCCTCGTTGAAAAATGCCGAAACTACAGGCAATAAATCATCCAGGTTGGCACTTTCCGGACCATGCCCAACAAGGACCCGCGCTGAAACCCACGCCGGCAGCGCATTCCCAGTGTTATAGGATGCCAGGACGATGCTGCTCTGCGGTGAGATCTTCTCCAATTCCTGGAAAGCTCTAACCTCCCCATCGGGTCTAAACAAGGGCAGATCCGGTCTGGCGGCAGCTTGCAGACCGCCGATCAGGAGAAGAGCGCTGGAAATAAGGGCACACGCTATGGAGAGACACACAAATATCTTGCCCCATGGGCGGCGTCGCCACAACTCCGCCATCCCCAGCGCGGCAAGCGTAACAATCGTAACCCAGATCCCCTCCGGGAGGCGGCGCTGCAGATTGTAGGGGAAGTATGCCAACAATAACCCTGCCGCCAGCCACCCAATCGGCAGGAGCCATAGAGGGCGGTCTATCCATTCTCTCTTACGGAAAGGCACAATCAAGAATGGGATCATCAAACCATACGCCAGCAGATAATGAACTGGATGTGGTGAGAGAATCTGGTTCTGTCCTGTCCACGCCGTTAAAAAGGGGTCGGTGGAGAAGGAAACAACGAAGTAAGCGAATAACGGCAGCGGCGGGATGATCATTCGTAAAGTGTTGAAAAAGAGAGGCCGGTAGATCTGCAGTTTTCTCTGCAGCAAACTTTGAACGAGGACCAGAAGATTATACGCTCCGATCACTGCGGTGAGCGTGAGCACGGATAGAGGCTGGACCAGAAGGAGCAGCAAAATCACGCCTCCAGCAAACCATGACCACTTTGGGTTGTCTTCGGCGCGCAGGAAAAGGACCATTGCCTGGAAAAGCAGCCCGCGGGCGAGGACAAGATGCGGCAATCCGAATATCGCCAGAAACCCAAACGATTCAGGTGAGATCCATTCCAGCGGCAGACTCCCCAGCCAACCGCTCCCGCCCATTGCGAGGATAAGCCATCCCAACCCGCCACCGATCGTTGCCAGGATCGTCGCCCACTTCCGCCAGCGGAGCTCCTCGATATAAATGCTGATAAATTGGTAGATCACCCACACAGTGAAGGGTATGCAGAGCACCCGAAAGATGTGGAACAGTACGACAAGTTGAATGTGCACTTCAGGAGGGGCAGCCAATTTTCCGAGCAGCAAGAAAGGGAGAAAGGCAAGTACGCCATTTTGGATTTCTGTGCTATACGGGGTGCGGAATAGCCAATTCCCCATATTCCCCAGGAGCATTTTGGCGATGTAGGAATTTCCATCTTCAACACCGAAGACAAAACCTGTGAAAAGCCATTCATCCCCCTCAACCGCCATCCCTATCAGATAAGGAAGCGTTGTGATCCCGGCCAGGATCACTCCATACCAAAAGCACCAGAGTCGTTCTTGTCTCTTCATCGTCTGAGCCATAGATATAGCAGGATCAGCAACCCAACGCCGGAAATCGCGATCCCAAACATGAGGGTTGTCGGATAGAACTGGAAGATGACTTCGTGTTCACCTGAATCTAATTCAACGGCTCGAAACAAGCCATTCACCGTGATGAGCGTAGACGGCTCTCCATCGACGAGCACTCGCCAGCCAGGGTAGGCTACCTCACTCAAAACAACGATCCCCGGGCCAGCCGCCTGCAGCCGGATCCAGTTCGGTGTCCACTGCATGGTCGTGATCGGCTGCCAATCGAGGTCGTTCTCTGGACTCCTCCTCTCCACCCAGGACCTGGTTCGCGATCCCTCGAGCCGGTAGACGTAGACGCCGTCGACGATCCCAGAAGGGAAAAGTGAGTCGTCATCGAGGCGATAGTCAGAGGCGATCCATTCGACGTTCAGCCGACCGAGCGCTTCCCTATCCACCAGGAAACCCCATGGAGTGCTGGGGTTGCCATCCGGATAAGATGGCAAGGTGACATCATAGGCTCCCGCATCCAGCCCTACAGCAGCTTCCATGTAATCACGATAGGATGTAAGCTGCAGCGGGTTGACTCCATCGGCGAGTTCCACCCCGTTTAATACGGCTTGAGGCTGAGGCACACTGTAAGAGGGGGAAAAAACACGGGAGGTGCCATGATCTGATTGCAGCGAGGAAGCCAATCCAGAACGGTCCGAAAAGATTGCTTCCGTCGACTTCGGCTCGATGAGTCCTGTATTGATCCAGAGAAGATCGAAGAACACTAGGCCAAGGACCAGGGGGATGATTCTCATCTTGGAGATTCTTCCCAACATTGCAGTGGTTATGAGAATGAATGCCACGATCGCTGTGATTACAGGTCCAAGTTGACGAATGGAGTTCAACCCGCCGATGATCCTAACTCCGATATTTACCACCAGGATGAGCGAAGTTATCGCAAACAGCCAGATCTTCACCCTTCTAGTTTTTAAATCGCTATCATTGGAAATCAGCGTATCAAGACCGTAACCAGCGAGGAAAGCCCAACCTAGCGCGCTGATGAATAGGAAACGGGCTGGAACGCGCAAGACATCCGCACCGGGGATGGCGCTGAATACGTTGAAAAGCGGGGTCGCCGGTCCAAGCGCGAGCAGGGTTGAAAAAAGCGATACACCGATCCAGAACCAGGGACGATGGTGTGTATTGAACATTGAGAGGACCGATATAACTAAAACACTCGCTCCGAAATAGGCAAGCCATTCGGGTTGACCCTCAAGAATCGAGATCGTTCCCAACAGCCCTTCGAGCGGGAGCGAGAAAATCGCCCGTTCGCTCGCTCCGATGCCGCTGCGGGTGGATTCGCGCAGGAATTCCCACAATGGTAACCCTAAACACGCGGCGATCGCGGCCGCAAACAAACCTGCCACTGTAACAGCAAACGCGAGCTCACGCAGTTTCTCCGGTTTAGGCTTCCGATCCCTTGTCACGCAGCGTATTCCATACGCCGCAGAAAATCCGATCAAAGGGATCGACCAACGCGGGTCGGCACGGAAAACGAGACCCAGAACCGCTCCAGTTAGGGCGCTCCATTTCAACCACTTACCCTCTGTCCGGATCTGACGCAAGGTCATCGCCGTAAGCAGGAGAGCCCAGGGCGTCCAACTGACTGCGCTGACCAGTCCGACATGGCCAAGGGCAATATGGGCGACGAACTTCGGCGCGCCTCCAAACACGAGGCCCACGAGTACAGCCCCCCACTTGCTCAACCCTTCCTCTCGGGCAAGCGCCCAGGCCCCCAAACCCGCCCAGGTAAGATGCATCCAGAAGAGGATGTTAAAGGCGATCGCTCCCGGAAAAGCCACCGCCAGCCAATTTGGCGGATACCAGAGACCTGAAAGTGGGTCTGCAGCGAAAGGAATACCGGACAGGATGTTTGGATTCCAGAGTGGGATCTGCCCCCACTCAGCGATCGATTGCTGGACCCAGGCTGCATTCGGCCAGTGAGAGATCAGCAGATCAGTGAAACGCGCACCCGGCCAGAACGGTACGTGCTGAGGCCGTAAGGTGAGCGGCAGGATCCACAACGTTCCCGCAATTGCCATCACGAGGAGGGCCAACAACCACTCACGCGATCTTGTGCTCATTGGGGACTAACCTTGTAGAGTCGAACCATGCCAAACTCACCGATCAGTTCGAGTTCCGCAAGCCAAGCCGGATTCCCGATCTCCTGCTCGCGTGGACCGTAGAAGACATATTCAATCCCGTCGTCGAGCAACATTCGGATGCCTGAGGCTGACGTCTCAGCCGTATTGAAGAGCGCTTCCACCTTTTGCTTCTGTACTTCCGCGTTCGGCGTCTCGAAAGGATGGCCATACAGAACGCGCAGAGAGGTGAACGCTGGAATGCGATTTCCCGTCTCCGGCGCCGCCAGGATAAGTGCCCCCTGCGGCAGGTTCTCCGCCGCCCATCGATATGCTGTTAGCTCGTCCGCGTAATGGATAACGGCTGGTTCTCCCTGTGTTACACCGACCAGCCCGGCTGACACAACGAGCAGATTGGATGGTATGAGGAGCAGAACGAGGATCACGGTTAGAAAACGAGACATGGAAAGCTTGGAAGTGAGCGAATGCCATCCGAACCCTGCGAATGCCGCCATTGGAAAGAATAGACCGAGCGATAAACGCCTTTGAAACGGGACTGGTATATAAAGCAAGATTACACCGCTCACAAGCCAGGCTAACAACAGGCGCCCCTCTTTCGTCTGCGCGGGTTTTGTGCGCCAGATTCCAACCACCGCCAGTATCAAGACCAAACCATACCCTAAGATGTAATTCAGAGGCGGCGGGGAGAGCGTCTGGTTCTGGAGATTCCAGGCTGAGATCACTGGATGTACCCGGCTAACCCAGAAATCATAGAGGAGCCACGGAGCCGCTCCGGCAACCAACCCCAGGATCGGAGCGAGATTAGGAAACCACCATTGTTTTAATACACTCGCTCCGTTCTTCCGAAAACGGAGTGTCGCTTCCCAGATGTACCAGGTGAAACCTGCCGCTAAAAGGCTCAGCGCGGAGAAAGGCAGAACCGCACCGATGATCGTACCGCATAGAAGGGCAAGTGCCAGACGTAGTCCGGGACGGTCTTGCAGCGGGAGAAGGACCAGGATCCCTCCCAGGAGTGCGGCCGCGGCAAGTGGGAAATGGGCATTGCCGTAGGTGATGAGAAAGGGAATCGATTCGGGGATCATAAGATCGCTGGGCTGCAGATCAAACAGCGGAACTGTCAGCCAACCCAGACCTGATCCAAAGAGAGCGAGTAGGAGCGCGCTGCGCCTCGCGCTTTGCTCCGGGAGCGTTGCACGAAATAACACATAAACGAGCAGGAACATCAAGGCAGCGGCGATTACCCTGACAGTGTGAAAGACTAGGATCGATGGGATTCCGGTCCAGCGCGAGAGATGGCCAAGGAGCAGGTAGTAGAGGTAAAGGAATGTGCCCGGTCCCGGCTCAGCAGCGTACGGAAGAGAGAACAACCAGGAGCCATCTGCGCCTTGCTTCATTTTGGCGAGATAGGAAAAACCGTCGAGCGGGTTCAGCAGGAACCCCGTGAAGACCGTCCCCGAAGGAGCGGTTGAATAGGCGATAATCGTTGGAATCAGACTGAGCGTCAGCGCGGCTGTAACCCAGCCGGCGGCGCCTTTCCACGAATTGGGCATCTTCATTGCCAAACATTGTACGTCGAGCTTGTGCACTATGCCATCCGTACCTTGCGGTTACAACCGTGAACCATCTATAATCGCACTATGAGCCGGGTCTCAAGTTTATTCCGATTGCAAGAGCTGGACCTCGAAATCAACCGCTGCCACGAACGCATCGCAGAAATTGATATGCTGCTGGCGGATGATGAGGAGGTCACAACGGCGCGCACAGATTGCGAGAGCAAGGAAGAACAATTGGCCGAAGCAAGACTGGCGAACTCAAAGGCCGATCACGAGGTCGAATCGCAGCGCGCCAAGATCAAGAATACACAGAAAGCGCTGTATGGCGGCAGCGTCACCAACCCAAAAGAACTCGAGGATTTGCAATTAGAATCCGAATCGCTGAAACGCTACCTCGACACACTGGAGGACCGCCTGCTTGAGAAAATGGTCGCCCTCGAAGAAGCCGAGCTCAAGCATGCTCAAGCTAGTCAAAAGCTGACTGAACTTCTCGCCAGAAAAAGCGGCGAGAACGAACTTATGACGGCAGATCGCCTCGATCTGCTCTCTACGATCGAGCGCACCGAAACAGAAAGGGAAGCGGCGCTCAGCAACATCGGCGCCGAGGACCTGAAAACCTACGAAAAATTCCGGCGGCGTTTCGACGGGGTTGCGCTGGCTCTCCTTACCAGCGGCAACTGCGGCGTTTGTGGCGTGGACATTGCAAGGTCAAAAGAACAGGATATCCGCGGCGGTAACACGCTGGTATATTGTGATCAATGCGGTCGTATACTCTATGCAGGATGACACTCGATGATAAATATCATTCGTAATCTATACATTATATTGTTTGGCAACTTCTTCGACTATGGCGAATTCATCTTCGGCATCCTGCTGGGGGTATTCGGAGCGTTCATTTACTTAAAATTAGGGCCAATCCGCAATGAAATCTCCGGTTGGCTCGAGGGGCGTTCTGAAGAAAAGGGGAGTCGTCGGAAAAGAGTTTCAGCCGATCGATATCGATCAGACCTCATCGCTAGAGCCCAATCGATGCATGTTGCCCGGGCGATCTTCTCCCTCGAGGAAATCCTCATTCCACCCCGGCTGCTCGCCCCTCCTATCACCCAGGATCCAGAAAAAGACGGGGCTGTTCCTGAAAATACACTTTCAATCTTACCAACTTTGCCCGATTGGAATTACCTTTCTGGAATCTATCAGGCACCGACCATCAGTTTTGGAACCGCCCTATCATCAAAGACAAACATCCTCCTTACGGGATGGCCAGGGGCCGGCAAAACAACGGCACTCGCGTACCTCGCCATCCATTCCGCGCTCAGGGATCCTGAAGTTGGTCCCGCCGCAGAGCTAACACCGATCTTCCTGCACGCGGCAGCTCTCGTTCTCGATCGGTCTTCTGAAAAAGATCCTCTCAAGCCGATCGTGACCGCCGCCCAGGATTCTGTATCCAGCGCAGCCGCATCCCGACTCCCAGGCCAACTCCAGAATGACTTCAAACGCCGTCGGGCTCTTCTGCTTCTGGATGGGCTGGACGAATTTACTGCATCTGAAATCCCCTCTGTCTCAGCCTGGCTTAAACGCTTGATGGATAAATTTCCCGGGAATCTGATTGTTGCCGCAGGACCAGTCATGTATTACGACGGTCTCGTTCAGTCTGGCCTGGTGCCCGTTCAACTTGCACCGTGGACAGCGCACGATCAAAAGGTTTTCATGCTTAAGTGGTCTGAAGCCTGGCAGACTCATATCGCCCCATTGCTTCCCAAGCGGCGGCTTGCGGATATCGACTCTGCCTTGATCTCGGGTTGGCTCACGAATACTTTCCGGGGCTGGTCTCCGTTGGAAATCACATTGCAGACCTGGGCTTCGTATGTCGGCGACGTGCGTGGCGATCGCATTATTGACAGCATGGAAGCTTACGTTGAGCGCATGCTCTCTGCGGGCGAGATCAAGTCAACCATGACGACAGCCCTCAACTGGATCCAAAGCCAGTCGGGGATTCTTACCGATCGCTCAATACGCCGCGGCACACCTATCAACAACATGGTCGAGGCGGGGATTCTCACTCGCCATGCCGGGAATCGGTTAACTTTCTCACAACCCAATATAGGCGCATACCTCGCCGCTCGAGAAATTGCAGATAATGGCTCCGCTCCAGATTCACTTGAAATCGACTGGTCACCTGCTAGCATCACGCTCGGCTATCTGGCTGCGGTCGGGGATATCTCCACCGTCAGCGAACGCTATTTGCAGATCAAAGATGATCCCTTGGAGCTTCCCCTTCTGGCGCTTGCCCGCTGCCTGCCTGAAGCACAGGAAAAAGCACCTTGGAGAGCGGACGTCCTGCGTCGCCTGGCCGCGCTTGTATCCGATCCAAATCGCCCCTACGGACTCCGATTGCGTGCAGTCCACGCTCTCTCCGCCGCGAGGGAGGATTCGGTCGCGGTCCTTTTCCGGCGCCTTCTCGAATCGGATAAACCTGGCAGCAGAGTCCTTGGCGCTCTGGGTCTTGGAGGTATGCGGGACGAGGATTCAGCAAAATATCTAATCCAGACAATTAAAAACAAGCGCAATTTGCACTCACGCCAGGCTGCGTGCTTGGCCCTTGCATCCATAGGAACTGATGAAGCTCTCGAAGGTCTAGGGCATATCTTACTTGAGAGCGACGAGGGCGTTCTGATCGCAGCGGCAGAAGCGCTGGCGTGTAACCCGGACGAAGGATATGCCATGCTGCGCGATGCGATGGAGATGGAAAACCTGCTCACACGCCGGGCCGCAGTCTTTGGTTTGGCCAGGGTTCCAGAAGCATGGGCAATTGAGATTCTCGAAGCAGTTCATCTGGATGATGATCAGTGGGTCGTAAGAGGCGCTGCAGCCGAGGTCATAGAGATGCACCGCAACCCACCTTGGAAAATCAATCCTCCAACCGATGATTTATCCACCCTGCCATGGCTTCAAGCTTTCGCAGAGAAAGAGGGATTAGCAGTCGCTCCTGGTCGGGCAGCGCTGGAGATGGTACGTCGAGCATTGAATAAAGGGTCAGAGGAGGAGCAAATCGCCGCCCTTGAAGCCATCATCTGGGCCGGCGGGGAAGAACTGGCAATGGAACTCTTTCAGGCGCTGAGTTCTTCTGAACCTCATTTAAGAGACGCAGCGTACGAGGCGCTCTGGCAGCTCAGGGCATCAGGCGTTGAAATTCGCTCCTCGATACCGTCTAGATCTACCTGAATCTTACCTCTGCGGATTAACCTAAACGGGCCGATCCATGTGTCGGCCCCTACGTTTTTAAATATAGGGACGCACCCGCATGTGCGCTTGAATGCAGGTAATGGGTTGAGGACTTTATGGAGACAAGAAGCTCTGCTTCCGGTCGCAGGCGCAGCCTGCGCTTAGATATTTGCGCTGTGGACAAATAAGATAGACCAACGCAGAGGTGATGAATCTCAATTTCTTTTCTTCCCCCTAAATCCCCCAAAGGGGGGCTGTGGGGGACTTATCATCCCGAGCTTGTCGAGGGACCACTCCCCCACACCCCCCAGATTAAACATCAAGCTCTCAGCTCAAACCAACCATGCAAATCCGAATATATGGAAATTTCGTCATCTCAGACTCTTAATCTCAGTGAAACGCAATCCTAATAGATTGGGCAGAGCCCGGCTTTGGAACTCGAGCGTATATAGATTGCATGACTAGCCATTCGGAAGGGGGTGCAGTAGTCTACCCTCGCAAAGCACTCATGGCTCCTCCGGAGTGCTGCGCGAAGCGCAGCGTGGAGCCATACCCCCTGACAACGATCAATTCTGCTTGGCGTTTCAATGGAACGTTTCTAAGGAACATATAGCAGCGCTCACGGGATTTGCATTGTTGTTGTTCCCGGGCTGGAGGTTGGTTGTGGTTTTTTTGTGGAGGCAGGAAGCTCTGCTTCCACTCGTAGACAAAATGGAATGACCGACTCTCCTGTTTGCAAACCGTGGGTTACCATATTTTTACCAAACGGGCAGAGCCACAAGCAAACATGAAGGGAGTCGGTCATGAACAAGCGTATCATATTTATCGGTCTGGATGTACACAAAGAAACTATTTCCGTTGCCATTGCTGAACACCAAAAAGAACCTCGGTCTCTTGGAAAGATAACTAACAAGCCAGAAGCGATTTATAAAGTGATGCGAAAGCTAGGTCCCTTCAAACGCTTGAAAGTGTGTTATGAAGCCGGGCCATGCGGATATGTCATCTACCGCCAATTGTCCAAACTCGGCATCGAGTGTGTGGTTGTGGCGCCATCAATGATTCCCAAGAAGCCCGGCGTTCGGGTGAAGACCGACAGGAAAGATGCGACCATGTTGGCACGTCTCCTGCGAAGCAACGATCTCGCACCGATATGGGTACCAGATGAACGCCATGAGGCACTCCGCGATCTGTCCCGCGCAGTGGAAGCTGCCCAGGGAGATCTGGTGCGAGCCCAGCACCGTGTGCGCAAGTTGTTGCTGCGCCAGGGTATCCGCAAGCCTGAGGGAATGAGTTCCTGGACATACCGCCATCAGAGATGGCTGCATTCAGTGAAGCTTCCACGTGCCAACCAGCAGGTTGTTTTGCGAGAAATGATGCTCACCATGGAGCAGGCCCAGGAGCGTCGTCAACGCCTTGAAGCAGAACTCGAGCATTCGGTTGGGTTCAGCCCTCTGGCGGATCTCATCCGGGCCTGGCAATGCCTGCGTGGCATCAAGGTAATCTCAGCAACGAGGCTGGCAGCTGAACTGGGTGACATACGCCGTTTCACAAACCCGAGTCAACTAATGGGTTATGTTGGGTTGGTCCCGAGCGAAAGATCGAGTGGATCCCGGGAAAGACGAGGTTCGGTTACTAAAACCGGAAATGCGCATGTGCGCCATGTCATGGTTCAGGCTGCGTGGCATAGTCGCCATCCGCCGAGTCTTTCGGGAGAACTCCGCAGGCGCCAGCGTGGTCAACCTGAGCGGGTGAAAGCAATTGCCTGGAAAGCGCAGGATCGGCTTCATCGTCGTTTCCGCCGATTGGTCGGTAGAGGAAAACCAAGGCAAAAGGCTGTGGTTGCTGTGGCGCGAGAAATGCTGGGTTTCGTCTGGGCCATTGCCCAGGAGATCCCGGTTCAAGAGTATGAACAGCAGCCTGATAGCTTTTCACAGGCCGCTTAAGGTGTGATCATAATTCGAGACAGGAAGCGTGACTAGAAAGATGGGCGGACACGGCCGCGGAACGGAGAACCCTCGAGCGCCCCTAGGCGTTAGGGCTAAGGCCCGAACACGCGATCGTAGACAGAGGCAGCTCCCGACGGATAAAAGTCATGCGGTGTTCCGGTTTTCCCGGAACAAAACCCGCGAATATCAGGTTGATCAACCGTCGATAATGCCCTGTCCGCCTATCATTTTGGCCAGCTTTCCTGCTCGGCCGCCGTAGGTTTTGAACGACGAGAAGCAAGTAAGAACCCATTAAATACTTGTGGGAACTTGACAGGTCATTCCATATCAGGGGCGAGCCGCCGGTTCGCCCCTACAGGTCTTGAAAACGGACAGAGGAAGGACCGACATTTCAGTCGGTCCAAATATCACAGCTTTATTTAAGTTTGTACTTGAGGCTATTTCTTGCTCTTTCGATCGAGATGCGCTTGAATATGCTTCTCAACCTCTTCAGCAGGCATCCCGTCGATCGAAATGATCTTATCCAGCCCTCGCTCACCGGCAACAATCTCGATCTTGTTTTTCCGAGTACCCAGCACCTTTGCCAGGAACGCGATTACGGCACGATTCGCCTTTCCGTCCACCGGCGGTGCTGCGACACGAATCCGCACCGTTCCATCCTCCAGGATGCCGCCAAATTCAGTCTTTCGGGATCGTGGAGTCACTCGGACTGTAAGCGCAGCCCCTCGTTTCCCATTATGGAGTTTAAATTCCCTGTTTTCTGTCTGTTGATTCAAACGAGGATTCCCACTATCACTCTGCCGGCCATCTCAACCAGAAAGAAGAGCACCAATGGACTGAAATCAAGACCTCCCATAGCAGGTAATAACCTGCGTATTGGTGCGAGAAAGGGTTGAACAATCGAATCCAGGAATTGGCGTATCGGGTGAAACACATCTAAAAAATAACTGACCAGCACATCCGCCAGGATGATTAATGTGAGCGCTCTTGTGATGATCAAGATTACATCCGCTAAACTCGTCAAAGGTACTCCTTCAGATTACATTATCCTATACACAATATCCCTTGCAAGCAATCTCAACACCGATGAGGGATTCTCCCTCAGGGACTATTTTACCGCAACTCTATTAGACGTCAGTATGGCGTGGTCCGAAGATCGCTCTCCCTACCCGCACGATCGTCGCCCCCTCTTCAATCGCGATCTCGTAATCGTCCGTCATGCCCATCGAGAGCTCTGGCAGGTCCATCGAGAGTTTCTCTTCCAAGAAAGCACGGAAAGCACGCAAACCCTGAAAGGTGGAACGCAGGACCGCGGGGTCCGCTGCCCAGGGCGCCATCGTCATCAAACCGTGGACAATCAGATTCTTGTGATCGCGGATCTTCTGCATATCCTCGAGAGCACCCGGCCAGTCATCCATCTGCCATACTGGCCAGCCGGTCTTCGACGTCTCCCCCGACGTGTTGCACTCGATCAAGACAGGTAAGATCCGTCCAGAATCCGCGGCGAATCGATCGAGCCTTTGCGCAATCTTCACACGGTCTATGGAGTGCACCATGAAGAAATGTGATGCGACATCTTTCGCCTTGCGGCTCTGAATGTGCCCCACCATGTGCCAGCGGATCTCGCTTAAATCGGTGAGTTCGACCTGCTTCTCACGTGCTTCTGCAACGCGATTCTCACCAAAATCCCTTTGTCCAGCCTGGTATGCAATACGCACGCTTGAAGCGGGCTGCCCCTTGCAGATGGCAACCAACTCGACCGCATCAGCCCCTCTTCCGCTTCTAATAGCGGCTTCGGAAATCCGCACGTTAAGAAGCCGCAGGTTCGCTTCAATTTTCTCTTCCACTATTGTCCTCTCAAAAGTGTCCTTCACTTAAGGCAATCGCGGCCCCAAACCTGCCCGTCTTCCCTGCCTCATTGCGATGCGAGTACCAATCATTGATATGACAGGCTGTGCAGATCTGGGCTACTTCTATTTGAACTACCCCCTGCCCCTGTAACAATGCCTCATTTGCTCTCCAGAGATCCAGATACGTCTTCCCATTTCTACGAGCGACATAGCGAGAGGCTTCCAACCCGGAGCTCGCCTCGATCTGTTCGACAACTTCCTCTCCCACCGTGTAATGATCCGGTCCAATGGAAGGGCCCAAACCAGCCAGAATATCCGCAGGATCCGACTGGAAGGTTCGCACCATCGCCTCGACAGCGAATTCCGCTGCCCGGCGCACTGTTCCCAGCCAGCCTGCATGGGCAATCCCGATCGCTCTCCTACGGGGATCGTAAAGAAGAATGGGCACACAGTCGGCGAAGCGCATCAGGAGCGTCACACCGGGATTGTCTGTGAGGATGATGTCTCCCTTGGAATGAGGGCGGTTATTACGTGGTCCATCGGCGACAACGACATCAGCAGAATGCACTTGCCAGACATCGAAAACCGAACTGACCGGGCGGTCCAACGCGGAAAATAACCGCTTGCGATTCTCTGCTACTTTGTCGGGGTCATCACCGACCGTACCGCCAAGGTTGAGCGAATGCCAGGGATTGGGACTCACACCGCCATGACGCGTGAAAACACCATGGACTAAATTCGGCTGCAACAGCGACTTAAATTGATAATAAACCAGGGATTCAAACTGTGTGCGAACCATTTGGAGAGTCTACCATGGCAAGCAAAAAGACATAGGCTGGCTGTTTGTCTTCAAGAATCCTATCTGCAGTTCCCCAGGGATTAGTGAATACTCCCCGCAGCAAGCTACGGGGCATCTAGGGACAAACCCAGAGATTGTATTCCCAATCTCAAAATATTGATGGCGGCATTATGATCTCTGTCGAGGGAGAGTCCACAAAAAGGACAATCATGAACACGAATAGACAAATCCTTTTCGACCAATCGACCACAACGGGAACACATTTTTGTCGTGTTCCGTGGATCAATTTGTACGCACGATCTACCAGCTTCTTCCGCTTTGTAAATTGTGAATTGCACAAACTGTCTCCAGGCAACATCCGAGATATTTCTGTTCATGCTGCGCCAGTTCCCGTCCATCATGTCAACAATATCCAATTTCTCAAATGCTATTACACCAAAACCGTTCACCAATTTACGACTGAGCTTGTGCGCAAAGTCTCGACGTTTGTTAGCAATGCGGTTATATATATGGGACAATACCCTTCGTCGCTTATTTCTCTCCGGTGTTCCTTTCTCGGTTTTACTCAATTTACGCTGCGCTCTTGCGAGAGCCTTTTCCTCTTTACGGAAGAAGCGAGGGTTGGAAATCTTCTCGCCGTTAGAGTATGTAGCGAAATTGGTGATCCCTATATCTATACCGACTGTTGTATCAATTTGTGGAAGTGGCTTCAATTCGATCTCGCACGAAAAGCAAGCGTGCCAATTACCGACTCCATCCCTTATAACTGTCAGCCTCTTGATTTTGCCTTTTATAGGACGATGGAGATTGATTTTCACACCCCCGATCTTGGACAGATGAAGTCTATCGTTATTCAGAAGATCAAAGCCGCTTTGGGGATATGTAAAACTATCATATCGAAATTGCCCCCTGAATCTTGGGTAGCCCGGCTTTTGTCCACTCTTGATGCGACGAAAGAAAGCTTTAAACGCAAGATCAACACGAGTACATGCTTCTTGCAAACATTGAGAATAAGCATCATTCAAAAATTGATGCTCTCGTTTCCAGCCGGGAATCATTTTGATGGTGTCATATCGGGAGATGGAGGTTTGGTTTTCCTCCCACGCGTTCTTTCGATTAGCAAGCGTTTCGTTGTAAACCCAGCGACAGGCATCAAGCGACCTCTGCAAAGCAGATCGTTGTGATTTCGTTGGGTAGATTCTGTACTTATAGGTACGTTTATGCACAATATGACTATATCAAAAGTTGGCATAAAGGGCAATTCATCCCCATAGCAAGCTATGGGGTATTCTTGCCAGGAGATTCATAAAGGGGGTTCATCGATCAGTTGATCTCACCTGCGGCAGCAAGCTTTGCAGCAACAAGGGTTTGTGTATCGACCATGATTTCTTCTACATACGGATACGCCATCCATACATTCGCCACGCCGAAAAGTAT
Source organism: uncultured Anaerolineaceae bacterium (assembly GCA_964385355.1). Classification (GTDB taxonomy): domain Bacteria; phylum Chloroflexota; class Anaerolineae; order Anaerolineales; family E44-bin32; genus E44-bin32. The sequence goes on from CAYLOO010000016.1 coordinate 25,445, forward strand.
CCCCGTGAGCGAACGGAAGAAGGGCGTACTCTCACGCCAGGGGAAGGGCACGAATGGGAGAGACGTAATCAGCTGGGATCCCCCATCCAGAGCAAGCGGGAGGATGCCGATGATGAACCAGGCCCAGATCGGCAGCGGTTTTAACCTATACCGGAGGAAGGTGAAAATCACACCAGCAAGAAGGATGCTCCCATAAATCGCGACATCGCGCTGGCAAAGCGCTACTTTATAACCCAAACTTTCATTGCCGATGAAAGCTCGATCTCGTAACAAATCAATAGAGTCGACACCCGCGATTTCCTCATAGCTCTTCATATCCAAACCTGCTCTTTCTAAGGGATAAACAGGCTGTTCTCCGAAGAGGAACCAGGAGCGGAAAGGAAGCTGGTGGCATAGGGGGCCATAGACCTTGTATATCACTCGAGCAGGAGTTGTCATACCCGCCTTAATTAGATAGGGGGAAGCGAAGGGTAAGCCGACATAGAGAAGGACGAGCAGGTTGAATATGACAAGCCAATGGCGGGTGAAGAAAAGGAGCGCTTTGTTCATCCTGACCGCCTGTCCCCGCGATATTGACGAAGAACTCTCATCACTAGAATGCCCAGCCGCTGCTGCATTTAGCGCGATTTTCAAATCGATCTCAGAGATGGGTGCCTCGAGAGTGTATGGACCAATCTGGACGACAGGAACACGCTCGAAGTAGCTCTTACGAAGGGCGGGATCGGTATTGATGTCCACCTCTTGAAGGGTATGCGGAACTTCCTTCTCAAGTGAGGTCAGGTAGGATTTCACCTCCTCACAAAGGCTGCAATCTTCTTTGGTATAAAGTGTCACTCGTATCATAGGGAATACCCAAGTTCTACCAGATAATCGTGCAGTTGGCCCTCGTTTATAAGACCTACATGGATTGCGCGAACCATACCCTGGGGATCAACAAAGATACTTGATGGATAGCCGCGAATTCGGTAAAGTCGTTGAACACTTCCGCCAGGATCGAGAAGAAGGGGGAAGGATAAACCGAGTTCATCACGGAAGGCGCCCACATCCTCAACGGGTTCGTCGTAGTTTAACCCCAAGACGGTGAAACCATCGTCCTTTAACGCTAGATAGCGATCTTCAAATGTTGACATCTCCAGACGGCATGGACCGCACCACGTCGCCCAAAAAGTCAGGAGCACCGTTCTTCCGCGGTAGTCGCTCAGGCGGACTTCATTTCCCTCCAGATCGCGCAATGCGAAGTCCGGAGCCTGCGCACCAATCTCTGGTGCAATCTTACTTACGACCGTTCCAACTTCTTCTGTTTCATTCGATTCAAGCGATGCGGTTGATAATACGCTAATAGTAGTTTCTGATTCTCCACTTGGGAAGCCGAGGAACAAGGCCATTGCAAAAGCGACTCCAACGAGAAAGCCCACCAGGATGTATGCGGCAATACGAGAGGAAGGCCCCGAACGCATGCTGATCCTAGAGACCAAAGTCGACAAAGAATCCGTACCGTGCTAGTTGTTCGAGCTGACCAGTGAGCAGTAACACGCCAACAATGACCAGAATAACGCCGGTGACGATGGAGATGTAACGGACCACGTTGCTGTATTTACGCATGAGTTCCGCTGCTTGTCCAATCCCCAAAGCCATCAAAAGAAAGGGGATTGCCAGGCCGAGCGAATAGGCGCTAAGAAGAATAATGCCTTCGATAATTCGCGCGCTGCTTAACGCCAGTGTGAGGACGGCGCCGAGGACTGGTCCAACGCACGGCGCCCAACCAGCAGCGAAAAAAACGCCCATTAACGCCGATGAGAAGTAGCCCAATCCCAGATTAGGCTGTACCTGCCGCCGGGTGTCGTAGTTCAGGAAAGGGATGTTGATCACACCCATTGTATGAAGCCCAAAGATAATCACGACCACTCCACCGATACGTGCAATCCAGATTCGCAGATCGTATAAAATGAAACCAATCGCCGACGCTGCGACGCCAAGCAGCACGAATACGGCGCTGAACCCAACGACAAAAGCCACCCCGTGCGAGAAGGTAGTCCAGCGATTTGCGATAACATCGCCCGAGGGTGATACAGATCGCCCGCCGAGATAGCCGATATAAGCTGGTACTAGAGCGAGGACGCAGGGCGATAAGAACGATAACAACCCTGCAAGAGTCGCAATGCCAACCCAGTATGGGCTTAAAGTAAGGCCGCTGAGATCCATCGAATCCGTCTCTCCTCCATCCAGTATTCCCCTTATTGTGGTTTCATCACACCTGAAAGTGTGAAGCATACCGCCTTCGCCCCCAACGATCAAGGTGGCAAATCTTTTCGGCTCTCTCCCCGATGAAACAGATAATCAGGTAAGCTTCAAACCTCTCAACCTGAGGCTGTTTGTTACAACGAATATCGAACTGAAAGCCATAGCCCCAGCGGCAAACATGGGATTCAGGAAACCGAATGCTGCGCTAGGAATGAGGAGTACATTATAAATCAGCGCCCAAAAAAGGTTCTGCTTGATGGTACGCAGGGTTCTGCGAGATAGAGTGATTGCTCGCGGTACGCCGCGCAGATCCCCGCTTAGAAGCGTAATTGGAGCGGCGGCAATAGCCACATCCGTACCGGTTCCAATGGCAATTCCAACATCCGCTTGTGCTAGCGCTGGAGCGTCATTGATCCCATCCCCGACCATGGCAACAACCTTTCCCTGGCTTTGAAGATCTCTGACCACTTCTGCCTTCTCTGCTGGAAGCACTTCGGCGCGGATGAGACTGTTCCCCTGGGAATCTTGCGAGTTTATTCCCACCAAAGAACCGATCGCTCGGGCGGTTTGGAGGTTATCGCCCGTTATCATGACGACCTCCAGCCCCATGTTTTTGATGTCTTTGATTGCTTCGGACGAACCCTCTTTCACCGTATCGGCGATGCCTAAAATACCGGCTGGTTCACCATCTATTGCAACGGCGATCACTGTTTTCGCCTGCGACCGCAAATGCTCTATCTCCCCCTGGAGGCCCTCGATTCCCATACCGCGTTCAGCGAGCAGCTTCGCTGAACCGATGATAACCTCCCGCTCTCCCACGCTGGCGACTATTCCATGGCCAGCAATAGCTTTGAAACCGTCCGGTTCATCTAATGGAATATCCTGATCTAGAGCCGCTTCAACGACCGCTTCTCCCAATGGGTGTTCGGACCCGCGTTCAGCGCTCGCGACGAGCTTAAGGAAATCTCTCTCGGTCCCCTCCCATCCATTCAAGATGATGTTAGTGACCGCAGGTTGGCCGCGAGTGATTGTGCCCGTCTTATCAAGGATGACCGTTGATAAACTACCTGCCTGCTCAAGCGCCGCGCTGGATTTGAATAAAATCCCCATGTTGGCGCCTCTACCGGTCCCCACCATCACTGCTGTAGGAGTAGCCAAGCCCATCGCACAAGGGCAAGCAATGACCAGGACTGCCACCGTATTGATCAGAGCGCGGGTAAAGATAGAGATCTCACCCGTCGGAGGAGGGGCAAGGAAATACCATGCCAGAAACGTAATTAAGGCAATCCCTATCACAGCCGGGACGAAGACCGACGAGACCTGGTCTGCCAGACGTTGAATCGGAGCTTTGCTTCCCTGAGCATCCTCGACCAGACGGATGATCTGCGCCAGGGCTGTATCCTTTCCAATTTTTAACGCTTCGAACTTGATCCGGCCTAGCTTGTTCACCGTAGCGCCGACTACAGGATATCCAGGTCCTTTCTCTTGCGGCAGAGACTCGCCGGTGAGCATTGACTCATCGACAGATGTTTTGCCCTCGATCACAACGCCATCAACAGGGAACTTCTCTCCGGGTCTTACGACGACAATGTCACCTACTTCGACTTCTTCAATGGGTATGTCTCTCTCTTGCCCATCGCGGACAATACGTGCAGTCTTTGCCTGTAGACCAAGCAACTTTTTGATCGCCTCGCTCGTTCTGCCCTTCGCACGCGCCTCCAGGAATTTCCCCAGGACGATCAAGGTGATAATAACCGCCGAAGTTTCAAAGTACACATGCCCATCGATTAAACCGAGCATCACCGGAACAGAGTAGAAATAGGCTGCTGAGGAGCCCATTGCGATCAGAACGTCCATGTTAGCTGACTTGTTGCGTAGCGACTTGTAGGCTCCATCGTAGTATTGCCAGCCCACGTAGAATTGAACCGGTGTTGCCAGAGCGAACATCAGCCACGGGATCCAGTTCGCATCAGCGAAACCCGCGGGCAAGAACCCAAAATCTCTGAACATAGAGAGCAGGAACAAAGGGATCGTTAATAACAGCCCCAGCGTGAGCAATCGCTTCTGGTGATTGATCTCCTTCTCTCTTGCCGCACGTTCGACATCCTCCACTCGATCGGATGTCTTGAGTGCTTCAAAACCCGTGTTGCTGATCACTTTACGAAGGTCTGACTGACTCACGACGGTTGGAATGTATTGGACGCGTACACGCTCGGAAGCCAGATTCGCCGAGGCTCCGACAACACCGTCGGTTACAAGCAGGGCTTCTTCCAATCGGCGTGCGTCATTGACGTCACCCAAACGCTTCAGAACGAAGTCTGCTTCTCCTAGGGCGATGTCATATCCTGTTCGTTTGATTCGGGCGATGATGTCTTTTTGACCCACCTTGGTGGGATCGAATTCCACACTCGCGCGCTCAGAAGCTAAATTGACATTCGCAGACTGGACTCCGTCGAGCTTTTTCAGGTTACGTTCGACCGCGGCCACGCAGTTCGCGCAGGTCATTCCAGTAATCGGAAGTGTGAGCGCCCTCTTCGTTTCTTCCATGATTCTCTTACTCTTTCCTTGGTTTTACTTTTAATCTCGCCCTGGGCGATCGGCTTGGAATTTACAGATCACGACGTTCCTCGTTTAGGCAAAATAATTGAGTTTTTTATCAAGCACATAGTGCAGTGGAGCGGCGTCCTCTACGTCACTCCACTGCGTTTCGAGGCTCAATGCCTCTTACCTATCCAATCACTATGAATTGACCTCTATATTGCTGGCGGGTAGTTGATTTCCGTCAGTAGACCGATGATACTTGCTTCCGTCGCCGGGGGCTCAAACTCCACCGTCACCCGCCTGTCACTCTGCGATGCTTCAACGCTCTGCACTCCCTCGAGTTCCCCCACTTCGGTTTGGATCGTGTGCGTGCAGTGACCACATGAGATCCCTGGAACTTCAAACGAAACTGTGCTCATCCTATACCTCCGTGACTACTTTCTCGGATTCCGTGAAACTATACTTTCGTCGCCGTCTCGTAGACTTCAATGATTTCTTTGAGTACACGTTCGCGCTCTTCAGGGTCTTCGCCGCGCACAGCGGTGATTAAACAAGAATGGAGATGGTCGTTTAAAATATTTGAACTCACCTTGTTTAACGCCGCCTGCACCGCCTGGATTTGTCTGAGTAAATCGATGCAGTAGGCATCGTTCTCGACCATGCGCTCAATCCCGTGAATATGACCGGCGATGTTTTTCAAACGGTGAAGCGTGTCCTCTCGTTCCATGATGCACTCCGATCTTACCCCCCCCCTACGGGGGTGGGTCTAGGGATAATATTATCTTATTGGATATTATTTGTCAAGTATAATCAACGCAACAGGGTCTCCCTGGTGGTATATGTGTCGATTAGACTTGGGGGATGAGATCGAGCAACGCGGATAGCGGTAATGTGGAGGGTTTCGCAGCTTCTGAGGGTGGTGCAAGCTCGCGGAGACGTTCCGACCATTGCCACAGAGAGATTAGATCCTCGGGGTATCGAGACGGACGGGCGCCGATACTGGTCCAGGAGAAACCCTCCAAAGTCTGCGCCCACCGTTCCCACGGCACCATGTCCGGTGTGCGTGAGAGCGTGACCAGGCCGCTGAAATAGACAGGCTTCCCACGGGGGAAGAATTGGCTCTGCGCCTCAAGAAAATCGCGGCTGTCTGTCGTGTTGAAGATCAACCACAGAGGTAACAAACCCGAGGAGAGTACGAGTTGAGGATCATACTGGGTGAAGGTCTCCACCACGACGCCCTCTGCCTCGCGCCCCTGCCGGCGGTAAAGTTCCTCATGGGCGAGAAATGCCAGGCGTGAAAACCCCTGCGGGTTTTCGAAATGGATACGCTCAAAACCGTATCCCTGCTCGCGCGCGAAGACTTCCAATGCCTGGTCGAGGCCCGGCTCACTTCCCCACTCCGATTCAGGTCCCTCGAAGGGATCTTGATCTGGGATTTCCCAACCCCCGCGGTGTTTTGAGCCAGACTCCGCCAGCGCATTGTCGATACGCTCGCTTCCTTCAATGAACTCTTTGGGCGAAATCCCCCCCCAACCGCCGATTTGGTAGACCCGTCGAGCGCCTAGCTTGTATTGCAGCCAGCGCGCCTCGCAATCCACATAGACAATCGTGCCGCCTGGTTTGAGCTTATTCTGAAGAAATTCCCGATAACCTCGCGGCAAATCAATCAGCTTCAATCGCAGATGACTGACAACGCGCGTGAGCCATCCATCATGGATCGGATCAAAGTGTCCGATAGCCATGACCTCCGGATTCCTGTCCAGAATCCGCTCCGCAACGCGCGAAGTGAGCGCAAGGTGAGGGGATACTTTATCTTCGGGGCTCCCGCCTCGCAAGCCAAGAATGAAAGGCTGGGGAAGGAATGGAGCACCGAGTACCGCCGCGAGATGAGCCGTAGCGCCACCCATCGCACTGCCTACGAGAATCGTATCAAAATTCCCATCGACCCCATCATAGTCAGCGAGGCGTGCGGCGACGAGTTTTTCTACCTGGAGTTTTTCCGCTTCAAAGGGAGAAAGTGCTGTCCATCGAAACTGCTGGCGAACAACCGCACGGGCAATCGAAACCGGCAATCGATTTAGCAGGGCAAGCCCGATCTTCTCAAGCTCGTTAAAATTAAAGACGGTCTCGGTATGATCGGAAAGAACTCCGGCAATGAGCCGCGTTAGCACCGGGGAGGCACTCTCTGCACTCTCGACGACTTTCCGGTTTATTACCTTGTTTCGATCAACCACAAATCTGACTCAGTTCATCTCGCCTGAGCGGCGCGCAGATCCATCGCTCGAACGGGAATCATGCTTAAATCTTCCCCAGCGCTGGAACTTCTTGCTCACTCAAGGCTCGCTCTCGCATTTCTTCGCGCAGGCTGGAGACATCCTCCGGCACCTTGTAAGCCGCAAAAGCCAGGATTACCGCTCCCAGCACCCAGGCCATGATGCATATCCACAGAATTGCATCGTGTAGAGAATAGCGCACCGCAATCAAACCGGCGATAAAGGGAGCTATCGCCGCACCACCGTTCTCGATGAATAGCTGGACGGATAAAGCAGTGCTTCGGATTTCAGGCAGCGTGATATCGTGCACTGTCGAGACGACATTCGCCGAAGCAAATGGAATGAACAGTGCCGTCAAGATCATCATGCCCATAAATAGGGTGCGCTCTCCTATGGGGACATTCATCGTGATTGTAAGCAGCACCGCGCCTAGTAAGACAGCACTCATCGCGACGAGCAATCTCCCTCTAGGTGTTCGTTTGAAGGCGAAGTCGCCTACCGCCCCGCCGATGAAGTAACCAAATGCGAGCATAAGAATAGCTGGGCCGAGCGTCAGCAGAATTGCACTTTCATCAAATCCTCGCTCGACTTCCAAATACCGGAAAAACCAGAAAGTAATAACATTCCAGGGAAAGACACCGACAAACCCCTGAGCGTATAGCAGCAATAGTGAACGTTTTCGAAACAATCCCAGGGCATGCTTTCGCTCGAATTTATAAACACCAATATCCTCAACCCCCTCGAACTCGGGCTCGCTGCTGCCACGCGGCGCTTCACGCACCGTGAAGAATATGATCACCGCCAGAACGAGACCCAAAGAACCCGTAACATAGAAGATTTTCCTCCAACCCATACTCGAAACCAAAAAAGTAGCGACGACGAGGCCAAGCATGTAACCTAAGGGTTGGGATAACTGCACAAACCCGTAGACTTTGCCGCGCATGCCTGGTTTGAAGTAATCCGACAGCAAACTGTATAAACCCGGGTAGCTCGAGTCATCGACACCCGTGGAAGCACGTGTTGCCAAGAAGGTTTTATACGTCGGCGCAATGGCGCTCAACCATGTCGTCGATCCCCATATTGCCGAGGCGAGCGCCAGCAATTTAGGTCTCGAGAAACGGTCATAAAGGTAACCCCATATAGGATAAAGAAATGCACCGACCAATAAGGCGCCAGTCACAACTGCGCCCATCTGTGCTTCGTTTATCCCGAATGTCTCCATGATTGGCGTCGTGAGCGGCGCGATGAGGAGACGGTCCGATTGATGCAAGAGCATGAAAGCAAAAAACATTGCCAAAACGTACCAACGGTATTTCTTGTTGGATGACATTCTCTCCTCCATAGGATCAGGTCGTTCGATGTGGAGGGAGCGGATGATGGCCTTGCTCCGCATCCGGGTCTTCTCTCAGAAGTTGAATTGCATGGGGCAGCGCGGGGAGGATCACATCCAAATTCTCCTTGACAGCCTTCGGTGAGCCGGGCAAGTTCACAATTAACGTGCTTTTTCGGATTCCGGCAACCGCTCGCGAGAGCATTGCGTGAGGAGTCATGCTCATACTTCGCGCCCGCATCGCCTCCGTCAGCCCCGGCGCCAGCCGCTCTACAACCTTGGAAGTCGCCTCAGGGGTTCGATCACGCTGGGAGAAACCCGTGCCGCCGGTGGTCAGAACGAGGTCGATCTCACCGCTATCGCACCAGGACACAAGCCGCTCCTCGATTTCAACCTGCTCATCAGCGACAATATCGGATGCGATCACTTCCCACCCTCGCTCGCGGGCAATCTCTTGGATGAGTGGACCAGATCGATCCTCACGCTCTCCCTGAGCAGACCGATCCGAGATCGTGAGAACAGCAATTCTCACTGGATCACCTTCCCCAGAACATAAAGATCCATCACTTCAGCTCCAAATGAATCATAGAACGCCAACGCAGCCTCATTATCTTTCGTAACCAGCAGATAATACTTCCGGCAACCTCTAGACCGCAAGCGGTTCTCGATCTCAACCATCAGCGAGCGCCCTATCCCAGTGTG